>NZ_JAMYLU010000002.1:0-451379 GCF_040318135.1 Mesorhizobium sp. M1295
GTTTAACTTCTCGATTGGTCATGGCACTTCCCCTTCCACGGGAATCGGTGATTGCAACGTCACCACCGTGCCATGGCCGCTCGCCCTTCAGAGCAAGCGCCGTTCTCTCTCCAAAACTTTTTGCAGAACCTTCAGGACACTATCCTTAGAGATTGGCTGAAACAGCCGCGATTCGTCATCCCAGGGCGGAGCAGGAGCGGAGCGATGTCGCGGAGACCCTGGGATCCATGCCGTTACCTAAGCGGCAGTGTTCCGGCGAACCAGAATCGAGTGCCTCTTCGCATCGGCTGGTAACCGGTGATTCTGCACCACTGCATTCTTCGGCGGATGTCACGGCATGGATCCCAGGGTCTGCGCTCCGCTTCGCGTTCGCTCCGCCCTGGGATGACGAGCCATCGACGGCTGTTCCCAAAAACAAAACGGCCCGCCTTTCAGCGGGCCGTTCATATATTAAGTCGGCAGTCTGATTACTGAGGGGCCGGTGCTGGTGCCGGGGCCGGGGCCGGGGCTGGCGCAGGGGCCGGAGCGGGTGCAGGTTCTGCCGGAGCGGGAGCCGGAGCGGGTGTTGCCGGAGCTGGCGCAGGAGCCGGTTCGGCTGGCTTCATCGGCTCGGCAGGTGCTGGAGCCGGAGCCGGTGTGCTGGCTGCGGGCGGTTCGGCAGGCGCAGGTGCCTCGCTACGTCTTCCAAAAACATAATAGGCGACAATTGCCAGGATAACGACGACCAGGGCAATCAGCCAGCCGCTGCCGCCGCCGCGTGGCCGTGCGGTACCCGGTGAGGTGAATGGGTCGTTCGGATTGGGTGTGTTCGCCATAAAAGTGTCCTCCGTGGATGAAAAACATCAAGTAATAGCCATCAACGTACAATCGTTGAATCGGTTTCACATTAGGCGTTGAAAACGCCGAAAACAGGGCAATTCTGATCCGGAATCGCTTGCAGGCATGCATTTCCACCGCAAAATGGGTTCGATCGAGCCAAACCGAACCTTTTTCAGTTTCTTGGCACGAAGCGCGGGTGGTCCGCCGGCGCGCCACGGCAATGATTCGGTGTGCAACTCCGCCGTGTTGTTCAGTTGACGGCGGTCACCGTGTAGCCGGTCTTGCGGAAACCCTCGACCAAGCCTTGCGCTCCGGGAAGGTGCATGGCGCCTACCGCCATGAAGACATTGCCGTGGGCGAGGATCGGCGCTGCACGATCGACCATCACCTTGTTGCGGCTGGTGATCATGGTCTGCTCGAATTCGGCGTAACCCGATTGGTCGTCGACCTGTTCGGGAATGACGGTCCGAAACAGCGGTACGTACATGCCAGTGTCGCCACGCCGGTAAAGCACGATCATGGTTTCGTTGACGTCGTTCACCTTGTCGCCAAGCTTCAGCGTATCGACCAGCCCCTTCAGGTGAAAGGCGATCGGCAGCGAAGCCATGGCGCGCAACTGGTCGGCGATTGTCTCCAGCCCCTCGACTGATTTGCCCGAAGCCTCGGCGTCCTTGGCAAGCTTGACGTCGAGCACCGGTGCGCCGCCAGCTTGGCGGGCGACTTCGCATGCAGGCAGCGCCACCATCGCCGACAGCAACCAGGGCTTCATCTTGGCGACGGTCGCTGGCGGGATGCCACGCGCATCGAGCGCCTTGTTGACCACCGCCGCATCCTGCGGCGACAGCAGCGACGAAAGCGTCGTCTTGTCGGTGAACATCATCAGATCCGGCTCTTTCAGCAGTGCGGCCATCATCTTCTGCTTGTCGAGCACTTCGGTGGTCTCGATGATGACGGTGCCAGCCGCATCGAATGCCTTCTGCGCGGCGGGCGGCAGCGTGGTGACGCGCGGGTCGGTAACGTGCATGGTGCCGAACAGGAAAGACGGTTTTTCGCCTGATTTTTCGAGCTTCCACAGCAGGCCCTTGCCGTTCGGCGTCACTGCCGCGTCCGCCTCGATCTTGCGGTAGGTGGCCGGGTCGTCCTTTTGCAGCGCCCCCAGCATATCGGTACCGGCGCAGACCGGGATCTCGGCGCGTGCTTTGCCTGCGGCGAGCAGCGCGATGATGAGGAAGGAGAGGAAAAACAGGGCGTTGAGCGCGACAAGCAGCTTCAACGACACATGGGTCGCGCGGTCGGCGATGGCGATGAGGCGTTTCATGCTGCGGTTCTAGGCGCAAAAAGCGGCAAAACGGTTAATCGGCGCATCAAAATTGTTGCGAGATGGCCACCAATCAAGCATCCATCACGCACGCGGATGAGCTGCTTCGTAAATCTCGAGCAGCCTGGCGCTGTCGACACCGGTGTATATCTGGGTTGTCGACAGGCTGGCGTGGCCGAGCAACTCCTGGATGGTGCGCAGGTCGCCGCCGCGCCCAAGCAGATGCGTTGCAAAGGAATGGCGCAGCGCATGCGGCGTCGCCGTGTCGGGCAGGTTGAGCGCCGAGCGCAGCTTGGCCATGTCGCGCTGAACGATTGCCGGGTTCAGCGGGCCGCCGCGGGCACCGCGAAATAGCACGCCCTTGGGATCGAGATGATAGGGACACAAGCGGCGGTATTCGGCAATCGCCCGCAGCGCCACCGGCAGCACCGGCACCAACCGCGTCTTGCCGCCCTTGCCGGTGACGCGCAGCACGGTCTCACCAGGCGAGGACAGATCGGCGCCCGACAGGCCGAGCGCCTCGGAAATGCGCAAGCCGGACCCATAGAGCAGGGTCAGCACGGCGGCGTTGCGCGCGGCGATCCACGGCTCCTCCGCCAGTTGGCCTTCCACCGAGACGACGTGTTTTGCATCGCTTGCGGTCAGCGGCTTGGGCAGCGATTTCGGCTGTCGCGGCGCGCGCAGGGCTGCCGCACCTGCCGCATTGGCGAGGCCGCGCCGTTCCAGGAAACGCAGCAGCGAGCGGATGCCGGCTAGGCCGCGCCCGAGCGTGCGGGCGCCGGCGCCCTCGGTACGGCGGGCAGCGAGAAAGCCGCGCAGATCGGCGGGGCGCAGATCGGCGATGTCGGAAATGCCGGGCGAGCCGCCGCAATGGCCGGTCAGGAAATGCAGCAACTGGCGCGTGTCGCGCTCATAGGCCTCGACGGTTTCGGGCGACAGCCGTCGTTCGCGCGCCAGCATCTTCAGCCAGGCCTCGCGCGCCGCCTGTAGATCGGGTTTTGCCGGTATGAGGAATTCCTGCATTGCGCTCTTCCAGTTCTCCGCCATCTTCCGGCACGCGGGTTAGGAAGCGGTGAAGAGCGGCATCATTGAAATGACGACGGGCTGGGGTTAGAGCAAGGCAAAGGATTTTCCGCAGATGAGCAAGCCGCAAAACCCCGTCCAGATGGCCGTGATCGGTGCCGCGCATGGCATCAAGGGCGAATTGCGCGTCAAGAGCTTTACCGGCGACCCGCTGGCGCTGGCCGATTACGGTCCGCTCTACGCCAGGGATGGCCGCGCCTTCCAGATCGTCGATATCAGGCCTGCCAACACGGTGGTGGTGGTGCGTTTCAAAGGCGTCAGCGATCGCAATGCCGCGGAGGCGCTTGCCGGCACCGAATTGTTCGTCGACCGTTCGGTGTTGCCGGATGAGGGCGAAGAGGATGAATTCTACCATGCCGACCTCGTCGGGCTGGAGGTCAAGGATGACACTGGTGCGGTCATCGGAAAGGTCGTCGCCGTGCATAATTTCGGCGGCGGCGACATTCTCGACGTGACGCTTGCCGAGCGCAAAGGCGTGCTCATCCCGTTCACGCAGGCCGCCGTTCCGGAAGTGTCGATCGCCGGCGGCTTTGTCCGCATCGATCCGGCCGCCGCAGGGTTGGTCGAGAACGAGGACGGCGAGCCTGCCGGTGACGACGGTTTCGACCCCAAGGGCAGGCCGCGCGGGCCGAGGGACGCCGGAGGCAACCGGTGAGTTTTTCGGCTTCGGTGCTGACGCTCTATCCCGAGATGTTTCCCGGCGCGCTGGGCCTGTCGCTGGCCGGGCGCGCGCTCGAGACCCGCATTTGGTCGCTCGAAACGATCCAGATCCGCGACTTTGCCCGCGATCGTCACCGGACCGTGGACGACACGCCGGCCGGCGGCGGCGCCGGCATGGTGATGCGGGCAGACGTGCTGGCCAGCGCCATCGACCATGCCTCGCCGCCGGGCGATCCACGTCCGCGCCTGCTGATGAGCCCGCGCGGCAAGCCGCTGAACCAAGCACGCGTGCGCGAGCTCGCCGCCGGGCCGGGTGCGGTGATCGTCTGCGGCCGCTTCGAAGGCGTCGACCAGCGGGTCATCGAATCGCGAGGCCTCGAGGAAGTCTCGATCGGCGACTTCATCCTGTCCGGCGGCGAGCCGGCGGCACTTGTGCTGTTAGACGCCGTGGTGCGGCTGCTGCCCGGCGTCATGGGCAATGCGGTGTCGGGCGACGAAGAGAGCTTTGAGAACGGCCTGCTCGAACATCCGCACTACACGCGGCCGCAGGAGTTCGAGGGCCGGCCGATCCCGGAGGTGCTTACTTCGGGCAATCACAAGAAGATCGCCGCCTGGCGGCGGGCCGAGGCGGAAAAGCTGACGAAAGAGCGAAGGCCGGATCTTTTGGCCGCTCAGCCCTTGTCGAAATAGTAAAACGCCAGGAACAGGCCGACCGCGATGACGAAGCCGCGCACCGCGTTCTGTGGCACGCGCCTGGCGATCCAGACGCCGGCATAGCCGCCCAGCGCGCCGCCTGGGATCATGATGATCGCCTGCAGCCAGGCGATGACGCCGCCGGAGACAAAGACCAGGATGGCGACCGCAGCTATGACAACGGCCAGCATGTTCTTCAGTGCGTTCAGCCGGTGATAGTCGCCGGACTGGGTGAGGCCGAGCGTCGCCAGCATCATGACGCCCATGCCGGCGCCGAAGAAGCCGCCATAGACGGCGGTGGCGAACTGCGCCAGCGATCCGACCAGCGAACCCACCGCGGCCTCATGCTCCGGCTTGGGCGCCGGCTTCAGCCATGGCCCGGCAGCGAACAACGCCGTCGCCGCCAGCAGCAGCCACGGCACCAAGGCGCGGAACGCCGGGTTGTCGAGCCCTAGAAGGATGAGCGCGCCAGACAGCGCACCGAAAGCCGAAATGAGGCTGAGCAGCAGTGCGCCGCGCCAGAAATGCTTGATGTCGTGCCAATAGGCGAGCGTCGAGGTGATGTAGCCAGGAAATTGCGTCACCGACGATGTCGCATTGGCGACGATCGGCGGCAGGCCGGCCAGGGTCATGGCGCCAAAGGTTATGAACGTGCCGCCGCCGGCAACTGCGTTGACCGCGCCTGATAGAAAGCCGGCGAGAAAGAGCAGGACCGCGTCCAAGATTGACATGAGGGGTGTCGTCGCTGGAGGAAAATGCTTATCTTCCGGCTTAGAAAGCTTGACGCGCGGGCGCAACCCCCTGGACCACAAGCGATCATGGGATTGCCACAGCGGGCGCCAGTCAAAAGAAGCAGCGCCAAAAAAGAAACAGCGAAGGCGTGACAAAGCGCCGAAATAGCTGTATGTGCGCGCCGAACCGGAAGAAAATCTGCCAAGAGCGATCTTCTGGCCCGTCAACAATGACGGTGTAGTCGCCCCTGCCCGATGTTCTCGAACAGACGTTCTCGAACGAAGGGCATAGCCGAGCGGTCGATGCGACTGCAAGGCGAGTGTCGGACGCTCTGACTGTCGGAAGAACAAGAAGTGGATTTATGAGATGGATATCCTCCGTCAGCTCGAGGCCGAGCAGGCCGCCAAGATCGAAGCCAAGCGCAAGCTTCCCGAATTCCAGCCCGGCGACACCGTGCGCGTCCAGGTCCGCGTGACCGAAGGCACCCGCACCCGTGTCCAGGCCTATGAGGGCGTCGTCATCGCCCGCGCCGGCGCCGGTTTCCAGGAGAGCTTCACCGTTCGCAAGATCTCCTACGGCGAAGGCGTGGAGCGTGTGTTCCCGGTCTATTCGCCGATGGTCGAGGGCGTCGAGATCGTGCGCCGCGGCAAGGTGCGTCGCGCCAAGCTGTATTACCTGCGCGATCGTCGCGGCAAATCGGCCCGTATTTCGGAAAACACCGGCGTGCGCGCCCGCAAGCTGAACGACGAAGAGCGCGATGCGCTGAACGCCGAGAAGGCGCGCATCGAGGCCGAGAAGGTGGCCGCCGCCCAGGCGCTGGCCGCCGAGAAGGCAGCGCAGGACGCCGCCGAGAAGAAGGCCGCCGACGAGGCAGCCAAGGCCGCGGAAACAGCTGCCGCCGAATAAGGCGTCTTCAAAACCCATGTTTTCGGAAAGGCGGCTTCGGCCGCCTTTTTGTTTCGCGAGGTGGATTCGATTTGCCAGTCCCGCAATCGATACGGATCGTTCCGTAATGCCGTCGTTGAAAGCATCGGAAATCCATTTTCGTGCCGAGCGGCGCATCGGAGCGGCTTGCAAGGCGCCTGCGGAAAGCTAAAGTCGGCGCCGGATTTTCCTGCATGCCTCGGCCGATCGAGGCGGTTCAGTTCCTGGGGAGCATAGTCATGATCAATTCGAAACTGCTGCTGGCCGGCCTGCTGGCTTGCCTTCTTGTGCCTGTCGCGGCTATGGCGCAGGCGTTGCCCGACCTCGGCGGCAAGAAAGTGGTGGTGGTGACGGAAAACGCCTATCCGCCGCTGCAGTTCATCGATGCCAAGACCGGCAAGCAGATCGGCTGGGAATATGACGCGATGAACGAGATCGCCAAGCGGCTGAATTTCAAGGTCGAGTACCAGAATACTTCCTGGGACGCGATGATCCAGGCGGTTTCCGACAACCAGTACAACATTGGCATGACCGGCATCACCATCAAGGACGACCGCAAGCAGAAGGTCGATTTCTCCGACCCGTATATGCGCTCGGAACAGTTCATGCTGGTGCGCGGCGACGAGAAGCGCTTCAGCGATGCCAAGACGTTCGCTGCCTTCAAGGACGGGCTGATCGGCGCGCAGGCCGGTACCACGCCGTTCTACACCGCGGTCTACAGCGTCCTCGACGGCAATGAACAGAATCCGCGCATCAAGCTGCTCGAGACATTCGGCGCGACGGTGCAGGCGCTGAAGTCCGGCGACGTAGACGTCGTGCTCACCGACGGCACTGCCGGCAAGGGCTATGTCGATGCGTCCAATGGCGGCCTTAAGCTGATCGGCGGCCCACTCGGCACCGAGGATTTCGGCTTCATTTTCCCCAAGGGCTCCGACCTGGTGAAGCCGGTCAACGCGGCAATCGCCGCGCTCAAGGCCGACGGCACGCTCGACGCGCTCAACAAGAAGTGGTTCCTCGACTACAAGATGGGGCAGTAGGACTTTTGTCGCGGGTGCCCGGTGATGCGCGGGAACTCGTGCTGACTCTGGGCGACTCTGTCACCGGTATTGCTTGATGCCGCCGGCGCCCCCAGCCTCCGCCAGATCCGACTTCCCGTGGTGGCTTGCCGTGGCCGTGACGATCGCCTTGGCCGCCGCCATCTTCATCGCCGCCAGCGACCTCTATGCCCAGGTGTTCGCGACCGTCGCCAAGGGCATCGGCGTCACCATCTTCGTCACCGTGGTCGCCTTCACGCTGGCTTGCGCCATCGGGCTTGGCGTGGCGCTGATGGGGCTGTCGGGCTCACGCTGGCTCAGCCAGATCGCCCGCTTCTACGTCGAGATCATCCGCGGCGTGCCGATCCTGGTGCTGTTGTTCTGGATCGCCTTTGCTGGCGCGCCGGCCTTCGTCGCGGCATGGAACGCGCTGACGGCGCCGCTGCAAAGCGCCGGCCTGTTCGGTGAGCTGCTGGTACGCGACGTGTCGCTGCTATGGCGCGCCATCATGGCGCTGACCATCGGCTATTCCGCTTTCATCTCGGAGGTCTTCCGCGCCGGCATCCAGGCGGTCGAGAAGGGTCAGATCGAGGCGGCGAAGGCGCTCGGGCTGACGCGCACGCAGCGCTTCCGGCTGATCGTCTTTCCGCAGGCGATCCGCACCATCCTGCCGCCGCTCGGCAATGATTTCGTCGCCATGGTCAAGGATTCCTCGCTGGTCTCGGTGCTCGGCGTCGCCGACATCACCCAGATGGGCAAGATTTACGCCGCCGGTTCGTTCCGCTTCTTCGAAACCTATTCGATCGTCGCCTATATCTATCTCATCCTGACCGTCGGTCTGTCGCTGGCGTTGCGGGCGCTGGAGAAGCGGCTGCGGCACCAGCATGGGGAATAGAAGACAGGCGAAAACGGCGCTACCATCGAACGAATGCGACCGGGGAGAACCATGATCATCGACAAAGCCAATGCGGCGCTGGAAGCGGTCTACACGGCCGACACGCCTGAGGCGCTCGCCAAGGCCTATGCGCAATGGGCTGCGACCTATGACGGCGAAACCGCGGCGCTCGGCTATCTCCTGCCGTTCCTGATCGCCGCCTGGGTGACGCGCCACGTGCCGTCAGGCGAAGGGCCGCTGCTGGACGCCGGCTGCGGCACCGGCCTGTCGGGGCCGTCGCTCAAGGCGCTCGGCTACCACGACATTGCCGGGCTCGACCTGTCGGAGGACATGCTGAAAATCGCCGGCAGCCGGCAGGCCTACAGCGAGCTGAAACAGGCGATGCTCGGCGGGCCATTGCCCTGGGCGGACGGGTATTTTCGCGCCTTCTTCTCGACCGGCGTGTTCACCATCAGCCACGCGCCGGCGTCCGGCCTGCGTGAACTGGTACGCATCACCAGGAAGGGCGGCCACGCCATCTTCACCGTCCGTGACCAGGTATTTGAAAGCGGCGGGTTTCAAGCCGTGTTTGACGAACTGGAGCAGGCGAAAAAATGGCGGCCGGTCGAGGAGAGCCCATGGTTCCGCTGCTATGCGATCGCCGAGCCCGACGCGCTGGTGAAGACGTTTGTGTTCGAGGTGCTGTGAAGCGCCTGCGAAGGCCGCCACGATTGCTGAAAAGCCAAAACATTGATAAGAGCAGCGCCATGGAAGAGCTTTTTGGCGATCCGGCCTATAAGGGTTTCGTGCTGCAGGACAGAAAACGCCTGCCGTCGCGATTTTCGGCGCGCGTCTGCGGGGCGCTGACCAGCCGACTTAGCTAAGGCAGACTCGCCAGGCTGTTTCGCCGGGCCGACCGGCGTCCTTTTCCTTTTTTTAAATCGACGGATTTACGCGAATGAGCGCACCGCGCACCCTCTACGACAAGATTTTCGACGACCATGTGGTCGACCGCCAGGACGACGGCACCTGCCTGCTCTACATCGACCGCCACCTCGTCCACGAAGTCACCAGCCCGCAGGCTTTCGAAGGCCTGCGCATGACCGGCCGCAAGGTTCGGCATCCGGAAAAGACGCTGGCCGTGGTCGATCACAATGTGTCGACCTCGCCGGAACGCAAGTTTGGAATCAAGAACGAGGAAAGCCGCATCCAGGTCGAGGCGCTGGCCAAAAACGCCAAGGATTTCGGTATCGAATACTATTCCGAGAAGGACATCCGCCAGGGCATCGTCCACATCATCGGGCCGGAGCAAGGCTTTACGCTGCCCGGCATGACCATCGTCTGCGGCGACAGCCACACCTCGACGCATGGCGCGTTCGGCGCGCTGGCGCATGGCATCGGCACCTCGGAAGTCGAGCATGTGCTGGCGACGCAGACGCTGATCCAGCGCAAGGCCAAGAACATGCTGGTGCGTGTCGACGGCGCGCTGCCGGAAGGCGTCACCGCCAAGGACATCATCCTCGCCATCATCGGCGAGATCGGCACGGCCGGCGGCACCGGCTATGTCATCGAATATGCCGGCGAGGCGATCCGTGCGCTGTCGATGGAAGGCCGCATGACGATCTGCAACATGTCGATCGAAGCCGGCGCGCGCGCCGGCCTGATCGCGCCCGACGAGACCACCTTCGCCTATGTCAAGGACAAGCCGCGCGCCCCCAAGGGCGAAGCCTGGGATGCCGCGCTCGCCTATTGGAAGACGCTGCAGTCCGACGAAGGCGCGCATTTCGACAAGGTGGTCGTGCTCGACGCGGCAAAGCTGCCGCCGATCGTCTCCTGGGGCTCCTCGCCCGAGGACGTCGTTTCGGTCCAGGGCATCGTGCCGAACCCGGACGACATCACTGATGAGAACAGGCGCACCTCCAAGCAACGCGCGCTCGACTATATGGGCCTGACGCCGGGCACCAAGATAACCGATATCGAACTCGACCGCGTCTTCATCGGCTCCTGCACCAATGGCCGCATCGAGGATCTGCGCGCCGCCGCCAAGGTGATCGAGGGCAAGAAGGTCAATCCGCGGGTCAGCGCGATGATCGTGCCCGGTTCCGGCCTGGTCAAGGAACAGGCCGAGGCCGAAGGCCTCGACAAGATCTTTGTCGCCGCCGGCTTTGACTGGCGCGAGCCGGGCTGCTCGATGTGCCTTGCCATGAACGACGACCGGCTGAAGCCGCATGAGCGCTGCGCCTCGACCTCGAACCGCAATTTCGAAGGGCGCCAAGGCTTCAAGGGCCGCACCCATCTGGTGTCGCCGGCAATGGCGGCGGCAGCAGCGATCGCCGGCCATTTCGTCGATATCCGCGAGTGGAAATAGCGCAGGCGCGCGCAGTCGGATATGAGTTGCCCGAGCCGCAGTGCGGTTCGGGCATTTCTTCAGCCGGGGCGCCTGACGAATTCGTGGAATCCCTCACGGCGGCCGGGTTGGTCCTTTGCGACGACCAGCGCCAGTTGGCGCTCGTCGAAGAGCTTGAACCATTCGTCCCATTCGACCAGTTCATAGCCGCCGGCATTGACCGGGCGTTCGGCCTCATCCTGGTCCTGGTAGGCATGCTGGCCGAAAACCAGCCTCAGCATGGGCTGCGTTCCGGCTTCAGGCGACACGTCGACGATCGCCGGAAAGCCGGCGCGCGCCGCGGCCCATGAGCGAATTGCATCGTGATCGGTCAGCATGATCGTGTCGGCCATCGGAGCGTCTCCTGGTTGCCGTCGTGAAACGCCGCTCGCCGTTCGCGGTTCCGCCCAGCGGCTTTGTCGACGCACCTGTCGTATATTCGCTTTCGCTTAACCGCTTGTTTGGGCTTCCGCTCTAACGTCTCCTGAGGGGAAGCGAGGGGAAATTACAGCGCTTGGACACCGGCCTGCTCATAGCGCTGCTCAATCCAGGCATCGCCCTTACACTCGGCGCGGCATTTCTCGTGCTGTGGTTCTATCAGCGCCACCGTCCCTATCTGATCGTGCTGGCAGCGGGCTACTCGGCCTCGGCCGCAGGCTTCCTGCTCCAGTATTTCACGCTGCCGGTCGGAATGGCGCCGACCAAGCTCATGTCCATCCTATGCTTCACCTTCGCGACCTGCTGTCTCGCCGGCGCGGTCATCGCGCGCTACGGGCGGCGCGTGCCGTATCCAGCGATCGGCATTCTGGCGGGCGGCGGCCTGGCCGCGGTCTCATGGTTTCTCTTTGCCCGGCCGGATATCACGTGGCGGATCCTTGCCATCAATTTCAGCTTCGGCGGCATCAGCCTGGTTGTCGCCGCCGAGTTGCGCGTGGTGCGCAACAACGGCCCGACGGAGATGATCCTGTTCGTGCTGTCGCTGCTTTCCGGCCTGAACTTCCTGGCGCGGACCCTTGCTGTCGTCATCGCGCATGGGCCGTTCACCAGCTATGAAGGGCTTTACACTTCGTCCTACTGGACGACGGCGCTGCTGTCGCATGCATTGCTGTCGCTGCTCATTGCACTCTGCCTGTTCGGCGCCGCCGCGCTCGATGTGATGAAGGCCCTGAAGACAGAAACCCTGACAGACCCGCTGTCGGGCTTGCTCAACCGCCGCGGTTTCGAGGAACGCGCCACGCTGGTCCTGCAGCACTGTGCCACGGCGCGGTTGCCGGCGACGCTGGTGCTGGCCGATCTCGATCATTTCAAGGCGCTGAACGATCAGCATGGCCACGCAGCCGGGGATCGCGTCATCGCCGACTTCGCCGCCAAGCTTCTATTGGCTGCAGGCACGGGCGGCGTTGCCGGCCGCATCGGCGGCGAGGAGTTCGCCGTGCTTTTGCCGCTCAGCGACCTTGGCGCGGCAAGACTGTTTGCCGAAACCATTCGCACGCTCTATTCGGCGGGCAGAATCGACGGGCTTCCGCCCGACACAAGAGTGACCGCGAGCTTCGGCGTGGCCGCCCGCACTAGCGACGAAGGGCTGGACCCGCTGATGCGGCGCGCCGACGAAGCGCTCTACAAAGCCAAAGGAAATGGCCGCGACAGCGTGTGCCTGTCCTATCAGCGGCTGAAACGGTCGTCCTTCCCAATCGGACCGGTGCCGGCGGAGCGTCAGCGGCGGCGTCGAATTAACGTCTTTTTCGCGCCTCGGTGATTTGCTGTTCGGCGGGGAGTGCCAAAACGCCATGGGCAGCGCTAATTTCATCCTGGTGATCAACCTGTTCGTTGCCGGGCTGCTGGCGGCGGCCTTCATGACGATCGCGGTCTATGACGCCGGACGGGTGTCGGCGCGCTGGCTGGCGTTCGGCTATGTGCTCGGCATGGCCTATTTCGCCATCGAGTTCAGCATTCCCGCCTTCGACAATGCGCGCCCCGTGGTTGTCGCCGCCTTTGCCGCTTTCCTTGGCGCAACCGTCGCCTTCAATGGCGGGCTTGCCCAGAAATACCGCGTTTCGCCGCCTTGGCCGCCGATGCTGTTCTTCCTGGTCTTCGCCACCGTGGCGGTCTACGTCGTACAGGACCTGCAACGTCAATCCTTTGTGCGCATGGCGGCCTACCAGTTTCCCTATGCGGCCATGCAATTCACCGGGCTGACGATCGTCTTGTCGTCCAGGCAAAGACGCGAGCGGCTCGACTATATGCTGATGGCTGTCCTGGCAGCCAGCACCTTGCAGTTCGCCAGCAAACCCTTCATCGCCCATGCGCTTGGCGGCTGGGGCGCCAACCCGCAATCTTATGCGCAGACCAGCTACGCGTTGGTGTCGCAGTCTATCGGCACCGTGTTCGGCCTGGCGCTTGCGCTGGTGACGTTGGCTATCCTGGTCCGCGACGTGCTCGCCGAGGCGACGTCGAAATCGGAAACCGATACGCTTTCACGGCTGCTCAACCGTGGCGGCTTCGAGCGCCATGCCGAGATCGCACTGCGCGACGCCATGCGGCGGGCTGTCTCGGCGGCACTGGTCATTGCCGATCTCGACCATTTCAAGCGCATCAACGATACGTACGGCCACGCGTCCGGCGATCGGGTCATCGAGACCTTTGCCGGTTTTCTCCGCGATGCCGCGGCCGACCATCATGTCGCCGGCCGGATCGGCGGCGAGGAATTCGCTATTTTCCTGCCGGGGACCAACCTCGCCGCCGCCCGGCTCTTCGCCGAGGGCACGCGTACCGCCTTCGGTGCCACGCCCATCGACTGCCTGCCGGCGGATCATCGCTGCAGCGCCAGTTTCGGCGTTGCCGAGCTTGGTTCGGGCGAAAGCTTTTCCGACCTGCTGCGGCGCGCCGACAAAGCGCTCTATCAGGCGAAGGGCAGCGGCCGCGATTGCGTGCGTGTCTCGGCCGGGCCGGCTGCTGCCCAGCCGGCGCCGGCGACAAACGGCAGCGCGGCCGTCAGCGGCACGGGCTGAGCTCCGGCATCTCGCCGTCGGAGAGGCCGTACATATAGCTGCGGCCCTTCACGAAAACCGGCGGCCTGTAGCAGTCGCCGTTTCGGACCTCATCCGAGTCGTTTTCATAGATCACCTCGGGCTGGCCGGCGCTGGTGTAGTCGGACAATTCCTTGGCGAGCTTGCCCTCGCCGACGAGGATGCGCTTGTAGCCGGCGGCGCTTTCGATGACCAGGTTGCCGAAGGAATCGGCATAGACGCGGTCGTGGTGGCGCGTTCCGGCGAATGTCGGTGCGGCGATGCCGACGGCGAGCGCCGCCAATAGGAACCCGCGAAGGCACGATCTTGCTGAATTCGAATGCATGGCGAGCTGCTCCATTGCTGAGAGGCAAGCCTCCTCGAATCAGAAATTAACCTTTTATTAACCTTTGTTAAGAGGGCAACCGCCGCCGCCGCGAGGTCTCGGAAAACATGGTTAATATTCGAGCGGCCACCGGCCATCATTCGGCCATGCTTGTTCCCACCATCGCCGGCATCGAGCGCGACTCAAAAAGCATGAAATCCGGCGGCTTGCCGGGGCATCGCGGCCGGTTTCGAGGCGCGGGGAAGCAGCATATGAGATTACGCCGCACGTTTCGGATAGCGCTGGCCGTCTCCTCGCTGCTGGCTGCCGCCGCCTGCACGCCGCAGACCAGTGCGCCCAAGCTCGGGAATACAGTGGCCGCTTCTGTCGCGATCGCTCCAACCGAATCGACACCGCAGCCGCGCACGGCGACCTACAAATGCGCCGACGGGAGCATGATGACCATCGAGAATCTCGGCACGTCGGTGCGCGTGCTCGGCCCGGACGGCACCAGCTCCGAGCTGCCGGCCTCACCCGCCAATCAGACCAGCCGGTACGGCGAGGCGCATGACGCAATCGTGATCGACGGGCGCGACGCATTGGTGATGAAGGGCGGTGCCTCACCGGTGGCCTGTACACGCTGATCGACCCGGCGCGGCAGCCATATTTTGCAGTGCAGCGACATTGTGCCGGCTCAAGGCCACAGCCCTAATCGATTGAAGCTGAAACCTTCGCTTTCATCAGACTAAATTACGTTTTCAAAACGGTTTTCCGGCTTTGACGCGGTGCAAAAAGAGCATTAGAAACCGGCTGTCCGAAGTCGCAACCGGAAGCGGTAATGCCGCATTTCCACCTGAGGCTCCAGAGACGCCGAACTGGGGGAGCCATGAGCAAATCACCAGCCACCCGCGAATTTGCCAGACGCGAACGGCCGCTTTCGCCGCACCTGACCGTCTATCGGCCGCCGATCACCATGACGATGTCGATCGTCCACCGCATCACCGGCGGGGCGCTCTATTTCGGCACGCTGCTGGTCGCCCTGTGGCTGATGGCGGCGGCGAGCTCGGAGGCGACCTTCAATGCCGTCAACTGGGCCTTCGGCTCGTGGCTGGGACGGCTGGTGCTGTTCGGCTACAGCTGGGCACTGATGCACCACATGCTGGGCGGTGTGCGCCATCTGATCTGGGACACTGGGGCAGGGCTGGAAAAGCATACCGCCTCGAGGATCGCCTGGGCGACGCTGGCCGGCTCGGTCACGCTGACGCTGCTGATCTGGATCGCCGGCTACATGGCGCGAGGAGCCTGAGATGAGCGGCAAGAACACCGACATGCGCACGCCGCTGGCCAAGGTCCGCGGCCTCGGTTCGGCCCGCGAGGGCACCGGCCATTTCTGGCGCCAGCGGCTGACGGCGATCTCCAACATCCCGCTTGTCCTGTTCTTCGTCGGCTTCCTGATCGCACTCAACGGCGCCAGCTATCTCGAGGTGCGCGCCGCACTTGCCAATCCGTTCGTGGCACTGGTGCTGGCGCTGGTGCTGCTGTCGGTGCTCTACCACATGCGGCTCGGCATGCAGGCGATCATCGAAGACTATGTGCATGGCGAAGGCACCAGGCTGGCGCTGCTCGCGCTCAACACATTCTTTCCCGTAGTCGTCGGCGTCGCTTCGGTCTTCGCGCTGCTTAAACTGGCATTTGGAGGCTGATTTTTGGCCAAGGACGCGAAGAACGCCAATACGGCTTCCGCCTATAGCTATGTCGACCACAAATTCGACGTCGTGGTCGTCGGCGCCGGCGGTGCCGGCCTGCGTGCGACGCTCGGCATGGCCGAGCAGGGCCTGCGCACCGCCTGCATCACCAAGGTTTTCCCGACGCGCTCGCACACGGTCGCCGCTCAGGGCGGCATCGCCGCCTCGCTCGCCAATATGGGCCCCGACAACTGGCAGTGGCATCTCTTCGACACGGTCAAGGGCTCGGATTGGCTGGGCGATACCGACGCGCAGGAATACATGGTGCGCGAGGCGCCGGCGGCGGTCTATGAACTCGAGCATTACGGCGTTCCCTTCAGCCGCACCGAGGACGGGAAAATCTACCAGCGGCCGTTCGGCGGCATGATGATGAATTTCGGCGAAGGGCCGCCGGTGCAGCGCACCTGCGCTGCCGCCGACCGCACCGGCCACGCCATGCTGCATACGCTGTACGGTCAGTCGCTGAAGCACAATGCGCAGTTTTTCATCGAGTACTTCGCGCTCGACCTGATCATGGAGCCGGACGGCACCTGCACCGGCGTCGTCGCCTGGAACCTCGACGACGGCACCATCCACCGTTTTTCGGCCAAGATGGTGGTGCTGGCGACCGGCGGCTATGGCCGCGCCTATTTCTCGGCCACCTCGGCGCATACCTGCACCGGCGATGGCGGCGGCATGGCCGCACGCGCCGGCCTGGCGCTGCAGGACATGGAGTTCGTGCAGTTCCACCCGACCGGCATCTACGGCGCCGGCTGCCTGATCACCGAGGGCGCGCGCGGCGAGGGCGGCTATCTCGTCAATTCCGAAGGCGAGCGCTTCATGGAGCGCTACGCACCGTCGGCCAAGGACCTTGCTTCGCGCGACGTGGTCTCGCGCTGCATGACGCTGGAGATCCGCGAAGGCCGTGGTGTCGGCCCGAAGAAGGACCACATCTTCCTGCATCTCGACCATCTCGACCCGGCCGTGCTGCACGAGAGGCTTCCGGGTATTTCGGAATCGGCAAAGATCTTTGCCGGCGTCGACCTGACCAAGGAGCCGATCCCGGTGCTGCCGACCGTCCATTACAATATGGGCGGCGTGCCGACCAATTACTGGGGCGAGGTGCTCAACCCGACCGCCTTGAACCCGGACCAGGTGTTGCCCGGGCTGATGGCCGTCGGCGAGGCCGGCTGCGCCTCGGTGCACGGCGCCAACCGCCTGGGTTCGAATTCGCTGATCGACCTGGTGGTGTTCGGCCGTGCGGCGGCGATCCGGGCCGGCAAGGTGATCGACCGCACATCGGCGATCCCCTCGCCAAACGAGGCCGCCGTCGAAAAGATCATGGACCGCTTCGACCGGCTGCGGCACGCCAACGGCTCGACGCCGACAGCGGTTTTACGCGAAAAGATGCAGAAGGCGATGCAGGAGGACGCTGCGGTGTTCCGCACCCAGGAATCGCTGGAAAGCGGCTGCAGGCGCATTTCGCAGATCTGGGGTGAACTCGGCGACGTCAAGGTGTTCGACCGCTCGATGATCTGGAACTCCGACCTGGTCGAGACGCTGGAGCTGGAAAACCTGATGGCCAACGCTATCACCACCGTCTATGGCGCCGAAGCGCGCAAGGAAAGCCGCGGGGCGCACGCGCGGGAGGACTTTTCGGCCCGCGACGACGCGAACTGGCGCAAGCACACGCTGGCCCGGCTCAACGAGGCCGGCGAGGTGGCGCTCAGCTACCGGCCGGTGCACACCGAGACGCTGCTCAAGGAGGCAGACGGCGGCATCAATCCGGCCAAGATCGCGCCAAAGGCCAGGGTGTATTGAGATGAGGCTGCTGGCGGTCGCGATGCTTTCCATTGCCGTCAGCGGCTGCGCAACGTCGGCTGATACCGTCTATGTTTATGATAACGCTGATAAAATATCAAAGTCAGTGAACGACATCCCGGTTTGGAGGGACGCCTCCAGCGCGCAATCGTCAAACAGGTTTTGGTTCGAGAAAGGCAACGGGCCGGTTAGTTGCGTGGTAGGGGACGGGCATTTGCCAGCCCGGGCCGCGAGAAGGCAAATCGTGGGGAAAGCCGTGGAAGTGCGCGTATACGGCAGTTGTACGGGATTCGTAAATTCCCTTTACGTTCACGCGGAGAAATAGGGTGGCGTTGACGACAACGGGATATTCCGGCACGCCCCTTCCGGCCAAGCTCGGCCTGAAGGACGGGATGATTGCCGCCTTCGTCGCCTTGCCGCCCGAGCTGGACGACCTTGCCGAAGCAGTGGACTTTGCCGAGCTCGACCGGCTGGCCAACTGGTCAGCGATTTCAGGCGTTCATGAGAAATACGATGCCGTGCATGCTTTCGCCCGGCGGCGTGTCGAAATCGAGGACCGTCTTGGCGACGTAGAAGCGGCGATTAAGCGGCACGGCATGGTTTGGGTGTCGTGGCCAAAGAAGGCATCGAAAGTGCCGACCGACGTCAGCGAGGACGTTATTCGTTCCGAGGCGCTGAAGCTCGACCTCGTCGACGTCAAGGTCGCCGCGATAAACGAGATCTGGTCCGGGCTGAAGCTCGTCATCCGAAAGGACCTGAGGTAATGGTCGAACTCACGCTTCCGAAAAACTCGAAGATCATGGCCGGAAAAACCTGGCCGAAGCCGGAGGGCGCGACCAACCTGCGCGAATACCGCATCTACCGTTGGTCGCCGGACGATGACGAGAACCCGCGCATGGACACGTATTTCGTCGACATGGACGATTGCGGGCCGATGGTGCTCGACGCGCTGCTCTGGATCAAGAACAAGATCGACCCGACGCTGACGCTGCGCCGTTCCTGCCGCGAAGGCATTTGCGGCTCCTGCGCCATGAACATCGACGGGTCGAACACGCTGGCCTGCACCAAGGGCTGCGACGACATTTCCGGCGCGATCAAGGTCTACCCGCTGCCGCACATGCAAGTGGTCAAGGACCTTGTGCCCGACCTCACCAATTTCTACGCCCAGCACGCCTCGATCGAGCCGTGGTTGAAGACGGTGTCGCCCGAGCCGGCCAAGGAATGGCTGCAGAGCCATGAGGACCGCGAAAAGCTCGACGGGCTCTACGAGTGCATATTGTGCGCCTGCTGCTCGACCTCCTGCCCGAGCTACTGGTGGAACGGCGAGCGCTATCTCGGCCCGGCGACGCTGCTGCAGGCCTATCGCTGGCTGATCGATTCCAGGGACGAGGCAACGGGCGAGCGGCTCGACAATCTCGAAGACCCGTTCCGGCTCTATCGCTGTCACACGATCATGAACTGCGCCCAGACCTGCCCCAAAGGGCTCAACCCGGCCAAGGCGATCGCCGAGATCAAGAAGATGATGGTGGAGCGACGGGTTTAGCAGCAGATGAAGCAGCTACCTGCCGATTTTTCATCTGACGCCGTCGCGGCGATCCGGGCGCGACTCGATGTCGTGCGAACGCAAGGCGTGACGATCCTGTTCGCCATCGAAAGCGGCAGCCGCGCCTGGGGGTTCCCGTCTCCCGACAGCGACTATGACTGCCGTTTCGTCTATGTCAGGCCGGCATCGGATCACCTTGTGTTGGAACAGGCACGCGACGTGATCGAATTTCCCATCGAAGGCGAGATCGATGCCGGTGGCTGGGATCTGCGCAAGGCCTTGCTGCTCGGGCTCGGCGGCAATGCCGTCATCGTCGAATGGGCAAAATCATCAATCGTCTACGAAGAGGTCACGGGATTTCGGCGGCGCCTTCTCGACCTGCTTGCCGAGATCGTCGATCCGGCAAAAGTAGCGCGTCACTATCTCGGCCTGGCGCGTTCACATGTTGCCAAGATCGGCAGCTTTTCCGGCGAGGTGAAGCTGAAGAAGCTGTTCTATCTCATTCGACCACTGGTCGCGTTGGACTGGATGGAGCAGCGCGGCCTCGCCGGTCTACCGCCGATGAACCTTGGCGAGTGCATCGACCAGATCGAGATGCCAGCGCAGGCAAGCGATGAAATCCGCAGCCTGATCGACCGCAAAAGCCAGACGCGGGAAATGGGGACCGGTCTCATCCCGACGGCGATCGCGCGCTATCTTGAGGCGCGCTATGGTCACCACGAAATGAACCTTGCCGGCGTGATCCGGGATGAAGCCCGCCAGGCGCGAAACCGTGTCCTTGCAACCGACTTTTACCGCCGGGAGGCTGAACTTCAATGAGCGATGAGCTTCCCATCCTCTCCCCCATCGAGGCGCGTGTGCTCGGCTGCCTGATCGAGAAGAAGGAGCTGACGCCCGACGTCTATCCGCTGACGCTCAATGCGGCACTTGCCGCGGCCAACCAGAAGACGGCGCGCGAGCCGGTGATGTCGGTCGAGCTGGCCGAGGTCAGGCGGGCGCTTGGCCAGCTGGAGCAGAAGGGCCTGGTCAGGCAGGTGTTCGCGTCGCGCGTCGAGCGCTACGAGCATGTCGTGGCGCAGCGCTTTTCCCTGACCTCGGCGCAGATCACGCTGCTCGGCCTGTTGCTGCTGCGCGGCCCGCAGACGGCTTATGAATTGCTGGCACGAAGCGAGCGCATGGCGCGGCTGCCGTCGATCGACGAGCTCCGCGGCAATCTCGATCTGCTGATCGGCCGCAGGCCGCCGCTGGTGCAGCAGATCGACCGCGGCCCGGGCCAGCGCGAGGACCGTTATGTCCAACTGCTCAGCGGGCCGGTGCAGCTGTCGGCTGCCGCGGCGCCCCAGCAATTGCCCTTGCCGGCCTCGGATCTGGAAATGCGCGTGCAGGCCCTCGAGCAGGAGGTCGCGGCATTGCGCGCCCGCCTCGACGCGCTGACCGGGGAGGGGCACTGAATCGCGACCTCACCTCCTGCTGTAGACGCCGCTCGCCTCGCCCCCCGGATCGACCAGCCGCAACTGCCGGCCATTCAGCTGCCAACTCAGCGAGACCGGCTTCAGGTCGCCGGCGCCGAACTTCCAGGTGCCGGTCAGATCGGGCCGGCAGCCATTGACGGATTTGTAGGTTCCGGCCTTAGGCGTGAAGACCAGCGTCGAGCCGTGCACGGTCGTCGTGCCCGTCTTCAGCGTCAGCGACTGGATTTGGCCGCAGCCGTCGACCAGCGAGGATTCGAACAGCGCATATTGCGTGCGCCCGTTGGCGCTGAAGGTGAAGGAGATGCTGCCGCCGCTGCCCGGCGCACAATGGCCGAGCGTCGTGCAATAATCGCCGCTGGCGACTGCAAAGCCCCATTTGCCGACAAGTGCTGGTGGTATCGAGCCCTGGCGCGAACGGGCTGTCCGCCCCTTGCCTTGGCCGGCGGCATCGGCCGGGCCGACGGCCAGGCAACCGGTCAGGCCCCGCCAGTGTGACAAAAACCGCCAGGCGCGCGGGTGAGGAGCCGGTCAGCATCCCTTGTTCGCGATAAGCTTGTGCAGATGGGCAAGCCGCGTGGCTATGACATTGTTGACGATCGCCATCTTGCCGGGGGGTGCCATGCCGCCATATTTCTTCGGCGAAGGCCCATGGTTCCTGGCCTCCTCGTAGCCGGCGGCCTGTTGCCGCAACTCGGCACAGGACATGCCGGCATATTTCGCCTGCTCCTGCGGGCTGATGACACCCGATTGCGCCATGCCGATGGAGTTTGCCGCCGCCATGCCGCCGAGGCCGACAGCCGCGGAAATCGGATTGAGGCCGACGCAGCCGGAAAGGCCAAGGCACAGCATCGGCGCCGCCAAAAAAGCATATCGCAGGCTCATGGCTGACGCTCCCTGATGCGCGGCGGCAGCTTCAGGTCGCGATGATCGGTGGCGGTTTTTCCGAGCGCAAGCGACAGGAGATAGACGCGCGGATTGAAGCCCGCCGAGGCGACCGCCGACAGCGTCCTGAGCAGTTGCAGGTGATACATCGAACCCCCTTGTGGTGGTCATTGCCGATGGATTTCCGGTTTTGGAAACGGGCTGCAAACTACGTCCGATGAGACAAGCCGGCTTGGACGAGACGGCCCTAAAAACGGCCTAAACGGCCCTGTATTGACGTTTCAGGGGGCTCGGCGCATATCAGCGCGCTCTCGGGCTGGGGGATGCCGATGAATGCGACGACCTCGTTCAGGCTGATGACGGACGCGTTTCCGGAGCAAGATCGCGTCGAGGTGATGCGCGAGGTCTACGGCCGCACGGTCCTCAAGGTCGAGCTCGATCCGCTCGCACCGACGCGTGTCGACATGAAAGTGCGTGCGCTGCCCGGCCTCGGCATTGCCACCGGCACTTCCTCGGAATTCCGGGCGCATCACTCGATGCCGCTGATCGACAGCGACGACCTCATCCTGTTGGCGGCGCTCGATGGCGCGAGCGTCATGAAGCATCGCGGCCGCGAGGAACCGATCGGCAACGGCCGGGCGCTGATGATGAGCGGCGAAGAGGTCGGCCTCAACCTCATCCAGCCCGGCGGCATGCGCTTCGTCAATATGAGCTTCTCGCTGAGGCAGCTTTCGCCGCTGATCGGCGATCCGGCTTCGGTGCTTATGCAGCCGTTGCCGACCACGAGCGGGGCGATGCGGCTGCTGCTCGACTATGTCCAGTCGATCCAGGATGCAGACGATGCGCTGACGCCGGAAACCTGGCAGCTGGCCGCGACTCACATTTTCGACCTTGCCGCGCTTGCCATGGGGGCGACCAGGGATGCCGCCGAAATTGCGCGTGGCCGCGGCGTGCGGGTGGCGCGACTGCGCGCCATCAAGGCCGATATCCTCGCCCATGGCGGGCACGGCGAGCTGTCGGCCGAAGACATCGCCGCCCGCCACCATCTCTGCGCCCGCTATGTGCGAAAACTGTTCGAGAGCGAAGGCACGTCGCTGTCGGACTTCATGCTGCGCCAGCGGCTAGTGCGCGCGCATCGCATGCTGGGCGATCCTTCTCATGCCGACCGCAGCATCACGGCAATCGCCTTCGATGCCGGCTTCAACGACCTTTCCTATTTCAACCGGGCGTTCCGCCGGCGCTATGACGCGACGCCGTCGGACGTGCGCGCTGCGGCCTTAAAGAACTGACATTGGGTTACGCCCGGGCATGATGGGAGCCCGTGGGGCCCCCGACTCTCAAGACTGGGTTCCTCGCCCACCGCGAAGCGGGGGAGAGGTGGCCGCGAAGCGGCCGGAGAGGGGGCTTCATAGAGCGCGGTTCCCCTCTCCGTCTCGGCTTCGCCGAGACACCTCTCCCCACTGTCGTGGGGCGAGCAACCCAAGCTGGAATAAAGCCGCGATCTTCCCTCTATCCTGCCAGCCCCCCGCAAGGGAGATCGGATGGCCGCTATGCTGTCGCCAATCATCGACTGGCTGTTCGATGCAGGTTTGCTTACGGCTCACCCGAGACTGGCGTCGAGCGATACTTTGATGGCGCCGAGCGCTTTCGAGACTGGGCATTCGGCCTTGGCCTTTTCGGCCAGTTCCTTGAACTTGGCGGCATCGATGCCCGGCACCTTGCCGACCAGCGTGATCGCGCTGCCGGTGATGCCGGTGCCGGGGACCAGCGTTACCACGGCCTTGGCGTCGAGCTCGGCAGCCGGAGTGCCGTTCTCGGCGAGGAAATGCGAAAGCTGCATGGCGTAGCAGCCGGCATGGGCGGCGGCGATCAGCTCTTCCGGGTTGGTGCCGGATTTGCCGCTCTCGTCCTCGAAACGCATCTTGGCAGAATAGGGCGTACCTTTCAGCGTCCCGCTCTGGGTTTCGAGCGTGCCTTTGCCTTCCTTGAAACTGCCTTTCCAAACGGCGTTGGCGGTGCGGTCCATCAATTCCTCCTTGATTGTCGTGATTGAGCCCGTGATCGGCATCCAGTCGACTATAGCGCGCGCTGGAGCGAAGGCCACCCGCGCTTTCGTATCGGCGGCAGCGTGACACATCATGGTCAAGCAAAAAAATCGCTCGGGAAAAAAATCGCGAAAAAAATATGCGTGCAAAAATGTCGACTTCCATCTGTCCCGGCCGTCCTGCGGGCCATGGAATTGGTGGCTGGATGGAGGATCACATGAACAATCTGTTTTCTGCTCACTGGACAAACACCAGCCACAGGGCCGGTGAACAACAAGCCGACTGGTCGCGCCTGCCGCCTTCCGGCTTCGGCCGGCTGCTTGCGGCGATTGCCATTATCGGGATTGCGGTGTCCTTTCTGGATTATGCAGCGGGGCTCGATCATACAGCGGGCAAAGGCCCGGCCGAGATTTCCCTAGCCTCGGCTGCCGCTTCAACCCAGGAATGGAGGTAAAGATGAAATACGTTTGCCTGGTCTACGGCGAAGAAAAAGATCTCTACGCAATGACGCCTGCGAGGCTGGCCAAGCTCGACGCCGATTCGCTGGCCTATGACAGGTCGGTGGCGCAAAGCGGCCGGCTGATCATCGCGCAGGCGCTGCAATCGGTGCAGACGTCGAAGACCGTGCGCCGGCGCAAAGGCAAGCGGCTGGTCACGGACGGCCCCTTCGCCGAGACCAAGGAGCAGTTGCTCGGTTTCGTCATGATCGAGGCCGGGGACCTCGACGAGGCGCTGGAGATCGCCGGCGGCATTCCGCTGGCAGAAATCGGCACGATCGAGGTGCGGGCGATCTACAATGTGCCGGGGTCGTAGAGATGTCGGCGGCCGGCGACTGGCGCAGGCTTTCGTTTCTTCAATTGACGCAACTTTTGCGTGTTGAAGCGAAACGACACTTCTCTTATCGTCGCCTGAGATTGGGGATCTTGGGCATGCATATATTGATTGCTGCAATCGGCCTGCTGGGGGCAGCGGCGTTCTGGTGGTACCGGCTGAAGACCATGAACGACGCGGCGCGTGAGGTTGCCGACGTCGTTGGCCGCGTCCAGGGCAATGTCCGCCGCAAGAAACTGCGCAAGCAGGCGGCGCTCTCGCCGTTGACGGCGATCGACGATCCGGTCGTGGCGGCGGCGACGCTGATCACCGCCATTGTTTCCGAGCATGGTCCGGTGCTGCCGCAACGCGAAGCTGCCATTCGATCGGTGATCTCGGAGATTGCCGACAAAAAGCAGACCGATGAAGCGGTGATCTACGCCAAATGGGCGGCCTCGCAAATCGACGATGCCACGGTCGTCATCGACAAGCTGGCACCGTTCCTGCGCGAACGCCTCGACGCGGCTGAAAGGAACGATCTGCTACAGATGGTCAGCCGTGTCACGGAAGTCGGCGGGCAAAGCCAGCAGATTTCCGACCAGCGCATGCTCCGGCTGCGCCAGAAGCTCGGTTTCGAGGTCAATTAGGGTGTGCTGATATTCAGGTGATGCCGGCCTGCAAAGGGTGGCTTCCTGCGCTTCCTATTCTCACGTACCCAAACGCACGCTCCGCTCCGGTTCTCGGAAGCCACTGTTGGTCGCTTCGCGCCCCGTCTTCGACTCCGGCTCGGCCTGACCTGAATCTCAACACATCCTGGCATGTCTGTGAGATGGATCAGATCGCCTCGCCCTTCAACAGCTTCGGCGTGTCGCCGGACAGACCTGACGCCTGGCGGATGAAGAACCCCCTCAGCCGCGGCATGCGTTCGACAAGGCCAAGACCGACGTCGCGCAACGTACGCAGCGGGCCGAAATCGTTGGAAAACAGCCGGTTCAGCACATCGGTGGTGATGCCCATCTGCACCGTGTCGAAGCGCCGCCATTGCTGGTAGCGCTCAAGCACGTCGAGCGCGCCGATGTCCTGGCCGAGCCGGTCGGCCTCGACCACCACCTCAGCAAGTGCCGCCACGTCCTTGAAGCCCAGATTGAGGCCCTGGCCGGCGATCGGGTGGATGCCGTGGGCGGCGTCGCCGGCCAAGGCGATGCGCGGCGCGACGAAGGCGCGCGCAATGGTCAGCCCGAGCGGCCAGGCGCGGGGCTTGTCGGCGATATGGATTTCGCCGAGCTTGAGGCCAAAGCGGTGCTCGAGCTCATACTCCAGGACCAGGGTGTCGCCTGCGACCAGCTTTTCGGCATCCTGCGACCGTTCGACCCAGACGATCGACGAACGGTTGGTGCCGTCCTTGCCCGGCTTGAGTGGCAGCGTGGCAAAGGGGCCGGCCGGAAGAAAATGCTCTTCGGCGCGGCCGTTGTGCGGCCGCTCATGCGCCACCGTGCAGACGATGCCGGACTGGCCATACTCCCATTTCACCGTTTTGATGCCGGCCATGTCGCGCAGCTTCGAGTTGACGCCGTCGGCGGCGACCAGCAGCCGCGCCTTAAGCGTCGCGCCATCGGCAAGATGCACGGTGATGCCGGCGCCGTTGGTATCGAAGGCGCGCACGGCGACGCCCTCGATGATGCCGATGCCGAGCTGTTCGGCGCGCCGGCGCAAGGCGCCGTTCAAATCCTTGTTGGCGACCATATGCGCAAAGGGTTCGCCGGGCGCGACCTCGCCGTCGAAGGTGAGGAACACCGGACGGACCGGATCCGTTGTGCGCGAATCGGTGACGGTCATTTCGGTGATCGCCTGCGCCTCCGGCGCTATCTCGTTCCAGACGCCGAGCTGGTCGAGCATGCGGCACGCGGCGGCTGCAATCGCCGAGGCGCGGCCGTCCTTCTGCCAGACGCCGGCGGGTGCTGCGTCGACGACGGCAACGGCGAGGCTCGGCCGCGCCTGCTTCAGAGACACGGCGGCGGCCAGGCCGATATAGCCGGCGCCGGCGACCAGAACGTCGAGCGAATTCTTGCTGTCCACCATGGCAATTCCTTTCGCAGCCTGACTGTCGCCGGGCATTCCGCCCTTGACTGCCCGCTGTTCCTGTCGGAAACCGCCATGGTAATTTTGCGGCGAGGTCAAGATGACGGCAGCCATGGACGAGCTTCTCGGCATTCTCGACCTCGAGCAGCTGGAACACAACCTGTATCGCGGTCGCAGCCCCAAGCTCGACTGGCAGCGCATCTTCGGCGGCCAGACCATCGCCCAGGCGCTTGTCGCCGCGCAGCGAACGGTCGAGGCCGAGCGCCATGTGCACTCGCTGCATGGCTATTTCATGCGACCGGGCGACACCAAGGTGCCGATCATCTACGAGGTCGACCGCATCCGTGACGGCGGCTCCTTCACCACGCGCCGCGTCGTCGCGATCCAGCACGGCCAGGCGATCTTTTCGCTGGAAGCCTCATTCCAGCAGGATGAGGTCGGCCTGGAACATCAGGTGCCGATGCCGCAGGACGTGCCGGCGCCCGACACATTGCTGTCGCAGCGCGAATTGCTGGGCAAGTTCGGCGAAGCCGTGCCCGACGGCATCAAGCGCTATTGGGAGCGCGACCGGCCGATCGAGATGAAGCCGGTGATGCTGAAGCATTACACCAGCCGGGAAAAGCTCGAGCCGAAGCAGAACATCTGGATCCGCACCACCGGCCCGGTGCCGGCCGACCGCGCCACGCAGGCGGCCGTGCTCGCTTACCTCTCCGATATGACGTTGCTCGACACCTCGACTTTTGCCCACGGCCGCGCCATTTTCGATCGCGACATCCAGGCAGCGAGCCTCGACCACGCCATGTGGTTCCATCGCAGCCACCCGCTCGACGACTGGATGCTGTACACGCAGGACAGCCCGTCGACGCAAGGATCGCGTGGCTTTACCCGCGGCTCGCTGTTTGCCCGCGACGGCACGTTGATCGCCTCGGTTGCCCAAGAAGGACTCATCCGGCTGAAGCGGCCGCCTGCCGAGTAGGCATTTTTCGAATTTTGCCTATTTTTTAAGCATTTGCATTGACGCGACTGTGAACAGGCAGCCGACAAACCTTCCCGATTTCGTTGTTTAACAACAGCTTAACACCCTGCTTCGGCAATTGGCACGGAGCTTGAATCCTAGCGGGCACTCTCCGGCTCTCATGGGGATCGGCGAAGTCGTGCAAACGCGGGGACCCGCAACAGCAAAGGGTGAAACCTTATGAAGATCGTGATGGCAATCATAAAGCCGTTCAAGCTCGACGAGGTGCGCGAGGCGCTCACCGCAGTCGGCATCCAAGGCCTGACCGTCACCGAAGTAAAAGGCTACGGACGTCAGAAGGGGCACACGGAAATCTATCGCGGGGCGGAATACGCGGTCAGCTTCCTGCCGAAGATCAAGATCGAAGTCGCGGTCGCCGTCGACATGGTCGACAAGGCCGTCGAAGCCATCACCGCGGCGGCCAAGACCGGTCAGATCGGCGACGGCAAGATCTTCGTCTTCGGCATCGACCAGGCGGTGCGCATTCGCACCGGCGAAACAGACACCGACGCGCTTTGAGCCGCGGACACGTATTCCAATGGAGAGTTCAATGAATATTCCTTCCACCTTGAAGATAACGGGACGCGCGGCCGTTTTGGGTTCGCTCGCTCTCGCTGCACTGGGCACGGTTGCTGCGTTCGCTCAGGAAGCGGCTCCGGCAGCACCGGCAGCGGCGCCGGCATTCACCGTCGACAAGGGCGACACGACGTGGATGATGATCTCCACTATTCTGGTGCTGCTGATGACCATTCCCGGCCTTGCCCTTTTCTACGGTGGCCTGGTTCGCGCCAAGAATATGCTGTCGGTGCTGATGCAGGTCTTCACCATCACCAGCGTGGTCATGATCGTCTGGGTTTTCTACGGCTACAGCCTGGCCTTCACCCCCGGCAACGCCTTCGTCGGTGGCCTTTCCAAGATGTTTCTGGCCGGCGTCGACGTGACGACGGTGTCCGAAACCTTCACCAAGGGCGTGGCCATTCCCGAACTGGTGTTCGTTCTCTTCCAGATGACCTTCGCCTGCATCACGCCTGCCCTGATCGTCGGCGCTTTCGCCGAACGCATCAAGTTCTCCGCCGTGATCCTTTTCACCATCCTCTGGGTCACCTTCGTATACTTCCCGATCGCGCACATGGTGTGGTTCTGGGGCGGCCCGAGCGCTTATAGCGATCCGTCGGGTCTCATCTTCGGCTTCGGCGCCATCGACTTCGCCGGCGGCACCGTCGTTCACATCAATGCAGGCATTGCCGGCCTTGTCGGCGCGCTGATGATCGGCAAGCGTATCGGCTACCAGAAGGACGTCATGGCGCCGCACTCGATGACGCTGACCATGGTCGGCGCCTCGCTGCTGTGGGTCGGCTGGTTCGGCTTCAATGCCGGTTCGAACCTGGAAGCGAACGCCTATGCCGTGCTGGCCATGGTCAATACGTTTGTCGCCACGGCGGCGGCGGCAGTGACCTGGATCGTGCTTGAAACGCTGCTGCGCGGCAAAGCATCCATGCTTGGCGCCGTTTCGGGTGCTGTCACCGGCCTCGTCGCCGTGACACCTGCCGCCGGCTTTGCCGGACCGATGGGCGCCATCGTGCTCGGTCTCGTCGCCACTTGCGTCTGCTACTTCTTCGTCTCGGTGGTGAAGAACAAGTTCGGCTACGACGACAGCCTCGATGTTTTCGGCATCCACTGCATCGGCGGCATCATCGGCGCGCTCGGCACCGGTATCCTGGTCAATCCCGCTCTCGGCGGCGCCGGCATCGTCGATTACTCGACAGCCGACTTCGCCGCCGGCTACGCCGGCACGGCCACCCAGCTGATGTCGCAGTTCAAGGGTGTGCTGGTGACAATCCTCTGGTCGGGTATCGGCAGCGCGATCCTCTACAAGATCGTCGACCTGATCGTCGGCCTGCGTCCGACAGCCGATGCAGAGCGCGAGGGGCTCGATCTCACCTCGCACGGCGAAGTGGCCTATCACCCGTAAGCTCGTCCGGGGCGGCCTCGGCCGCCTCGCGACGTCCCATCCCGTCGTGATGCTCCCGCAAGGGCTCACGCCTTGAGGCCCGGAAATCTTCCGGGCCTCTTTTTGTGCGCGGATGGCCGTGACGGCTCGATCACGATCGCTTGATCAAGGTGCTCGATCCGTCGGCGGCGTGAAACATCTGCCGCAGCGGCTCCAGCGTGCCCGCCATTTTCGCCGAGTCAGCGTGGTTGCCAATGCCTGTCGCAGGATCACCGCCGCGTTTGAACAGGAAGTCAGGCATGACATCCTGCGCCCGTTCCGCAGACGCAGGCTGCCCATGGTTAATGCGCCCTTAACCTTCCCGCCGCTAGTCTGACAGCCGAATCTGCCGTGTTGCGCGTCCGCGCCCGGCCGGGCAACGACAGACGAGGAAGAGCATGCGTTCAGGGGCTTCAGCACCGTTTGCGCTGGCCGATACGGGGCACGGCATCCGGGCGTTCGCGAGGCGCCAGGTCGGGCGGCTGGTCGGTGCCGGGCTGTTTGCTCTGGTTGGCTTCGGCGTCGCCGCCCTTGCCACCTGGAACGTCGCCGATCCGAGCTTCTCGCACGCCACCGATAATATCGTCACCAATGCAATGGGTTATGCCGGCGCCGTCTTTTCCGACATTGCCATGCAGTTCTTCGGACTCGCCGCCGTTGCGGCGCTGGTGCCGGCGGTGATCTGGGGATTTCTGCTGTTTACCGCGCGCGGCGTCGACCGGCTGCCGAAACGGGCGCTGGCCTGGTTCGGGTTTTCGCTGCTTGGCGCGGCAATTGCCGGCTGCGTGGTGCCGCCCAAGACCTGGCCGCTGCCGACCGGCCTCGGCGGCGTCTTTGGCGACATGGTGCTCAACATTCCCGGCCTGGTCATCGGCGGCTATCCGACCGGCCTCGTCGCCAGCGTGCTTGCCGTGCTCCTTGCAGCACCGGCGCTGGGGCTGTTTCTGTATGGTTCGGCGCTGATTTCACGCAAGAACGGCTTTGCCGTGCTTGATCAGCCCACTGCTGCCGATCCGCAGGACGACCTGCTTTTCGACAATGAAGAGGACGAGGGCGACGAAGGCATATTGGCGCTTGGCGCCATCACCCATTGGTGGCTGTCGCTGCGGGCCTATCTGCGTCGCCGCGCCGCGCGCCGGCGCGAGCGCGACGATTTCGAGCCGGAGATGGAGCCGCGGGCCAGCGCCTGGCGGCGGGCGGCAGAACGGGTCGAATCGGCCGAGTTCGCCGAGGCGCGGATGAGCCCGGGCGGGCGCGCCCGCGTCGAGCCGGAATTCTTCGCCGCCATGGTCAACGACCGCAGTGCCTCGATCGACCCCGACGATGCCGATGTCTTCGATAACGACGACAATGACGACGACATGGATTTCGCACCCGAGCCGGCCGGCCAACGCCGCGTCGCGCCGACGGCGAAGGTGCAGAACTTCCGTTCCGATGCGGCGACACGCGTCGAGGCGCCGGCGCCGCGGCCGGCACCCGGCGCCCGGGTCCAGCGCGAGGCGCAGACCTCGCTGATCGGCTCGGAAAAATTCGAGATGCCGTCACTGCATTTCCTGTCGGAACCGAAGAACGTGGTGCGCGACGCCAGCCTGTCGAAGGACGCGCTGGAGCAGAACGCCCGCCTGCTCGAGGGCGTGCTGGAGGATTTCGGCGTCAAGGGCGAAATCATCCATGTGCGCCCGGGTCCGGTCGTCACGCTTTACGAGCTGGAACCCGCGCCCGGCATCAAATCGTCGCGGGTGATCGGCCTGTCCGACGACATCGCCCGCTCGATGAGCGCCATCGCCTGCCGTGTCGCCGTGGTGCCTGGCCGCAACGCCATCGGCATCGAATTGCCGAACGCCAGGCGCGAGACCGTCTATTTGCGCGAGATCATGGCCAGCCGCGATTTCGAGACCACCAAGGCCAAGCTGGCGCTGGCGCTGGGCAAGACCATCAATGGCGAGGCGGTCATCGTCGACATCGCCAAGATGCCGCACGTGCTGGTCGCCGGCACCACCGGCTCGGGCAAGTCCGTCGCCATCAACACCATGATCCTGTCGCTGCTCTACCGGCTGACGCCGCAGGACTGCCGGCTGATCATGATCGATCCGAAAATGCTGGAACTCTCGGTCTATGACGGCATCCCGCATCTTCTGACGCCGGTGGTCACCGATCCGAAGAAGGCGGTGGTGGCGCTGAAATGGACCGTGCGAGAGATGGAGGACCGCTACCGCAAAATGTCGAAGGTCGGCGTCCGCAACATCGACGGTTTCAACGCGCGCGTGCAGCAGGCCGAGAAAAAAGGCGAAAGAATCTCGCGCACCGTGCAGACCGGCTTCGACCGCCAGACCGGCGAGGCGATCTACGAGACGGAGAACCTCGACCTCGAGCCGATGCCCTACATCGTCGTCATCATCGACGAGATGGCCGATCTGATGATGGTCGCCGGCAAGGACATCGAAGGCGCAGTGCAGCGCCTGGCGCAGATGGCGCGCGCCGCCGGCATCCATGTCATCATGGCAACGCAGCGGCCGTCGGTCGACGTCATCACCGGCACCATCAAGGCCAACTTCCCGACCCGCATCTCCTTCCAGGTGACATCGAAGATCGACAGCCGCACCATCCTGGGCGAGCAGGGCGCCGAACAGCTGCTCGGCATGGGCGATATGCTCTACATGGCCGGCGGCGGCCGCATCCAGCGCGTGCACGGTCCCTTCGTTTCCGACGACGAGGTGGAGAGGATCGTCGCGCATCTGAAATTGCAAGGCGTGCCGGAATATCTCGACGCCATCACCGAGGATGACGACAAGGATGATGATGAGCCGTCGGGCAAAGGCAGTGGCAGCAGCGGCGACGTCGGCAATTTCGAGGATTCCGACGATCCCTACGACCAGGCGGTCGCGGTGGTGCTGCGCGACGGCAAGGCCTCGACCAGCTACATCCAGCGCCGGCTCGGCATCGGCTACAACCGCGCCGCCTCGATCATCGAGAAGATGGAGAAGGAAGGCATTGTCGGCCCGGCCAACCATGCCGGAAAACGCGAAATCCTGGTGCCGACGGAGGACGACAAGTTCTAGAGCGCATCCGCGCCGGCAACTTTGAACCTCTCGGCGCGTTGCAACGGATGAGCGCTGCGCGCCCGCCAAACTTAAGCCCAACTGGGGGGCCAGACCAATATAACGAGCAAGCAATCAGATGATGGTGACCGGCATGAAAAACGCATCTTTCGCCCCAAGCAGGGATTTCGCCCCAACCCGCCGACAGGTGCTCGGCCTCGGTCTGGTCCTGGCCGGTGCCGCGGCCGTCAACGTCGTGCCCGGCTTCCAGCTGCTGGCGTCGGCGCAAGCAGCGGTTCCGGCGACGGCGCAGAAGATCGCCGATCATTTCTCCTCGGTCAAATCGATGAGCGGCGAGTTCGTGCAGTTCGGGCCAAAGGGCGAGCAGACCGGCGGCAAGTTCTTTCTGGAACGGCCGGGCAAGATCCGCTTCAACTATGACGGCGCCTCGAATTTCAGGGTGATTTCCGACGGCAAGTCGGTGGTCATCCTCAACAAGAAGCTGCGGACCTCCGACCTCTACCCGCTGTCGAAGACACCGCTGAAGCTGCTGCTCGACGACAAGATCGATCTGTCGGGCGGACGCGTCAGAAGCGTTAAGGAAGAAAACGATCTCACCACCATCCAGCTTGCCGACAAATCGGTGTTCGGCAATTCGAAGATCACCATGATGTTCGATCCGAAATCCTATGAATTGCGGCAGTGGACCATCACCGATGCGCAAGGCAAGGACACGACGGTGATGATCTTCAACACCAAGGAGGGCGTCAGTTTCGCGCCCGACACCTTTGCCATCGACTATACGGCCAACCGGGAACTGAACACCAAGTCGCGCTAAGGTGTGTCGATATTCAGGTGATGCCGGCCTGCAAACGGCGGTTTCCTGCGCTTCCGGCCTTCGCCGGCCAAAGCACTCATGAGCGGTCGTGGCAGTTAACGCTACGGCCGGCGTAGGCCGGTGCTCACGTACCCAAAAGTACGCTCCGCTCCGGTTCTCGGAATCCACCATTCTGGTCGCTTCGCGCCCGTCTTCGACTCCGACTCGGCCTGACCTGAATCTCAGCACACCTTGGGCTTGGTTCCTGTATTGATATTTCTGGAAAGTCATGGGCCGCGCCCCCCAAGGCGCGGCCGTCTTGTTTTTGCGGTGCGCGGCTGGCAGTAGTTTCCGCGATTGACTTCCGTCGGGCCATCCGGCGGATCTTGCGTTGTCCGGAACCCCACATGCCGTTTTCCGTCGCTACCTGGAACATCAACTCCGTCCGGCTGCGCATGCCGATCGTCGAGCGTCTGCTGGTCGAGCAGGCGCCGGACGTGCTCTGCCTGCAGGAAACCAAGGTTCCTGACGAATTGTTTCCGGAGAAGGCGTTCCGCAAGCTTGGCTACGAGCACATCGCCTTCCATGGCCAGAAGGGCTACCACGGCGTTGCGACGGTGGCACGGCGGCCGATCGAGGTGGTCGAAAAGCGCCGCTTCTGCGAGATCGACGACAGCCGGCATCTGTCGGTCACCGTCAAGGCTGGCGGCAAGGCGATCCTGCTGCACAATTTCTACGTGCCGGCCGGCGGCGACGAGCCCGACCCGGCCGTCAACCGGAAGTTCAAGCACAAGCTCGATTTTGTTGCCGAGATGAACGCCGTCCGCGCCGAGCATGACGAGGTTTCCGGCTCGATCCTGGTCGGCGATCTTAACATCGCGCCGCTCGAGCACGATGTCTGGTCGCACAAGCAGCTGCTCAACGTCGTCAGCCATACGCCGGTCGAGACGGAAAATTTCGAAGCGATGCGGCTCGCCGGCGACTGGGTCGACCTGATGCGGCTCAATGTGCCTTACGAGGAGAAGCTCTACACCTGGTGGAGCTATCGTGCACAGGATTGGCAGGCGTCAAATCGCGGCCGCCGCCTCGACCATATCTGGTCGTCGCCAAACCTGGTGCCGCAGTTTGCCGGCTATGAAATCCTGCGGCCGGCGCGCGGCTGGGAGCGGCCCTCCGACCATGTGCCGGTGATCGGGCGTTTCAACCTCGATTAGCTTTGTCTCGCCTTAACAATTCAGCGAAACCTGAAGCTATCCGCGATGTAGTCGGGGCGGGCGTTCAGCGTGGCGAAAACAGTCTCCAGATCAGGTGTCTCCGCCAATATGCCGGACAGGACCAGCGTCGTCGCGACGCCGACGCCGTTGCCGCCGGCGATGTCGTGCTCGACGCTGTCGCCGACGCAGACCACGTTGCTGCGCTCCGGGTTGCCCGCCAGCGCCAGCGCTGCCTCGAATATCTGCGGATAGGGCTTGCCGATGCGGGTGACGCTGCCGCCGAGGTTCTCATAGAGATCGGCTAGCCGGCCGGCGCCGAAGCGAGGCCCGACGGCAGTCAGCATGATGTTGTCGGGGTTGGTGCAGAAGCACGGCACCTGGCGCGCCGCTGCCGGACCAAGAAGCCGGCGATAATGATCGAGGTCGTAGCGATCGCCCTCGCTGGCGGAAATCAGTACCAGTTCTGCATCGTCGCCGTCCTTGGCCAGGACAAGGGGAAGGCCGTCGACAGCCGAACGGTCATTGTCGCGGCTGATCAGCAGGCATTTTGTCTGCGGGCGCAGGGTCCTCGATGCCGCCATTTCGTGGAAGGAGCGCCACGCCACCTCGCCGGAGGAGACAAAATGGTCCCAGCTTCCCGGTGCGAAGCCGAGCTTCAGCAGGCGGCGCTCATTGGGTTGCGCCCGCTTGCCGGAATTCGAGATCAGCACGATGGTCTTGCCGGCGCGCTTGAGTGCCGACAGCGCGTCCACCGCGCCGGGATAGGGGCTGGTACCGTCGTGCAGCACGCCGAACTGATCGAGCAGGAACACCTGGTAGCGCTCGGCCAGCGCGCCGATCCCGTCGAGGTGCTGAATTATCTTGGCCGTCATAAAAGCCCCGCTGCGCCTGCGCCCATCAGCGCCAGCCGCGCCGTACCGGCGGCGGCCTCGTCCGACAGAGCCGGCAAGAGGGCGACGCCGAGCTTGCGCTGCCGGATCGCCGTCCAGGCCGGATTGGCCGCACCACCGCCGACGCTCCTGACCGACGTCAGCCGGGGGGCACCGAGTTCGGCAAGCCGGCGATAGCCGAGCGCTTCGATCGCCGCAATACCCTCGAACATCGCTTTCAGATAGTCGGCGTCGTCGGCGGGCCGCGGCTCGAGGCGGGACGGCAGCGCCGGATCGGCTACGGGGAAGCGTTCGCCCGGCGCCGGCAGCGGGTAATAATCGAGGCCGGTCTCGGTCGCCGGGTCGATCTTTTTGCTGAGCTCGACAATGCGGGCGACGGGGAAATGCTGGGCCAGCACCTTGCCGCCGGAGTTCGAGGCGCCGCCCGCCAGATAGGTGTCTCCCAGCCTATGGCTGTAGATGCCGAATTGCGGCGCCGAGATCGGCCGGTCGGAGAGGATCTTGATGGTCAGCGATGAGCCGAGCGCGGTGACGCCGGCGCCCGCGGCAGTCGCACCGGTCGCCAGGAACGACGCGCAACCATCGGTGGTGCCGGCGACGACAACCACGTCGCGCGGCAGGCCGAACATTTTCGCAGCGCTGGCGGTGAGCGTGCCCGTGACATCGCCCGGCCGCACGATTCGGGGCAGGAATTCCATGCGCATGCCGGTCGCCGCGATCCAGTCCGGCCAGCGCCGGGCCTCGACGTCGTAGCCGGTTTTCAGCGCGTTGTTCTCGTCACTGACATCGAAGCGGCCGGAAAACTGTCCGGCGATCCAGTCGGCCTGGTGCAGCACAGTGGCGACGCCGGGCAGGTGCTGGAAAGACAGCGCCTTGGCGAGACCGGACGTCGCCCCAAGTGCAGCGCTCGTTGCCGGTGCCGCGCCGGCTATTGCAGTCAGAATAATGTCGTCAGCGACCTTGTCGTTGTACATCAGCGGTTCGGCCAGCGGCCGCCCGGAGCCGTCGACCGGCAGCAGCGTGCCCGACGTACCGTCGACGGCGATCGAGAGCACTGCCGCGCGATCGATACATTTGAGCACTTCCGCCAACGTCGCGCCGACCGCCTCCCACCATACGGCGGGGTCGCGGCCGTTCAGCCCAAATCGCTCAAGGGCAATTGCGGAATGCGCGGCGATGGAAAAGTCCGGGCGCATTGCGACGGCGCGCGCGCCGGATGTGCCGATGTCGATGCCGATGGCAAGCGGGCCAGTTGATAGCGGGCTTGACGAACGCGGCATGTCAGCTGCCTCCGGCATTGAGTTTCTGGCGATATTTTTCGGCGTCCCAGTTGATCAGTTCGTCATTCTCCGCCGCTGTCAGATAATTCAGCTTCGCTGCGACATCGACCCGCGCCGTCACGTCGGCGAGGCAGCGCTGCATGGCGTCGGCGCCGGCGCCGGCGTCGCCGCGCATCAGCACGCCAAGGCCGGGAAACAGGATCGCCACGGGTGCGGCGCCGCAGCGCTCGATCACGCGCTTCACATCCTCGCCCGGTCCCGCCACGACCGAACCCTCGCCGAGAAAGATGACGTGGTCGGGGTAGAGGCTGCCACCCGAAGCCATGCGGCAGCTTTCGGGGTCGATCGCCACCGCGTGCGCCTCCACGTCGGCTGGCAGTCTGTAGCCGCTGCCGCCGGCGCGCGCCGTCAGTGCGGCAATGTCCGGCTCAGCCACCTGGCGCGGCGGCCGCGCCAGGAGCCGGGTTACGCGGCGCAGCAGCATGTCGGCCGCGGCGACGGTCTCGGCTGCAACGACCAGACCGTGATTGCCGAGGATCAGGATGTCTACGCCTGGCCGCAAGCGCTCGGCGATCCCTTGGGCAAGCGGCAGCCCCGGCCGGCGATAAGGAACATAGGTCCATTGGTGGCCATCGAGCCGCCTGGCGACCTCGGCCTCGCAATCGGCCTGCACGGCCAGCGAAATGGTCTCGACGCAGTGGACATGCAGGACGATACGCTGCGGCATCAGCGCATGCACCGTGGTCTCGATCGACGGGCGCAAGCCGCGTGGATTGAGGGCGCCGATGGCAAAGGCCTGCGGCTGTTCGGCGGCCGGGTCGCGCCGTTCGATGGCTTCAAGCAATGGCGGGATGCTGACCGGCACCATGATGTCTGCGGTAAGCGCGTCCTTCAGCCAGGTACCGGAGGCCTTGATCCAGAGCGTGTCGCCGGCTTTCAGCGAGGTATTGCCGCCGGCGGCCTGGGTCAGATGCGGGTCGCTGCCGATGACGGCCGAAAGCGACCGCAGCGCTGCCAATTCCTGCGCATCCGCACTGATCGTCATCGAAATTCCTCCACAAACCGGCCGCGTGGCCACGGCTTTGGACGGCCCGTTGCCGGGACTAAGACCGACGCTGGTATCGCAGATGCGAGTAAGTTACGTCAACAGTGATGTTATCGCGTCAAATCACGCTTGCAATCCGATGCCCGTTGAGTAAGTTGCACCAATTGCCGTGCAAAATGGCAATGCCGTGCAAAATGGCTTGGGAGGCAAGCGCATTGGGAGGTAAGGGTTGAGCGACTCCGGCCGCCAGCGCCAGATTGTCGAGCTTTTGCGAGACCGGCCTTTCGCATCGGTGCGCGAGCTGCAGGAGCGGCTTGGCGTGTCGGCGGCGACGGTGCGGCGCGACATCGACAAGATCGACGAGGCCGGCGAAGCGCGCAAGGTCTATGGCGGCATCTCGGCGCTCGATGGCGCTTCGCAAGTTGGCGTCGCCTATGCCAGGCCCTATGACGAGAACCGCGACCTCGCCGTCGAGGCCAAGCGGCAGATCGCCGCTCTCGCTGCCACCATGGTGCGCGACGGCGACGCGGTCATCGTGCATGGCGGTTCGACCTGCTTCCATCTCGGCGTCAAGCTCGCCGACCGCAACATCCGGCTCTACACCAACTCGATGCCGCTCGCGGCCTATCTCAGCGATCACGGCCATTGCAGCCTGACCGTCGCCGGCGGCGAACTGCACCGCGAGCCGGGTATCATCCATTCGCTGACCCAGACGGTGCCGTTCTACGCCTCGAAGTTCTTTCTCGGCGCGCAAGGCATCGGCCAGGAAGGCCTTCTGGAATCGCACCCGCTGCTGGTCCGCTCGATCGTCGAGCTCAGCCTCTGCGCCGACCAGATCGTCGTGCTGGCCGACAGCCGCAAACTGTCGATCCACGCCCGCAACGTGGCGCTGCCGCTGTCGCGGATCGGTACGCTGGTCACCGATGAGGGCCTGTCCGACACCGACGCGCGCATGCTCGAAGATGCCGGCGTCATGGTGCGCATCGCCGCTTCCTCGGGAGGCGCCCAGTGAAAGTAGCCGTCCTCGATTTCGGCAAGACCAATTCGAAGCTGTTCGTCTTCGGCCAGGACGGACGCATCCTCGACGAGCGCCGCACCCAGCCGAGCTGGATCCGCAAAAACGGCTTCAGCGTGCTCGACGAGGCAACGCTGCACGACTGGGCGGCCCGCGCCATCGATGACGCCGTCGACACGCATGGCGTGGAAGGGCTGATGGTATCCGGCCATGGCTGCACCTTCGCGTTGGTCGACGACGCCGCGCTGACGCATCCGATCCTCGATTACGAGCAGGAACCGCCGGCCGAGATCGCCGCGCAAATCGATCGCCGCATTCCGGATTTTGCCGAGACCTTTTCGCCGCGCCTGCCGCTTGGCTTCAACTACGGCCGCCACATGTTGTGGCTGAAGGAGGTGGAGCCCGGTGCCTTCGCCGCAGCGAAATCGATCCTCGGCTACCCCCAATACTGGAGCTGGCGCCTTGGTGGCCGGCCGGTATCGGAAGTGTCCTATCTCGGCTGCCACTCGCATTTATGGGCGCCGCGCAAACGCGATTTCAGCTCGCTGGTCGATGGCGAGGGCTGGCGCGGCCAGATGCCCGCCTTCGAGCGTGCCGGCGCGGTGATCGGCGAGCAGCGCTTCGGCCGAGCCGCGAAGCCGGTCGCCATCCATAATGGCGTCCACGACAGCAATGCCGCGCTCCATGCCTACCGCCGGCAGCAGCTCGGGCCGGTGACCGTGGTCTCGACCGGCACCTGGGTCGTCGTTCTCAATCCGGACTGCCCGCTCGACGCACTCGACGGCGAGCGCGACATGCTGGTCAACGTCGATGTCGATGGCGGCCCGGTGCCAACCATCCGCTTCATGGGCGGCCGCGAATTCGCGACGATCAGCGCCGGCTGGCAGGGCGCCATCGCGCCGTCATCGATACAGCGGGTGATCGACGCCGGCATCATGGCGCTGCCGAGCTTCGCGCCCGGCGGCCCGATGGCACACCGGCGCGGCGAACTGGTCGGGCGCACGCCCAACGCCGACGAACGCGCGGCCATGGCGCTGCTCTATGTCGCGCTGATGGTCGATTTGTGCCTCGAGCTGATCCATTCCGACAATACCGTCATCGTCGACGGCGGCCTGAACAATGGCGGGCTGCTTGCCGCGCTGCTGGCCCAATTGCGTCCCGGGCAGGCCTTCCTGCAGGGCGCAACGCTGGAGGGCAGCGCCACCGGTGCCGGGGCGCTCGCCTTCGAAAGCGCCGGACGCGAGTTTGCCACCGAGGCGCCGGAGGCGGTGCATGCGGCAAGCTTCAGCGGCCTTGCCGGCTACCGCAACGACTGGCGCGGCCTTGCCGCCGATCGGGGTGCCCCCAGAGCAGCTGCGGGAGGTGCGCGATGAGCGCCATCGCCCGGATCGAGACGGTGCGCCAGCCGGTGCTGGAGATGCGCCACATCTCGAAGACATTCGGCCCGATCCGCGCCCTGCACGATGTGTCGCTGACCGTCCATGCCGGCGAGCTGCACGCGCTGATGGGCGAGAACGGTGCCGGCAAGTCGACGCTGATGAAAGTGCTGTCCGGCGCCTACCGGCCGGATCCCGGCGGCGAGATCCTGATCGACGGCATGCCGGCCGCCACCGGCGACCCGATCAAGGCACGCGCCGCCGGCATTGCGGTCATCTACCAGGAGCTGTCGCTGGCGCCCAATCTGTCGGTGGCGCAGAACATTTTCCTCGGCAACGAGCCGCGACGGTTCGGCATCGTCGATCGCGAGCAGTGTAACCGGCGCGCCAGCGACATCATCGCGCGGCTCGGCGTGACTTTTTCAGCGCGCACCCCGGTCACCAGCCTGTCGCTCGGCGAACGCCAGTTGGTCGAAATCGCCCGCGCGCTGTCGACCAATGCGCGCATCATCGTCATGGACGAGCCGACCACGTCGCTGACCTCGCGTGAGACCGACCGGCTGTTCGAGGTGATCGCGACGCTGAAGTCGCAAGGTATTGCCATCATCTACATCAGCCACCGCATGGACGAGGTCTACCAGCTCGCCGACCGCGTCAGCGTGCTACGCGACAGCGGCTATGTCGGCACGCTCGACCGCGCCGATCTGAACGCCTCACGCCTGGTATCGATGATGGTCGGGCGCGATCTGTCGACGTTCTACAAGAAGGATCACCGCCCGCCGGACAGCAAGCGCGCCGTCGCGCTGTCGGTGCGCGGCATGTCGGACGGCAATCTCATAAAGAATTGCTCCTTCGACCTCCACAAAGGCGAGGTGCTGGCACTGGCAGGCCTGGTCGGCTCGGGCCGCACCGAACTGGCACGGCTGATCTTCGGCGCCGACAGGCACATATCGGGCACGCTGGAGCTCGGCGGCAAACCGATATCCATCGGTTCGCCAAGCGAGGCGCTGGATGCCGGCATCGCCTACCTGACCGAGGACCGCAAGCAACTTGGCCTGTTCCTCGACATGTCGATCTCCGACAACATCAGCATGGGCGTGCTGGCAAGCGACGCGAAGGCCGGCGGTCTGCGCGACTTCACGGCCGCCGAAAGGCGCGCCGCCAAGGCGGTGTCCGAGCTCTCCATCCGCACCAGCTCGGTGCAGGCCAATGCCGGCTCGCTGTCGGGTGGCAACCAGCAGAAGGTGCTGCTCGCCCGCCTGCTGGAAACAGAGCCGCAGGTCGTCATCCTCGATGAGCCGACCCGCGGCGTCGACGTCGGGGCGAAGTCGGAAATCTACCGGCTGATCGACAATCTGGCCAAGAAAGGCATCGCCATCCTGATGATCTCCAGCGAACTGCCGGAGGTGATCGGCATCGCCGACCGCGTGCTGGTGATGCGCGACGGCACCATTGCCGGCGAGGTAACGGCGTCGGAGGGCGAGCCACTGCGGCAGGAAGCGATCATGGAACTTGCAACGGGAGCGGCTCAGCGATGACCGACAAGGTGGCCGACACGATGAAAGCGGACGACCGGGCGGTGGGCAGGAGCACAAGGTGGCGCACCGCCATCGCTGCGCTCGGCATGCTGCCGATCCTGATTCTGCTGGCGGTCGGCTTCCAGTTCATCAACCCGCGCTTTTTCACCCAGACCAATCTGCTGATCGTCATGCAGCAATCGTCGATCAACATCGTGTTGGCGGCCGGCATGACCTTCGTCATCCTGACCGGCGGCATCGACCTGTCCGTCGGCTCGATCCTTGCCGCCTCGGCGATGGTGGCGGTGATGGTGTCGCTGGTGCCCGATTGGGGACTGCTGGGCGTGCCGGCGGCCATTCTCGTCGGGCTCGGCTTCGGCGTCATCAACGGCCTGCTGATCGCCTACATCAAGCTGCCGCCCTTCATCGTCACGCTGGGATCACTGACCGCCGTGCGCGGCGTCGCCCGGTTGCTTGGCCAGGACACGACGGTGTTCAACTCGGACCTGCCGTTCGACTTCATCGGCAACGGTTCGCTGTTCGGCGTTCCATGGCTGGTCATCATCGCGCTGGCGGTCGTGGTGCTGTCCTGGCTGGTGCTCAAGCGCACCGTGCTTGGCACCTGGATCTACGCCGTCGGCGGCAACGCCGAGGCCGCCAGACTGACCGGCATCAAGGTGCCGCTGGTGCTGCTCTTCGTCTACGGCGTTTCCGGCCTTCTGGCCGGCCTTGGCGGCGCCATGTCGGCGGCCCGGCTCTATGCCGCCAACGGGCTGCAGCTCGGCCAGTCCTACGAACTCGACGCCATTGCCGCGGTCATCCTCGGCGGCACCAGCTTCGTCGGCGGCGTCGGCTCGATCTGGGGCACGCTGATCGGCGGCCTGATCATCGCCGTGCTGTCAAATGGGCTCATCCTCGCCGGTGTTTCCGACATCTGGCAGTACATCATCAAGGGATTGGTCATCATCGTGGCGGTCGCCCTCGACCGTTACCGGCTCCAGGCAGGAGCAAGAACGTGATGGCCCTTAGTCGCCGGCGTCCATCGAGCCGGTTTCATGTGTAACGCACCGTGAGAGGCGCGGGCATCAGGAGGAAAATAAAACTATGAAGATCATCGCTAAACTGCTCTGCGGCGTCGCCCTTGCAGCCGCCGTCATCGCGCCGGCATCGGCCAAGGACCTGAACAAGGTCGGCATCTCGGTCGGCCTGCTCGGCAACCCGTTCTTCGTCGCCACCATCAAGGGCATCGAGGACGCGGCCAAGAAAATCAACCCGAATGTGCAGGTGACATCGGTATCGGCCGACTACGATCTCAACAAGCAGGTCTCGCAGGTCGATTCCTTCATCGCCGCCGGCGTCGACGTCATCATGCTCAATGCCGTCGATGCCAAGGCGATCGCACCGGCGGTGAAGAAGGCACAGGCGGCCGGCATCGTCGTTGCCGCTTTTGACGTTTCGGCGCCGGGCGCCGACGTCACCGTGATGACCAACAATGTCAAGGCCGGCGAAGAGGCGTGCCAGTATCTGGTCGACCATACCGGCGGCAAGGGCGACTACGTCATCCTCAACGGCCCGGCCTCGTCGTCGATCCTGGAGAGGGTCAAGGGCTGCAAGGACGTGCTGGCAAAACACCCCGACATCAAGGTCCTTTCAGACGACCAGAACGCCGAAGGCTCACGTGACGGCGGCTTGAAAGTGTTTCAGTCGCTGCTGACCCGTTTCGACAAGATCGACGCGGTGTTCGCCATCAACGATCCGACGGCGATCGGCGCCCAGCTTGCGGCCAAGCAGCTCAACCGCTCGGAGTTCATCTTCACGGCGGTCGACGGCGCGCCCGATATCGAGAAGGAACTCGCTTCCGGCACGTCGATGATCAAGGCCTCGGCCTCGCAGGATCCCTATGTGATGGCCGGCCAGTCGCTGACGATGGCGGCTGACCTGCTTGCCGGCAAGAAGCCGGCCGAGCCGACGGTGCTGCTCGACCCGAAGCTGATCACGGCCGACAATTTGAAGGATTACAAGGGCTGGACCGCAGCTCGCTAAACCTCCCAAGCCTGGTGCGGCCGGGATGACCGGCCGCACCTTTTTTGTCTGAGCAACGGATTGCCAAACACCGATTTGGACTTGGGTCCGCTACTGCTGGAATAACCGGAGACAATCATGTCGCGCATCGGAATCCACTCATTCGTCTGGTCGGCGAGCTCGACGCAGAGCGATCTCGAGCGGACGCTGGCCAACACCAGCGAAGCCGGCTTCGACCTGATCGAATTCTCCTATCTCGACCCCGCCAATGTCGACATTGACGGCTTGGCCAAGCGGATAGCCGATCTCGGCCTCGGCGTCGCGATCAGCATCGGACTGCCGGCCGACGGCGATATTTCGAGCGCCGACAAAACGATTGCGGCGCACGGCGTCGAAATCCTGAAACGTACGATCGCGCTGACTCGCGATCTCGGCGGCCAGAAGGTTGCCGGCATCCTCAGCACCAGCCACGGCTTGCAGAGCGAGGCGCCGACGCGCGACCAGTGGAACCGCAGCGCCGGCACGCTTGCCGAGGTGGCGGAGACGGCAAAGTCAGCCGGCGTCACCCTCAACCTCGAGATCGTCAACCGCTTCGAAAGCAACCTGCTCAACACCGCCGCGCAAGGCATGGCCTTTATCGAGGACAGCGGCTCCGACAACATCTTCCTGCATCTCGACACGTTCCACATGAACATCGAGGAGGCCGATGTCGGATTGGCCATCCGCAACGCCGCAAAGAAAATCGGCTATGTCCATATCGGCGAGAGCCATCGCGGCTTCCTCGGCACCGGCAATATCGATTTCGCCGGGATATTCGATGCGCTGACCGCTATCGGCTACAGCGACGACCTCAGCTTCGAATCCTTCTCGTCGGAAATCGTCGACGAGAACCTGTCGCGGAAAACCGCGATCTGGCGCAATCTGTGGACCGACAATATGGAGCTGGCCAAACATGCGCGCCGCTTCATTGCGCTCGGACTGGAGACGGCGCGGCGCAAGGCCGAGCTTGTTTCCGCAACGCACCGGCCTTGAGAACTCGCAAATTCCGAAATCTGGTTAAACCAGAGGCGCTACATTAGCCGGCAAAACGCGGCCCAAGTTCCTCGATCCGGCGGATCATCGCCTGGAAATCCTCCAATATGCGCTGGTGCAAGTGAACCGCCAGCTCCGGGTATTCCTCGAGGATGCGGCGGAACATCTTGCGGCTGAGCCGCAGCACTTCCGAATCGATTTCGGCGGAGGCGCTGGTCAGCCGGTTGGTGTCGGCGATCAGCGCCAGTTCGCTGAGTATGGTGCCGGGACCGGCGGTGCCGATCGGGATGCGCTCCCCGTCGTGCTCGCGATAGAGCACGATGCGGCCGCTGACCACGATGTAGGCCGAATCAGCTTCGTCGTCCTCGCGATAAAGCTTGTGGTCGGCTTTCAGCATGGTGGTTTCGGCGCCGAAGGCGAGCAGACGCAGCTGTTCCTGCGTAAAGCCCTCGAAGAGCCTCACGGTGGACAGGATGCGGATGTCGTCATCCAGCGCCATCTAGCTATGTCCCCGAACCGTCAGTCCCACTCCTCCCTAGAGCGCCGCGCGTCCCCCGGACGCGCAAGGCGTTTCAAAAATCGGTTCCGCTCCTTGGACCCGATGCCTCCGCGAGTTCGATCCAGACCCACCTCCAGCTCAGGACCGTACCCGAAAAGCGCCCCGCCCGGATCGCTTATTTGAATAATGAAATGTTTAAGGAACCAGCTTGTAGCCGCCGCTTTCTGTCACGAGAATTTCCGCGTTGGAAGGATCGCGCTCGATCTTCTGGCGCAGCCGGTAGACGTGGGTTTCGAGCGTATGCGTGGTGACGCCGGAATTGTAGCCCCAGACTTCCTCCAGCAGCACGTCGCGGGTCACCACCTTCTGGTCGGCGCGGTAGAGATATTTGATGATCGAGGCTTCCTTTTCGGTCAGCCGCACCTTGGCGCCGCGCGGGTCGATCAGAAGCTTCTGGCTGGGCTTGAACGTGTAGGGGCCGACCGAGAAAGTGGCGTCCTCGCTCTGCTCGTGCTGGCGCAGCTGGGCGCGAATGCGGGCCAGCAGCACGGCAAAGCGGAACGGCTTGGTCACATAGTCGTTGGCGCCGGCCTCGAGACCAAGGATCGTGTCGGAATCGGTGTCGTGGCCGGTCAGCATGATGATCGGCGCCTTGTAGCCGCCCTTGCGCAATATCTTCACCGCCTCGCGGCCATCCATGTCGGGCAGGCCGACATCCATGATGAGCAGGTCGATAAGCCCGCCGCGCGCCGCGGCGACGCCTTTGGCGGCGGTCGCTTCCTGCAGGACATCGAATTCCTCATAAAGCGACAATTGCTCGACAAGGGTGCCGCGCAGGTCGTCATCGTCGTCGACGATCAGAATGGTGCGTGAAGTCATGGATCAATCCGTTGTTTTGAAAAGAGATTTCAGTTGACCGCTGCCTGTTTATGCGGAAGCTGACCGGCACAACAGCCGTTCACAGTGATTTGTTCCGTGGCACGATCATACAAGAAAAAACACGATCGCAATGCAGTCGGCGCAATTTTGCCGAAAGGGCTTACCGTGCTCACCGTGCGCGCGCGGCCCGGCCATGCCAGCCAGGGCTTTCTACAGGCCGGCAAACTCGTGTTTCCATGTGCGCTGGGGCATGGCGGCATCTCGGCCGGCAAGCGCGAGGGCGATGGCGCCACGCCGCTCGCCTCGATGCGGATATTGTCGGGATATTTTCGCGGCGACCGTTTTTCCAGCGGCCGCCGGACGCGGCTGGCGATGACGCCGATCGGCCGCGACCTCGGCTGGTGCGAAGTGCCTGGGGACCGCAACTACAACCGCCCGGTCAAAATCCCCTATGGCGCCAGCCATGAGCGGATGCAGCGGGCCGACGATCTCTACGATGCCTGCCTGGTGCTGGACTGGAACATTGTGCCGCGCCGGCGCGGGCGCGGCAGCGCCATCTTCTTCCACCTGGCGCGCCCCGGCTTCACGCCGACGCAAGGCTGCGTCGCGGTAACAGCCCGCACCATGGCACGGCTGCTGCCGCTGCTGTCGGAGCGGACGGTGGTGAGGGTGGTAAGGTAAGGGAATAGGGGAATAAGGGAGTAGGGGAATAGGGCAGTAAAAGTAGAGACAGGGGCGGGCGCGCCGCTTAGCTCCCCTACTCCCCTACTCCCCTACTCCCCTACTCCTTTGCCACCCTATGTCGAGAAGGCCGAGCCGGCCGAGTTCGCGGTCCATGGCGCGTGCGATGTCCTTGCGTTCGCTACCGATGTCGCGCAGCTGGCGATCGGAGAGATCCTCGACATTCTCGTAGGGAAGATTGGCCGCGATTCTCGCGTGCCGAAGCCAGTCGAGCACGGCGCGCAGCCAGGCCGGGCGGAGGGTTACAGAGCGCAGGGCGATGTCAGACATGGTGCAATCCGCTTCTCCGGACATCAAATCCGGTTTGATGTTTCTTCGATGCTCAGATCATGGCGGATTGAAATTCAAACGGGAAACGAGTAGTTTTTTCTGCATCTTCAAGTTTTGTTTGAGGATTGGAATGCTCGACCGAACCCTCCTCGTCTGGCCCTGATGGCGCGCCTGCTGCCTGGAACCCGTGCGCTGCGGACGCTGGAGGCGGCGGCCCGGCACCTCAATTTCACCCGCGCCGCCGACGAGCTCGGCCTGACGCCGGCAGCGGTCAGCCACCAGATCAAGGAAATCGAGGATCAGCTCGGCATCATGCTGTTCACACGCACCAGCCGCACAATCCGGCTCACCGAGGCGGGTGCGGTGCTGTTCGAGGCCTCGACCGACGCGCTCGACCTGCTTGGCCGCGCGGTCTCACGGGCGCAGAAGACGGCGCGCGGATCGGCGCTGCTGAAGGTCACCCTCGATGCGCAATTCGCGACGAAGTGGCTGATGCGGCGCGTCGACGATTTTCGCAAACAGCATCCGGCAATCGAGCTGCGCTTCGATATCAGCTATGAGGTGCGCGATTTCGACCGCGACGATGTCGATGTCGGCATCCGTTTCGGCGCCGGCAAATATCCGGGGCTTCGCTCGCACCGGCTGTTCGAAAACGTCATCATTCCCGTCTGCAGTCCGGCCTTGCTGCGGTCAGGGCCGCCGCTCAAGGAGCCACGCGACCTGTTCCATCATACGCTGGCGCATATCGAGTGGTCGCGCCAGGGCGTCACCTGGCCGAACTGGAGCATGTGGATGGCGGCGGCGGGCGTCGACGATTTCGACGACAGCCGGACCATCGTGTTCGGCAATTCGACGGATGCCGTGCAGGCCGCGCTCGACGGCAACGCGGTTGCGCTCGCCGATTTCGCCATGGTGGCAAACGACCTTTCGGAAGGCCGGCTGATCCGGCCGTTCGAACTCGGCATCAAGGTCGCGCCCGAGTTCGCCTATTTCCTGGTCTATCCCGAAAATGCGGCGAACGATCCGCGCATCGTCGCCTTTCGCGATTGGCTTCTCGAGGAAGTCGGCAAGACCCCAACCTAAAGGTCAGCCTGTCGCCGCCTAAAGGTCAGCCTGTCGCCGCCGCGCCGAACCAGCCGATCACCGCGCCGATGAGAAGCATCACGCCGAGCCAATGGCCGACATCGATGAGCGTCAGATCCCAGCCGAAACCTTCGTAGCGATGGTTGACCGAAAGCGTCGTGGCGACGAACCCCAGCCAGAGAACGAAGCCGAAGATCACCCCGGCAAGCAGGCTCGGTTCGCCGCCGGTCACTGCGCCGATGATCAGCGACATGACCAGCGCCATGACAAGCTCCGCGACGAAGGAGACGACGAAGGGCAGCATCGACTTGCTCATCGTCGCCGGATCAAGCTTGGCGGCCTTCAGCCACGGCTTGCTCAGGCCCATATACCAGGCCGCGCCGAACAGCCACGCCACCACGGCGGCGACGATTACCGCCAGCCAATTGATTGCTGAAAAATCCATGATTCCCTCCGGTCGATTGCGCGATGGAACGCCTGTTCGGCGATGCCGTCAAGCAAGGCACCAGACGGTGGTGCGCTTGACCTCGGCGTCCTCCAGCGCGCGGGTCACCGCCACTTCGTAGACGGCAAGCGGTTCCAGCCCGGTCTTCGGCAAATAGGAGCGGCCGGGATCGCCGACGAGGATGTCGGCGCCGCGCGCCTTCAACGCTGCGAACCACGGCATCAGCCTGTCGGCGAAAGCTTTGTCGTAGAAGACGTCGCCGGCCAGCACCAGATCCCAGCCCGCATCGGTGCCGATGCAGTCGCCGGCGAGGAATTCTATCTCGACGCCATTGGCCTCGGCATTGAGGCGGACCGCGGTCGCGCAGAACGGGTCGATGTCGGCGGCGATCACCTCGGCAGATCCGGCCTTCACTGCTGCAATGGCGACGAGGCCGGAGCCGGAGGCGAAGTCGAGCACGCGCCTGCCGCGCACCGCCGCCGGATTGTCGAGGATGTAGCGGGCAAGGCCTTGGCCGCCGGCCCAGGCGAAGGCCCAGAAGGGCGGCGGCAGGCCGATTTCGGTCAGCTCATCCTCGGTCCGCTGCCACAATTCATGCGCCTCGTCGGCCAGCTGCAGGCGTATCTCCGGCACATGCGGCGGCGCCATCAGCGCCGTGTTGTCGAGGATGAATTTCTTGGCACTGTCCGGCGTCAGCGCCGTCATGGCGCCGGCGTCAGTCCGCTCATGCGGCAGACCTCCTGCCATTCGGCAGGCGTCACCGGCTGCACGGACAGCCGCCCGAGCCGCACCAGCGCCATGTCGGCCAGCTTTGGATTGGCCTTGGCCTGTTCCAGCGTCACCGGCTTCGGCATGTCCTTGAAGGCGCGGATATCGACGCACTCCCAGCGGGGATCGTCGGTCGTGCTGTCCTGATGGGCCAGAGCGCAGATTTCGGCGATGCCGACTATGTCGAGCCCATCATTGGAATGGTAGAAAAAGCCGAGATCGCCGATCTGCATCGCCTTCATGTTGTTGCGCGCCGCATAATTGCGCACGCCGTCCCATTGCGTGCCGGCCTTGCCCTTGGCCTTGAGGTCCTCGAAGGAGAAGACCGAGGGTTCGGATTTGAACAGCCAGTAGTTCATTGTCTTGCTCCTCCTCAGGTGCCGTCGCGACTAAAAGCGCGTCGCGTTCGACCGGCGTCATGCGACGCGCTTCAGGTTCTTGTTTTATGCATGTCGTTATCACAAAACCGCTGCACACTTTTGCGCGACATGCATTTAGATACCCGCCGGTTTGTTGAAGCTCCAGTTCCACTGCCGGATTTCGACGCTTTCGAACAGCCCTGCCTTGGTATAGGGATCGGCCGCCGACAGGGCTTTTGCCGCAGCCAGATCGGGCGCCTCGACAACGGCGAGAGTGCCGTTCGGCTTGCCGTCTGCGTCGAGGAACGGGCCGGCGAAGGCCAATTTCTTGTCACCGTTCAGCCCTTCCAGGAAGGCAAGGTGCTTAGGCCGCGTATCGAGCCGCACCTGCAGGCTTCCTGGCTTGTCCTTGCAAATCAACGCAAACAGCATCTTTCCATCTCCGCAATCGTTCGGGATTACATGTCGGTTTCGGTTTTGAGCGGCCTGGTCATCAACGCCGACACAGCCTGGTCTATGGTGACGGTGCCGTCCAGTATGGCGGCGACGGCGGCGATGATCGGCGCGTCGATCCGGCGCTCGCCGGCGATGCGGGCGGCGATCGCCGCCGTCGGCACGCCTTCAGCCAGAGGCAGGCCGGCAAGCGGCTTGCCTTGCCCGAGCGCCAGCCCATAGGCGAAATTGCGCGACTGGGCGGACGAGCAGGTGAGCAGCAGGTCGCCGAGGCCGGAAAGCCCCATCAGCGTCTCCGGCTTTGCGCCGAAGGCGGCACCGATGCGGCGCAATTCGACGAAGCCGCGCGTCACCATTGCGGCCTGGGCGCTGGCGCCGAGCCCGGCGCCGGTAACGGCACCCGCGGCGATGGCAAAGACGTTCTTCAGCGCGCCGCCGATCTCGACGCCGATCAGGTCGTCGCTCGAATAACAACGCAGGTTTTCAGCCGAGAAACGGGCGGCAAGGTCGGTGGCCAGAGCCTCGTCGCGGGCGGCGACCACCACGGCCGTGGGCAGGCCCCTGGCGACGTCGGTGGCAAAGCTTGGGCCGGACAAAGCGGCGACCGGATTTGCCGGCAGGATTTCCTCGGCAATGGACGACAGCAGCGCGCCGGTGTCGCGCTCGATGCCCTTGGCGCAGAGCACCAGCGGGACGCCTTTCGGCACATGGCTGGACGCGGCCGTCAGCATGGCGCGCAACGATTGCGCCGGCGCCACCGCCAGCACGCAGTCGGCGTCGGCGAGAGCCAGTTTGATGTCACTTGTCGCCGCGATGCCGGGATCGAGCGCGATGCCGGGCAGATAGCGCGGATTTTCGCCACGGTCGATCGCCGCGACGGTCTCCGGGTCGCGCGCGAACAGCCGGACCGAATGGCCGGCGCGCAGCATGGCCAGCGCCAGCGCCGTGCCCCAGGCACCGCCGCCAAGCACGGCGACACGCCAGCCGGCGCTGGCTTTGCGCGTCATGGCTTTGCTCGTCACGCCTTGGCCCCGCGCCGGCCAGAGCCGACCATCGGGGCCGAGACGCTGTCCAGCGGCCAGCGCGAGCGCGGCACGAAATCGGCGGCGTTTTCGCCTGATATGCCGGCGCGCAGCCGCTCGATGCCGGCCCAGGCGATCATCGCCGCATTGTCGGTGCAGAGATTAAGCGGCGGGGCGACGAAGCTGAACCCGGCCTGTTCGCACAGCGCTTGCAATGTCGCCTTGATCGTCCGGTTGGCGGCGACGCCGCCGGCGACAACCAGCGCAGGCTCGGCCTTGTCCGGGAATTGCTGACGGAACCTGGTCAGCGCCCGCGAAACACGGTCGCCGAGCGCATCCGCCACCGCCGCCTGGAACGAGGCGCAGATATCGGCGACGTCCTGGTCGCTCAGCGGGGCGATCGCGGATGCCGCCTGGCGCACTGCGGTCTTGAGGCCGGAAAAGGAAAAATCGGGCTGCGCCGAGCCCTTCATCGGGCGCGGAAACGCAAAACGGGCCGCATCGCCATTTGCCGCCGCCTTCTCGACATTCGGTCCGCCCGGATAGGGCAGGCCGAGCATCTTGGCCGTCTTGTCGAAGGCTTCGCCAAGCGCGTCGTCGATGGTCGTCGCCCAGCGCTGGTAGTCGCCGACGCCGCGCACGGCGACGATCTGGGTATGGCCGCCGGAAACCAGCAGCAAGAGGTAGGGAAAGTCGAGCCCGTCGGTCAATCTGGCCGTCAGCGCGTGGCCTTCGAGATGGTTGACGGCGATCAGCGGTTTTTTAGCTGCCGCGGCGATTGCTTTTGCCGTCATCAGGCCGACGATCAGTCCGCCGACAAGACCGGGACCGGCGGTGGCAGCAATCGCATCGATGTCGGCGAGATCGACGCCGGAATCAGCAAGCGCTGCCTCGATGATGCCGTCCAGCGCCTCGACATGGGCACGCGCGGCGATCTCCGGCACGACGCCGCCGAAAGCGGCATGCTCCTCGATCTGGCTGAGCACGATGTTCGACAGGATTTGGGGCGCGCTGCGATCGTCCAGCGCCACCACGCTGGCGGCGGTCTCGTCGCAACTCGTCTCGATGCCCAGAACGCGGATCAATTCGTCGCTGTCTCCAAGGATTGTACGGCCTGCCTTTCCCCGATAGGAGAAAGCCGGGAAGACGGACCTCGATCCTGCCGGGGGTTATCACGGACGGCGCGCCATGCAAACAACCTTGAAAATCGGAACACGCGGCAGCCCGCTGGCACTGGCGCAGGCGCATGAAACGCAGGCGCGGCTGATGACGGCGCATGTCATGTCGGCCGAGGCGTTCGAGGTGGTCGTCATCTCGACCAGCGGCGACCGCATCCAGGACCGGCCGCTGTCCGAAGCCGGCGGCAAGGGCCTGTTCACCAAGGAGATCGAGGAGGCGCTGCTGGCGCGGCGCATCGACATCGCCGTGCATTCGTCGAAGGACATGCCGACGCTGTTGCCCGAGGGGCTGGAGCTGGCCGCCTTCCTGCCGCGCGAGGACGCGCGTGACGCCTTCATCGGCAAGGCGGCGCGAACGATTGCCGGCCTGCCGCAAGGCGCCAGGGTCGGTTCGTCGTCGCTCAGGCGCCAGGCGCTGATCCGGCGGATGCGGCCGGACATCGACGTGGTGATGTTTCGCGGCAATGTGCAGACGCGGCTGCGCAAGCTCGACGAAGGCATCGCCGACGGCACCATCCTCGCCTATGCCGGGCTGAAGCGGCTCGGGCTCGAAAATGTCGTCACCGACCTGATGCCGCTCGACGTCTTTCCGCCGGCGCCGGGGCAAGGCGCGATCTGTATCGAGAGCCGCATCGGCGACCGCGACGTGGAAGCGATGCTGACGGCAATCCACGACGTGCCGACCGGCCAGGCGCTGGCCTGCGAGCGCGCCTTCCTGGCGGCGCTCGACGGCTCCTGCCGCACCCCGATCGCCGGCCATGCGACGATATCCGGCGCAACGGTTTCCTTTGCCGGGCTGATCATCTCGCCCGATGGCACGCAGTCGCATGAAGTCAGGCTGGAAGGGCCAGCGCAGGAGGCGGCGCGCATTGGCGCGGAAGCCGCCGCGACCGTTCGGGCCAAAGCCGGCGAAACATTCTTCGACGGCTGGACCTGACATGCTCCGCGTCCTGGTGACGAGACCCGAACCGGGCGCCTTGCGCACGGCGCGCCGGCTTGCGGATGCCGGCTTTCAGCCGATCCTGCTGCCGCTGACCGAAACGGTGGCGCTGCCCGTCGACGTCGGCGCGGTCGCCGATGCGGCTGCGGCGGTCGCGGCCACCAGTGCCAACGGCGTTCGCCATGCGCCGAAAGAGGTCATCGCGGCGCTCGCCGGCTTGCCGTGCCACACCGTCGGCAGGAAGACGGCGGAAGCCGCCCGCGCGGCCGGGTTTCTGTCGGTCAGCGAAGGCCCAGGGAATGCCGAGGCGCTGGCCGATGCGCTTGCTGGTGGTTACGCGGGGCAGACCATCGTCTATCTCTGCGGGCGGGTGCGCTTTCCGGGCTTCGAGGAGCGGCTGCAGGCGGCGGGCGCTCAGGTCCGCGCCGTCGAGACCTACGACACCGTTGTGCTGGATTACTCCGACGAGGCCGTGCTTGCGCGCCTGTCCGCCCGGCCGGTCGAGGCGGTGCTGCTCTATTCGGCCAAGGCGGCCATGGCGATGCAGGCCCTGGCTAGCCGGCCGGCGGTGCGCGGTTTTTTTGAAGAGACGCGCTTTTTCGCATTGTCGGGACGTATTGCCGCGGCCTTGGATGATGCCGCTGGCGAAAGGATCCGGATTGCGCCCCAACCAAACGAGGACGCGCTGCTGGGACTTTTGCGGGCGCGGCGCTGACCGGCATCCGCCTGTTCCGGACGTTGGCATACCTCCTGCCGGCATCCTCAATTTATTCCGCAGCAGGCGCTGTCGGCGAAGCTGCCGATCTCCCCCCTTGCGGGGGAGATGCCCGGCAGGGCAGAGGGGGGTGCTGTCCCTCCGACCTGTCAGCCAATCGAGCCCTCCATTGCCGGTTGGGGGATGGGTTTAGGTAGACGTTGGTGCTCTGTCACACCCCCCTCTGGCCTGCCGGCCATCTCCCCCGCAAGGGGGGAGATCGGCAGCTTGGCGGGCAGCCACCAACCTGAGACAATTGCGCTCGGGCACATTTTGTTCTTGCTTTGTGCCGGCAGCTATGCTAATAATTTCAGCATGGTGCTGATTCGCCCCAACGACCCGCCGCCGAGGCGGGTTTTTCATTTCTGGTTCCGCATGCCGTGTCCCAAAACCGCTGCGGCGTTTTGCCAAAACTGAACTCCAAGCCGTGGCGTCATCACGCCGCCCCTTTTCACCGCTTGGTGATGTGCTAGACCCTTCAAACCATCCCGAAGCGAATTTTGCGGAGCCCGAGCATGGTCAAGACGCCGAAGATGCGGCATTCCAAGAGCCGCCGTGAGCCGGTGACCATCGATCTCGAGCCCGGCGCCGTCTCGCGAGTCGCCGACGAACAGGATGCCAGCTCGCAGCAGCCGGCCGCGGCGCAGACCTACGAGGCGCGGGCCGAGGAAGCGGCGAACGCATCGCAGCCGGAGCCGCCTGAGGAGCCGGTGCATGCCGACCAGACCGATCTCGAACCATGGGAACATGCCGACGCAGCCGCGCGGGCCGGCACGCAAGAGCCGACGGACGCAGGCGCCGATTCTGCCAGGGAAGCGGAAATCCCTTATCCGGCCGGTTCGGATGCGCCGGTCGGTCGCTTCACGGCTTCCGACTACAGTTTCGAAGATGCACCCAGCGGAACCGGGGCCAACGAACCGAGGATACCAGGTTCCGGCGAGAAGACAGCTGAGACGAGGGACGACCATATGGCAGCGCAGCCGAAGCGGAGCGGCATCAACGGCATCGCCGCCGGTATTGTCGGCGGCGTCATCGCGCTGGCCGCCGCCGGCGGGCTGCAATTTGCCGGCCTGCTCGGGGCGCCGGGGTCGGGCGGCGTGTCGCTCGACCCCGTCAATAGTGAGATCGCTTCGCTGAAACGCGAGGTCGCGGACCTCAGACAGGCCGACGCCAACAATGACGCATCAGCCAAGGTGGACGGGCTGTCGTCGGCGCTGGATCAGGTCAGGGCGGACGTCACGGCGCTCAAATCGGCGGTCGAGCAAGGCGGCGCCGGCGACAATGCCGGGCTGGCCGCACTTGGCGACAAGGTCCGGCAGATCGAGACGGCGGTCGCGGGCCTCGGCAAGGCCGGCGGCACGGCGCCGGTCGATCTCGAGCCGCTCAACGAAAGGCTGGCCGCGCTCGACGCGCTGGTGAAATCGGCCGGCGAGACGGCAAAGGCGCAGGAAGGCCGGCTTGCGGCGCTGGAACAGTCGGTTTCACAGCTCTCGGGCAAGGTCGATGCACAGGCTTCGCAGCCGAAGATCGCGCTGGCCATTGCCGCCTCGGCGCTCAAGGCAGCGCTCGACCGCGGTGCGCCGTTCGCGACCGAACTCGAAACCTTTGCCGCGATCTCACCCGATGCACCCGAGATCGCGACGCTGCGCGCCTATGCCGAAAAGGGCGTCCCAACGCGCGCCGAGATCGCCGCCGAAGCGGACGCCACCGCCAACGCCATGGTCGCTGCCGCGACGCCTGTCGACCAGAATGCCGGCATCCTGCAAAAGCTGCTGTCGAGCGCCGAATCGCTGGTCAAGGTCAGGCCGATCGGTGCGGTCGAGGGCGCCGGCGCCCCGGAAACCGTCGCCCGCATGGAGGTCGCCGTCAATCAGGGCGACTACGCCAAGGCGCTCAGCGAATACGAAACGCTGCCTGAAGCGGCCAAGGCCGCCGGCGCCGACTTTGCCGGCAAACTGAAAGCGCGGATGGAGGTCGAGACGCAGATCGATTCGCTCATCGCTGGCGCGATGAAGGCGTGAGGAACCCGATGATCCGCATCCTCGCCTTCCTTGCCGTCGTCTTTGCGCTCGGGCTCGGGTTCGCCTGGCTGGCCGACCGGCCGGGTGAAATGCTCGTCACCTTCAACGGCTATCAATACCAGGTCAGCCTGATGGTCGCGGCGGTGGCGATCGTTGCCGTGGTTGCCGCGGTGATGATCGTCTGGTGGCTGGTCAAGGCGCTGTGGACCAGCCCCTATACGATCTCGCGCTATTTCCGCGTGCGGCGCCGCGACCGCGGCTATCAGGCGCTGTCGACCGGCATGATCGCCGCCGGCGCCGGTGACGGCGCGCTCGCCCGCAAGAAGACCAAGGAAGCGGCAAAGCTGATCCGCTCCGACCAGGAGCCGCTGATCCAGCTGCTCGACGCGCAGGCCTCGCTGCTCGAAGGCGACCATGAGGGCGCCCGCGAAAAGTTCGAGACCATGCTCGACGATCCCGAAATGCGGCTGCTCGGCCTGCGCGGACTGTATCTCGAAGCCGAGCGGCTCGGCGACCGCAACGCAGCCCGCCACTATGCCGGCCGTGCGGCGGCGGTGGCGCCGCAGCTGGCCTGGGCGGCCGAATCGACGCTGGAAGATCTGACCGGGCGTGGCGACTGGGATGGTGCGCTGAAACTTGTCGACGCCCAGAAGTCAACGCGGCAGATCGAGCGCGACGCCGCTAACCGGCGCCGCGCTGTGCTGCTGACCGCCAAGGCGCAGGCGCTGATCGACAGCGATGCCAATGCCGCCCGGACGGCGGCTCTCGAAGCCAACCGGCTGCGGCCGGATTTCGCGCCGGCGGCGGTCGCCGCGGCGAAATTGCTGTTTCGGCTGAACGACGTGCGCAAGGGCTCGAAAATCCTCGAGGCGGCGTGGAAGGCCGAGCCGCACCCGGAGATCGCCGAGCTCTACACCCATGCCAGGCCCGGCGATGCCGTGCTCGACCGGCTGAACCGGGCAAAGAAGCTGCAGGACCTGAAGAAGAACCATGCCGAGGCCTCGCTTGCCGTGGCGCGCGCCGCGCTCGATGCGCAGGACTTTTCAACCGCCCGCCGCGAGGCCGAAGCCGCCATCCGCATCGATCGCCGCGAAGGCGCCTATCTGCTGCTGGCCGATATCGAGGAGGCCGAGACCGGCGACCAGGGCAAGGTGCGGCAGTTGCTGTCGAAGGCGGTGAGAGCGCCGCGCGACCCGGCCTGGGTCGCCGACGGCGTCGTCTCCGACCGCTGGGCTCCGGTATCGCCGATCACCGGCAGGCTCGATGCATTCGAATGGCGAGCGCCGATGGAGCGGCTCGGCCAGTTGATCGACAGCGATGAGGATACGCAGGAGGCATCGGTGCCGGCAATTGCGGCTTCAGCCAAGCCGGTACAGGAAACAGCCGAGGCGATCGAGCACACAGCGGTTGCTGCCGAGACACCGGGCACCGCGACCGAAGCAAAGACCGAAAACCGTGCCGGCGAGGATCATGTGACACCGGTCGCCGCGGCGGCGTTTGCCGCGGTGCCGGACGATGCCGAAGCCGTCGAGCCGGCGCAGGAGTTGACGCGGCTGCCCGACGACCCCGGCGTCGACCCCGACGACGAGGCGGGTAAATCGACGCGCCGGTTTCGTTTGTTCTGATCCGGGTCGAGTGGACCCGGTCTTATTGGGAATGATTTGATGTTCGAACGCGTTCTGTCGTTTCTAAGGGACCTGCCGTCCGGTAGTGGCGCCAGCGCCAGCGCCGACGATCCGCGCGTTGCCGCATCCGCCCTCCTTTTCCACGTGATGAACGCCGACGGCGTGCGCCAGGATACCGAATGGGAACGGTTCAAGAAGGTGCTGGCGGAAAGCTATTCTATCAGCGGCGACGAACTCGATGCGTTGGCGGCTGCCGGCGAGCGGGCCGACAATGAGGCGATCGACCTTTACGCCTTTACCAGCGTGCTCAAGCGCCATCTCGACGCCGAGGCGCGAAAGGCCTTTATCGGCCTGATGTGGGAGATCGTCTATGCCGATGGCGAGCTGCACGAACTCGAGGACAATACCGTCTGGCGGGTCGCCGAGCTGATCGGCGTCGAACGCCGCGACCGCGTCGAGGCGCGCCTCAAGGCGGCGGCCGCGGCTCCTGGTGCTGCCGGAACGTCAAGCGACGAATAGAACAGGATCCCGCCTTCCAATGCCGCCCAAGCCAAGCCCGAGACCAAAGATCCTGATCGTGCTGCATCAGGAGCAATCGAGCTCGGGACGGGTCGGCCATATGCTTATCGAGGAAGGCTTCGATCTCGACATCCGCCGCCCGCCGCTCGGCGAGGCCTTGCCGCAGACGCTGGATGGCCATGCCGGCGCCGTGGTGTTCGGCGGGCCGATGAGCGCCAATGACGGCGACGAGTTCGTCCGCCGCGAGACCGACTGGCTCAAAATTCCACTCAACGAGAACCGGCCGCTGCTTGGCATCTGCCTCGGCGCGCAAATGCTGGTCAAGCATCTCGGCGGCAGGGTCGAGGGCCATGGCGAGGGCCTCGTCGAAATCGGCTGGTATCCGCTAAAGGCGACTGAAGCAGGCAGCAGGCTGATGCATTGGCCGGAGATGGTCTATCAGTTCCATCGTGAGGGCTTTTCGCTGCCGAAGGACGCAACACTTTTGGCGACGGCCGAAACCTATCCCAACCAGGCCTTCCGCTATGGCGACAATGCCTGGGGCATCCAGTTCCATGGCGAATTGACCCGGGCGATGATGCAGCGCTGGGTGGTGCGCGGCGCCCATCGCTTCGAATTGCCCGGCGCGCAGCCCGGCCGCGACCATCTCGGTGGCCGGCTGATCTGGGACATGCACCTCAAGCGCTGGCTCGGCGAGTTCCTGCCCATGATTTTTGGCAAGCCGGCGCTGCGGTGAAGTCGGTGCATGTCGCCCAAAAGTGTGCAGCGGTTTTGGGAAAACGACATGCACAAACAAACGAACTAAAGCGCGTCGCGCTTTAGTTTCGCCCCCTGAGATGACGCACCTTGCGCAGCTGTGGGAACAGCACCGCCCATAGACCGGCGACAGCGATCGCGCCGACGCCGCCGACCACCACGGCCGGAACCGTGCCGATCAGCGCGGCCATGGTGCCGGCGCGGAATTCGCCGAGCTCATTGGAGGCGCCGACAAACACCTGGTTGACGGCGTTGACGCGGCCGCGAACGTCGTCCGGCGTCCACAGCTGGATCAGCGTCTCGCGGATATAGACGCTGAACATGTCGGTGGCGCCGAGCAGGGCAAGGGCTGCGATCGACAGCCAGGTGATGGTCGAGAGGCCGAACAGGACGGTGAACGCGCCGAACAGCGCGACGAAGCCGAGCATGACAAGGCCGGCATGGTTGCGGATCGGATGCCCGGCCAGCCAGATGGCGACGCAGATGGCGCCGACGCCGGGCGCCGAGCGCAGCAGGCCGAGCCCCCACGGGCCGAGTTCGAGGATATCGCGCGCATAGACCGGCAGCAGCGCCGAGGCGCCGGACAGGAGCACCGCGAACAGATCGAGCGAAATGGCACCGAGCACGATCTTTTCGCTCCAGATATAGCCGAAGCCGGCGAACAGGGTCTGTACCGTCGGCCTGTCGGTCCGGCTGCGCTGGGCGGGCTTCGGGATGGTGAAGATCAGCACGGCGGCAATGAGCATCAGCACGGCCGCGGTGGTGTAGGCGGCTTCGGCCGAAAGCCCGTAGAGCAGACCGCCGGCGACCGGCCCGACGATGGTTGCCGTCTGCCAGGCGGACGAGTTCCAGGCGATGGCGTTGGCGAAATCCTCGGGCGGCACCAGATTGGCGAACAATGATGACGAGGCCGGCCCGAAGAAGGCGCGCGCGATGCCGAACATGGCGAGCACGATGAAGACCGGCATCGGCCCGGAGAGGCCGCGCAGCGTCAGCAACAGAAGCGCCAAAGCGCAGCCCGCCTCGACCAGCACCGCCAGCGCCATGATCAGGCGGCGTCCAAAACGGTCGGCAACGTCGCCAGTGACCAGCACCAGCAGCAGCGAAGGCAGGAACTGGACGATGCCGACAAGCCCAAGGTCGAACGGGTCGCGGGTCAGATCGTAGATCTGCCAGCCGACGGCGACCGACACGATCTGGGTGGAGAATGTCGAGAGGAAGCGCGCCGCCCAGTAGCTCAGGAACGGCCGATGGCGAAAGGCGGCATAACGCTGGTCAGGCGGTACTTGGGATTCTGTGGTCATGGATCAGGCCCCCTGGCGGCGATGTCGGCCGGCGGGGCACTTCCACGATGGGCGCTGGTCCGGCCAAGAGAGCCTTTAGCGCAGTTCAGCGCAGGGCGCGCGCAAAAATCCGGCCTGGATCAACAATTTCCGCTCCGCCGGGCGTTGCCGCTGGCGGAGCGACCGGACCTGCTCCGAACGCTTTAGGCCGTCGCCTTGGCCTTCCTGCCCCTGCCCTTGACGGGCGCGGGCGGGGCGGCCTTGCGGCCGAGACCGATTGCCTTGGCCAGCTGCGAACGCGAGGCCGCGTAGTTGGGGGCGACCATCGGGTAGTCGGACGGCAGGCCCCATTTGGCGCGATAGGCGTCGGGCGTCAGCCCGAAATGGACGCCGATATGGCGCTTCAAGGATTTGAACTTCTTGCCGTCCTCGAGACAGATGATGTAGTCCGGCGTCACCGATTTCTTGGGATTGACGGCAGGCGTCAGCGGCGCGGCGACCGGCACTGCCGGTTGCCCGAGCCCGCCTATGGAAGCGCTGACGTTGGCGATGAGATCGCCGAGGCCGGAAGCCGGCAAGCGGTTCTTCTCGACATATGCGGACACGATATGGGCGGTCAGCTCAAGCAGGTCGATGTCTTTGCGAGCGTTGTTGTTGTCGTCGGTCAATCTATTTCTCCGTCCGTGGGGGTCGCAGAAAATTCCTAGTCGGCAAATCTGCGCAATGCAATGACGCCGCACCACGTCACACATTATTTTGAATAATAATACTAACGGCAGCGCGGGATTAACAACCCTGAGCCGGTGCTCGATAATATCAGACAATCAGCAATATCAGATAATCAGGGATTTGTCGCGCCACAGTCGAAATCCGCCCTCGAAGGCGCGTGTATTGTCGCCGCGTCTGCAATCGGCGGGCAAGTCGGCGAGTTCCTCGACATTGCCGCCGCCGATGACCACGTAATCCGGCTGCATGGCGGCGCGAAGCCGGTCGACCACGTCAAAGACGTGTTTGCGCCATTTCTTCTTGCCGCGCTTTTGCAGGCCGCGTTCGCCGACATAGTCTTCGAAACTGCCGCGCTTCTTGTAGGGGAGATGGGCAAGCTCCATCGGTTGGGCGACGTTGTCGACGATCATCGCGGCCCCGAGGCCGGTTCCGAGGCCGAGGAACAGCATGCGGCCGCCTTCATAGCTGCCGACGGCCTGCATCAGCGCATCGTTGACGACCTTCACCGGTTTGCCGAACTCAGCGGCGAAATCGCAGCCGACCCAGCCCTTGCCGAGATTGGCGGGTTCGGTGAGCGGCCGGTTGTGGTGCACCGGACCCGGATAGCCCATCGAGACGACATCGTATTGCAGCCCTTCGGCCAGCGTCTTCACCGCCGCGACCATCTGCTGCGGCGTCAGCTCCGGTCCGGAAGCGGTCTTGCGCTCGTCGCCGCCGGCGCTGGTGCGGATCTTGACGTGCGAGCCGCCGATATCGATCGCAAGCACGATCTTTTCGGCGTCGGGTGCCGGTCGCTTCACCGCTTTGGCCATCGCTTTCGCCTCCCAGAAATCATTTCGATGGATTGATCCAGCCGTTCGGCGGGCCGAATCCAGTCATCGCTTCGGTCGGCCCCCAGGTCTTTGGCGCGTAGATCGCGGGCGGCGTGGTGTCGCCGAGCACCGGGCCGACGATGCGCCAGGCGAGCTCGCTGGCGTCCTGGCGGGTGAACAGCTGGCCGTTGCCGTTCATAGCGTCGCCGATCAACCGCTCGTAAGGCGGCATGTCGCCCTTCGAATCGTCGAGCGCGGTGAGCTCGACCTGCTCGCCGACCATGTCGTCGCCGGGCGCCTTGCGCCGGGCTCCGATCGAGATCGCCACCTGCGGATCGATGCGGAAGCGCACGTGATTGCAGTCGCCGGGCTTGATTGGATCGAAGACGTCGAGCGGCGGCCGTTTCAGCCGCACGATGACCTCGGTGGCGTGCACCGGCAGGGATTTGCCGGCGCGGATGAAGAACGGCACATCTTGCCAGCGCCAGGTATCGACGAAAAAGCGCACCGCCGCGAAGGTCTCGACCGGCGAGTTCGGCGCCACGCCCGGCTCGTTGAGATAGCCGTCGAACTGGCCGCGCACGACATCGTCCCTGGTCAGCGTCCGGATCGCCCGCAGCACCTGCACCTTCTCGTCGATCAGATCGTCGGCCGAGCGGCCGACCGGCGGCTCCATGGCGAGCAGCAAGAGGATGTTGAGCAGATGGTTTTCGATGACGTCGCGGATGCAGCCGACCTCGTCATAGAAGCGGCCGCGGCCCTCGACACCGAAATCCTCGGCCATGGTGATCTGCACGCTCTCGACGAAGTTGCGGTTCCAGATCGGCTCGAGGAAGGAATTGGCGAAGCGGAAATAGAGCAGGTTCTGGATCGCCTCCTTGCCGAGATAATGGTCGATGCGGAAGATCGACTTTTCGTCGAAGACCAGATGCAGTACCCGGTTCAGCCAGCGCGCCGATTGCAGATCATGGCCGAACGGCTTTTCCACCATCAGGCGTGCGCCCTGGGCGGCGCCCGACTGCTCCAGTCCCTGGACGACGACCTCGAACATGGCGGGCGGCACCGCCAGATAGTGCAGCGGCCGCTGTGCGCTGCCGAGCGCGGTCTTCAGTTTATCGAAGGTCGCAGGCGCCCGGTAGTCGCCGCTGACATAGCGCAGCAGCGTCGCGAGCCTTGCGAAGATCTTCTCGTCGATGCTGCCGATGGCGTTGACGATGCCGTCGCGGGCGCGCGCCTGCAGCTTGGCGATATCCCAAGGATCGAAGGCGACGCCGATCACCGGCTCGTTCAGCGTTCCCTTGGCCACCATGGCGTAGAGGGCGGGGAAGATCTTCTTGTGGGCGAGATCGCCGGTGGCGCCGAAAAGCACCAGCGTGTCCGATCGTTCCTGGCTCATGGGTGTGCCTCCCTGTCGCCCGTCACGAGCCGGCCTTGGGTTTTTCGACATGGCCGCCAAAGGCATAGCGCATGGCGGACAGAAGCTTGTCGGCGAATTCGGACTCGCCTTGCGAGGAGAACCTGTCGAACAGCGCCGACGACAGCACCGGCGCCGGCACGCCGGTGTCGATCGCCGCCTTCAGCGTCCAGCGGCCTTCGCCGGAATCCGAGACCCGCCCGCCGAACTGTGTCAGCGACGAATCGGCCTTCAGCACGCCGGCCGTCAGGTCGAGCAGCCACGAGCCGATGACGCTGCCGTGCCGCCAGACCTCTGCCACCTCAGCGATGTCGATGTCGAACTGGTAATATTGCGGGTTCTCGAGTGGACTGGTTTCGGCGTCGGCGGTGCGCTGCCGCTTGCCGGCGTTCGCCGACTTCAGGATGTTCATGCCCTCGGCATAGGCGGCCATGACGCCGTATTCGATGCCGTTATGGACCATCTTGACGAAATGGCCGGCGCCGCTCGGTCCGCAGTGGAGATAGCCGAAGGGAGCGGTTCCGGCGTCCTTGGCAGGGGCGGGCGAAGCGGCGTCGGCGCCCGGCGCCAGCGTTGCGAAAATCGGATCGAGATGCTGCACCGCGCTGTCGGGGCCGCCGATCATCAGGCAGTAGCCGCGCTCGAGGCCCCAGACGCCGCCGCTGGTGCCGACATCGACATAGCTCAAGCCTTTCAAGGCCAGGCGCGCGGCGTGGTCGACGGCCTCATGATAATAGGAATTGCCGCCGTCGATGATGATGTCGCCCGGCTCCATCAGGGCGGCCACCTGGTCGACGATCCGGCCGGTGATCGCCGCCGGCAGCATCAGCCAGGCGCTGCGCGGCTTGGTCAGCTTGCCGACGAACTCCTCCATCGAGGCGGCTCCGACCGCGCCGGCGGTCACAAGCGCCGCGACGCTCGCCGGGTTAATGTCGTAGACGACGCATTCGTGGCCATCGCGCAACAGGCGCCGAACCATGTTGGCGCCCATCCGGCCCAGTCCCATCATTCCTATCTGCATGGTCTCGTCCTGCCTTACTTGAGGGATCGATGATCTAGTGGCTGTGCGGTATCGCCGATGCCGACAGAAAAGTCAGCATTCTCCCAACGGCCGGCATCGGACCAGAAGAATGTGAAGACAATGCTATTGCCCGGAGCGGCGTCGGCAACCGGCAACTCTGCGAGATGGATACCGAAAAGGTTCGCGGCGGTCTCGGTGTCATGGACGGTTGCCCAATTGTCGCTGCTCCAATGAACCACCGCCCGGGCCAGAAGTTCGATGCGCAGCGCCTTGCCTGCCGGGACGGTACGGATCATGTGGTTGAAGCGCCATGCCCTGAGGCACGACACCGTCCTGCCCTCGATATAGCGCTTGACGCCTTGCGGCGGCATGTCGAACACGGCGCCGTCGCGCAGCGAACGCAGCAGCTTGATGTGCTCGGAATGCGCCCAGACCAGCGGCTTGGCGCTGCCGGAGGGGCCGCCATGCCGCAATTCGCGCTCCGGCATGTCGGGACCGTCCCAGACCTGCTCCGGCAGCAGGCCGCCCGGCCCGGCGGAGCCCTCAAACGTGGCGAGCAGGCGTGCCGCACTGTCCCTGCGCCCTGCCGCCAGCTCGTAATGGGCGCGCTCGCCGACCAGCAGCGGCCAGGGCCGGCCCTGGCCGGTTCCATCGAAGGGTGCGCCGTCGGCATGCTCGCCATAGCCGTCGCCATTGTAGCGGTACCAGAGCGGCCCCTGCGGCAGTTCGCAGCGTAATTGCGCGTCGATGACCTTGACCGTGTCGAGGATGCGCGGATCGTCGGCTGCCCTCAGGCCGAAGCGGACCAGCGCCAGCGCATCCGGGCTGACGATCGCTTCGGCTGGGCGGTCCGCATCACCGGGCGGGCGGTTCTTGATCGGCACAAAGCCGTCCTTCGGCGATGCGGCGCCGGCGGTGTCGGGCGGGGCGATGCGGACATAGTAGCCTTCGACGCCGGCTTCGTCGCATGCGGCGGTGCCGGCGACGTAGGTCCAGCGCTCGATCTGATCGTTCCAGATATCGGCGGTTTCGCGCAGATAGTTTGCCGGCTCTGTTTTGCCGGCGGCATCGAACATGTCCGCAGCCGCAAGCAGCGCGGCGATCTCGACGGCAAGCGTGAACGGGCTGTAGCCGGCGTCTTCCTCCCAGCGGTCCTCGCCGGTGACGGGGCCGTTGCGTACGACATAGGCGGCAGCGCGCTCGATCATCGGCATGAAGGAGGAGAGTACCGCAGGCGGCAAATGCCCGGCGCGGCGCAGCGCGTCGGCGAGCAGCAGCGGAAAGGCGCACTCGTCCATCTGGATGCCCGGCCAATAGACCGACCCGTCGAGCCAGGCGTTCTGCGGCCAATGGCCGTCCGGCTGCTGGATCGAGCGCAGATAGCCAAGGATGCGCAAGGCTTCCGCCGGGTCGCCGGCGGCGAGGAATCCGCCGGCGGTTTCGACCAGATCGCGCGGCCAGACCAGGTGATAGCCGCCGAGATCGTCGTCGCCCTTGTTGAAGCCCCACGGGATCGACAGGCTGGCCACGGCTGCTCCGGTCGACGAGCGGTGTGTCGCCAGCACCGCCGTGCTGAGGCGGTAGGGATTGAGGGCGGACACCGCATGCCGGTCCAGCGGCAGCAATCCGGCCTGCCATTGGCGCCATTTGTCGACGTAGGATCCGGCTGCGGGCCCAAAACCTTGGTTCAGGCTGGCGAAAGCAGTTTCCGCCGCCTGTTGCGGCGTCGTGCCGAAGCCCAGCGCCAGCAACATTTTTGGGTTCGCAGCCGAAAAGGCGATCTCACCGGTCAGCGCGACATTGCCGTCCTCGGCCCTGCGGCAGGCCGGATCGAGCCGGCCGCTTTGACGAAGCTGCTGCCAGCCGTCGGAGACGCCGACATAGCCGGCCGCGCACGCCTTCCACGGCCGCGACGAGGCGAGCGCCAGGCAGACGCCGCGTCCCGATGCAAACAGAACAGGCTGTCCTTCATGGTCGTCGATCCAGGCAGTGTTGCCCATGCCGGCATTGACGAGGTGCGGCGCCAGCAGCGCGTAGACGCGGTAGTCGCTGGCGGCACCCTTGAGCGACGTGAACATGATCTCCTGCAGCAAGACGGGACGTTCCGGATCGGTGAGGACGCGCTTCTCGATCCGGTAGCTTCCATCGGCTGCGGTGTTGACCAGCCGATAGGCAGGCACCCCGTCCTCGAGGGGTTCGATGCGATGTTCGGCGTCGCGCTTCTCTTCGGAGAAATAGCCGTCGGGTCCGGTGACGATCAGCCCCAGATCGCGGGTGCATGCGCTGTCGAGGCGGGAATAGTAGATCTCGTTGAGGATACCGTGGCTGATGGTGAACCAGATCGGGCAGGCCGGCGACAGCGCGGTGCCGACGCCGCTCTTGGCGCTCGACGTCCAGCGCGCCGGAATGCCGGGTGCACCCGGGGCAAGGTTCACTGCCATTTAATCGGTCTCCATCGCCATCCCTAGACCAGGAGTCGAACCGGTTTCAATGATTGCACCGCAAGTTGATCGTCGGCCATGGATTGATGTTGACAGCTTGCTGGCTATCTGCATTTGTCTGATAATAGATAAAAAACAGCATTGTGAGCGTATCAGCCATTAGCCACCAGCCAGCCATTAGCCACCAGTAAGACAGCAACTCACGGGAGGAGTATGACATGAAGAAAATATTCGTTTTGGGCGCCCTTGCAGCGATGCTTGCCGCAGGCACCGCGCTTGCCGATACCAGCGGCAAGAAGATCGCTTTCTCCAACAATTACGCCGGCAATTCGTGGCGGCAGGCGATGCTGGACAGCTACGGCATCGTCACCAAGAAGGCAGTCGCCGACAAGGTGGTCGGCGCCGCCGACGTCTTCACGACGGCCGACAAGGAAGTGCCGACGCAGGCAGCCCAGGTGCAGAACCTGATCCTGCAGGGCTATGACGCGATCGTCATCAACGCGGCATCTCCGGATGCCCTCAACGGCGCCATCAAGCAGGCCTGCGACGCCGGCATTGTCGTCGTCTCCTTCGATGGCATCGTCACCGAACCCTGCGCCTACCGCGTCGTCGTCGACTTCAAGGACATGGGCAAGCAGGAAGTCGAGCAGATGGCCAAGTTCCAGCCCAAGGGTGGCAATCTGCTGGAAATCCGTGGCCTTGCCGGCACTTCGATCGACGATGCCATCCATGCCGGCATCCTCGAAGGTGTCGCCGCCCATCCCGAGTTCAAGATCGTCGGCTCGGTGACCGGCGACTGGGACCAGACCACGGCACAGAAGGCCGTAGCGACGATCCTGCCGTCGCTGCCGGATGTGGTCGGTGTCGTCGACCAGGGCGGTGACGGCTACGGCGCGGCGCAGGCCTTTGCCGCCGCCGGCAAGCCGCGCCCGACCATCATCATGGGCAATCGCCAGGACGAGTTGCAATGGTGGAAAGAGCAGAAGGAAAAGGACGGTTACCAGACCTGGTCGGCTTCGATCGCGCCAGGCGTATCGACGCTTGCCTTCTGGGTGGCGCAGCAAGTGCTCGACGGCCGCACCGACGTGCCGCACGACCTGCTGGTTCCTTATCTCGCCTTCACACAGGACGATTTCGAGGCAGCGTTGCCGAAGATTCCGAAGGGCGGCGTCGCCAGCCACGAATACACGCAGGAAGACGCCGTCGCGGCGATTAAGGCCAACATCAAGTGAGCATGGCACTATTGTTGCCGCCACAGATAACCGGGTATCGTTGAGGGATGCCCGAGGCCAGTGCAGACATCATCAGGCCTGACGGCGCCGAAAAACATTTCGGTGCCGTCAGTATGGACATCATAAGACTGGGCGGCGCCGAAAAACATTTCGGGGCCGTCAGGGCGCTCGACGGTGTCGATTTCAGCGTTCGTGCCGGAGAATGCGTCGGTCTCGTCGGCCATAACGGCGCCGGAAAGTCGACGCTCATGCATATGGTGGCCGGCACGCTTACCCCCGACAGCGGGCAGATCGCGGTCCGCGGCGGCGTCGAGGCAAGTTATTCGGTGCCGCGCGCACAGCAGCTCGGCATACGTTGCGTTTTCCAGGAACTGTCGCTCTGCCCGAACCTCAGCGTCGCCGAGAATACGCGGATCAACCACGCCTCGCTTAATGGCTTCGGCTGGCGGCGCAAGGCCGCCCATCTGATTGCCGCCAAGCTCGACGAGATATTCCCCGGCCACAGCATCTCGGCATCCGACATCGTCGGCGATCTTTCCATCACCAGCCGGCAGATGGTGGAGGTGGCGCGCGCCTTCACGGTCACGCAGGAGCCGCTCGAACTGGTCATCCTCGACGAGCCGACATCCTCGCTCGATGCGCATACCGCCGGCCAGCTGCTGGCGTTCGTGCGCCGCTTCATCGCCGCCGGCAAGAGCTGCATCCTGATCTCGCATGTGCTGGGCGAAGTGCTCGGAAATGCCGATCGCATCGTGGTGATGCGCGACGGCAAGGTGGTCGCCGCCGGGCAGGCCGACGCCTTCGACCGCGACAGGCTGGTGACGGCGATGGGCGGAGCGGAGGCGCGCGAGAAGGCCGCCGCAGAGATTGCGAGCGGCAAGCCGGAGCCCGGTCCGCTGCGGGTCCGGGCGCGGCCGGCGCGACAGCAGGACGGCAATGAGCTCATCGCCCGTGCCGGTGAGATCATCGGCCTTGCCGGACTTGCCGGGCATGGCCAGACCGACCTGTTGCTGGCGATCTTTGCCGCGGCTTCCCGCGCCAAGACCGGCATCGAGGTCACCGCGCCGGTGGCGCTGGTTGCCGGCGACCGCCAGTCGGACGGGATTTTTCCGCAATGGTCGATCGCCGAGAACATCGGCATCCGTTCGCTGGCGCGATTGCGCAACGGCCTCTTGATCTCGCCGCAGCGCGAAGCCGAGCTCGCCCAGCTGTGGCAGCGGAAAATCGGCATCCGCACGCCCGACATGAACAACAACATCTTCTCGCTGTCCGGCGGCAACCAGCAGAAGGCCTTGTTCGCGCGGGCGCTCGGCTCCGACGCCAAGATCGTGCTGATGGACGATCCGATGCGCGGCGTCGATATCGGAACCAAGCTCGAAGTCTACGATCTCGTGCGCGAAGAAGCTCGGCATGGCCGCACATTCCTCTGGTACACCACCGAAACCGAAGAGCTCGACAATTGCGACCACATCTATGTGTTCAAGAACGGCCGGATCGTCGCCAACCTTCGTCGCGACGAACTGACGGAGGAAAAGATCATCCAGTCCTCGTTTGGCGACGCGGCCTGAGATGACGGCGGCATCCATCGAGAATGGGCTAAAATCGTCGGCTCGCGCCACGAGGCGGGCGCGCATGCTGCGCAGCCTGCTGCCGGCACTGTCGTTGGCGCTGGTGCTCATCGCTATCGCCTGGCTCAACCCGCGCGCCATCAGCTATTTCGGCTTCAGCCTGATGCTCAATCTGGCGATCCCGATCGCGCTGGCGACGATCGCGCAGATGTTCGTCATCGCCGGCAACGAGCTCGATTTGTCAATCGGCACCTTTGTCGGCTTCGTCGGCTGCGTCACGGCGACATGGCTGAAGGACGCGCCGTTGCTCGGCGTCGTCATCCTGCTCGGGTCGATCGGTGTCTACGCGCTGCTCGGCGCGCTGATCCATCTGCGCAACCTGCCCTCGATCGTGGTGACGCTCGGCATGAGCTTCGTCTGGCAGGGCCTGGCCATCCTGATCCTGCCAAAGCCCGGCGGCAAGGCGCCGGACTGGCTGCTGGCGCTGATGGCCTTCAAGCCACCCGTCATTCCGTTCCCGATCATCGCGGCATTGCTGATCGCGGCGGTCGTCCACTTTGGCCTGATGCGCACCTCCTATGGTGTCATCCTGCGTGGATCGGGCGGCAATTCAGCCGCACTCAAGCGCGCCGGCTGGTCGCTGCTCCGTACCAAAATCGCGCTGTTTGCGCTGACCGGCCTGTTCGGCGTTTTGTCCGGCATGGCGCTGATCGGCATCACCACCTCGGCCGATGCCAATATCGGCAATGGCTACACGTTGCTTTCGATCGCCGGCGTCATCCTCGGCGGCGGCGAGTTCGTCGGCGGCCGGGTGTCGCCGATCGGCGCCGTCATCGGCGCGTTGACGCTGGCGCTGGCCGCATCGCCACTGCTGACGTTCATGCACATTCCGCCCGACTGGCAGGTTGCCGCCAATGGCGCCATCCTGATCATCGTGCTGGCGGCCCGGGTGCTGATCAGCCGCAGGGAGAGGTGAGCATGGTCTCGCTGCGGACACTGCTCGCCAGACCCTGGATCTGGTCGTTCTTCGGGGCGCTGCTGGTGTGGTTGGCGACGATCGCCTTCACCGGCGGCTATGGCGGAGGCGGGATGATCACGGCGGCGCTGTCGCTCGCCGTCTTCACCGTCATCGTCGGCGTCGGGCAGATGTTCGTTATCACGCTCGGGCCGGGCAATGTCGACCTGTCGCTGCCGGCCAATATCGGCCTTGCCAGTGCTGTCGCCATGAAGGTCGTGGACGGCAATGAGGCGATGATCGCGGTCGGGCTGCTGGCCGCGCTTGCCTGCGGCATGGCGATCGGTGCCGTCAACTACCTGCTGATATGGGCGCTGCGCATTCCGCCGATTATCGCGACGCTGTCGGCCAGCTTCGTCATCCAGTCAGTCGATATCAGCTATGGGCGCGGCTTGCAGATCAAGCCGCCGCCGGGCTTTGCCGATTTCACCAACTGGCAGGTGTTCGGTATCCCGGTGCTGGCGATCCTGACCGTGCTGTTCACCATCGGCGCCGGCATCGTTTTGCAGCGCATGATCTACGGACGCTCGGTGCTGGCGATCGGCCAGAACATCCGCGCCGCCTGGCTGGCAGGCGTCAATGTCGGCCGCACCCGCTTCCTCACCTACACGCTGTCGGGCGCGCTCGGCGGCCTCGACGGTGCACTGCTCGCCGGTTATTTCCGCGGCGCCAATGTCGATATCGGCAATGAGTATCTGCTGGCGTCGATCGCGGTCGTCGTCATCGGTGGCACGTCGGTAGCCGGCGGCAAGGCCAATGTGCCGGGGGTCTGGGGCGCGGCGCTGTTCCTCGTGCTGCTGTTGACCATGCTCAACACGTTCGGCGTAAGCGTCGGCGTGCGCCTGGTGCTGACCGGGCTGATCATCGTCGGCGTCATCACCGCGGCCGGCGGGCAGAAGGCGCTGCGCTAAGGCAAGGCCACCCGGCGGCGAGAGGATATCGATCCGGCCCGCAAACATGTGGTTCCCATCCGCATGCCAGCGCTGTAAATCCCGTCGGGCTCCTGGCCAACATCATTGTATGAGGTTTGCGTGCCCGATTTCGTCAGCACTACAAGGCACGGCAACGTCGCGCTGGTGACCATCGACAATCCGCCGGTCAACGCGCTGAGCTTCCATGTGCGCGAGCCGTTGATGCGGGCGCTCGTTTCCCTGCGGGACGAGCCGTCGGTGGGAGCAATCGTGATAGCCTGCGCCGGGCGGACCTTCGTCGCCGGCGCCGACATCACCGAATTCGGCAGACCGGCGCAGCAGCCGGAATTGCGCGCCATTGTCGCCGTGCTGGAAACCATCGCCAAGCCGACGGTCGCCGCCATTCACGGCACTGCGCTCGGCGGCGGCCTGGAACTGGCGCTCGGCTGCCATTTCCGTGTTGCCGACCGAGCGGCAAGGCTCGGCCTGCCGGAAGTCAAGCTCGGCCTGCTGCCGGGCGGCGGCGGCACGGTTCGCCTGCCGCGCTTGGTTGGTCCGCTGAAGGCACTCAGCATGATCGTTTCGGGAACGCCGATCAATGCGGCCGAGGCGCGCGCCGCCGGTCTGGTGGATGCCGTCTTCGATGGCGACCTGACCGCGCAAGCGGTGAGTTTCGCCAGCGAAACGGCCGCGAAAGGCGGTCCGTTCACGCCGGTGCGCGACCGCAACGATCGCCTCGACCAGGCCGACTTGCCGGCCTTCGACAAGGAGGCGGCAACGCTTGCGGGCAAAGCGCGCGGTCTCGAGGCGCCGATAGCCTGTGCGCAGTCGGTCCGCAACGCCCTCACGCTGCCCTTCGACGAAGCGCTGGCGGCCGAACGCGACCTGTTCGTCAAGCTTGTCGCCGGCGACCAATCACGCGCGCAGCGGCATTTGTTCTTCGCTGAACGTGAGGCGGCAAAGCTTGCCGGCAAGGATGTCGTCAGGCGCAAGATCGCCCGGGTCGGCGTCATCGGCGCCGGCACGATGGGCGGCGGCATCGCCATGGCGTTCGCCAATGGCGGTCTTCCCGTGACCTTGCTGGAAACAACGCAGGAAGCATTGCAACGCGGGCTGGCGACGATCGACAAGAACTATGCCGTTTCCGTCACCCGCGGGTCGCTGAGCGAAGACGCCAAGCGCCAGCGGCTGGCTTTGTTCAGGGGCAGCACCGACTATGCAGACCTCGCCGATTGCGACCTGATCGTCGAGGCTGTGTTCGAGGAAATGGCGGTCAAGAAGGAGGTATTCGGCAGGCTCGATGCGGTGGCCAAACCGGGCGCGATCCTTGCCACCAACACCTCTTATCTCGACGTCAACGAGATCGCCGCTTCGACGTCGCGGCCGCAAGATCTCCTTGGCATGCATTTCTTTTCGCCGGCTAACGTCATGAAGCTTCTGGAAATCGTCCGCGCCGACAAGACCTCGCCGGACGTGCTGACGACCATCGTCGATCTGGCGCGGCGGATCGGCAAGGTGCCGGTCGTCGTCGGCGTCTGCCACGGCTTCGTCGGCAACCGCATGCTGGCGGCGCGGGGTGCGGAACTGGAGGCGCTTCTGCTCGAGGGTGCAATGCCGCGCCAGGTCGACCAGGTGTTCACCGATTTCGGCTGGCCGATGGGGCCGTTCCAGATGAGCGATCTCGCCGGCCTCGACATAGGCTGGCGCAACCGCAAGGCGCGTGGCCAGACGGCTGACATCGCCGACACGTTGTGCGAACAGGGCCATTTCGGCCAGAAGACCGGCAGCGGCTTCTATCGCTATGAGAACGGTTCGCGCACGCCGCTGCCCGATCCGGAGGTCGAAGCGCTCATCCACAACAAGGCTGCTGAACGCGGCATTGCACCGCGGGCAATCGGCGCCGAGGAGATCATCGAGCGCACGCTCTATCCGATGATCAACGAGGGCGCCAAAATCCTCGAGGAACAGATTGCCGCCCGCGCGTCCGATATCGACGTCGTCTGGGTCAACGGCTATGGCTTCCCGGTCGGCAAGGGCGGGCCGATGTTCTGGGCAAGCCGCGAAGGCGTGGACAAGATCATCCGGCGGTTGGATCACTGGCACCAGCAGACCGGCGAGGACGTCTTCCGGGCCGCACCTCTGCTCAGGCAAATGGCCGAAACCGGTTCCTGGGACGGCGCTGCCGGCTGAACTTGGGACTACCGAATCCGTGCATCCATGATCTCGACAAAACGCGCGAATAGGCCCGCCTGCGATTTGATCTTGAGCTTGCGGTAGATGTTACGGCGATGGACTTTTACGGTTCCCGGCACGATGCGCATCGCCCTGGCGATTGATTCCGTGGAATGGCCCTGAAGCACCAGGTCGACGACATGCTGTTCGCGCGGCGTGAGCGAAAGGCTCTTCCAGATGTGAGCACGTTCGAACTCGCTGACTGGAGCAATCGTTTCGTCCTGCTTCGTCTCTGCCGGTTTGTCGGCCGGAAGATCATGCCAGCGCAGCCTGATGAGATTGATCACCGCAGGCGCCATGTCGCGCAGCAACCTCGCATCGGCGGTTCCGAAAGGTCCCGAAGCGCGCAATCGCATCAGCGAGAGCACCAGTGCGTCCTTTCCCGGCAGCGGCACAAAAAAGCCGACCTCCTCCGCAAGTCTGGTCTGGCTGTAATAGGAGCGGTAATATTCGCTGGCATAGAAGCGATCCGGCGCCAATTCGCGCATGCGCCAAAAGCCTTCCTTGCGCTCGACCGCAGCATGGTGGAACGGATCGAGCAGATAAGGCCCTTCCTGATAGAGCGCGACGAAGACGTGGCTGTCGGCCGGCGAGAATGTCTCGAACAGCAGCGGCGGGCGTAAGGCGCCGCGATAGCCGAAGATCACGCAATGATCGAAGCTGACATGCTGCCGGAGCCAGGCCACCATTGCCTTGCCGAAAAGCTCGCCGCTGGTCTCCCGCGTCGCTGCGATGAGCGCAGCGAGCCGGCTGTATTCATCGCTGCGCGAAACGCCCAATTCATACCCCTCCAGACGAGAAAATAGACAAAATATACCACCTGGGAGGTATATACTAGCCGCCATTGGCTCTGATAGCGTTTCGAGATCAACTAGCCGCTGGAGCCCGCAGCTTTGACCGCAGTGCCCGACATCGAGTTTCGCGGGGTCACCAAACGCTACGGCAGCGTGATCGCGGTCAGCGGCATCGATCTTGCCATCCCGCCGTCTGCCTTTGTCGCCTTGCTCGGGCCGTCCGGCTGCGGCAAGACAACCTGTTTGCGCATGATCGGCGGCTTCGAACAGCCAAGCGAAGGCGCGGTATTCATCCGTGGCCACGACATGGCCGGCACGCCGCCCTATCGGCGGCCGGTCAACATGGTGTTCCAGCAATATGCGTTGTTTCCGCATCTGGATGTCGAGGACAACATCGCCTATGGCCTGCGCCAGGCGCGGCCGCGCCTGTCGTCGCGCGAGATCAGCCTGAAAGCAGGCGAGGCGCTCGCCATGGTGCGGCTTGCCGGCTATGGACGCCGCAAGATCCATGAGCTTTCCGGCGGCCAGCAGCAGCGTGTCGCCCTGGCGCGGGCGCTGGTCAACAAACCGGCGGTGCTGCTGCTCGACGAGCCCCTGGCGGCGCTCGACAAGAAGCTGCGCACCGACATGCAGATAGAGCTGCAGAACCTGCAGCGCGAGATCGGCATCACCTTCGTCCTGGTCACCCACGATCAGGAAGAAGCACTGTCGATGAGCGATTTCGTCTGCGTCATGAATGGCGGGCGTATCGTCCAGCTTGGGCAGCCGAGCGAAATCTACGACGAACCCGCCGACCTCTTTGTCGCCGATTTCGTCGGCAAGACCAATCTGTTGAGCGGCAAGGTCGTCGGGCTCTCGGGCAAGCTCGTCGAGGTGGCGCTTGCCGATGGCACTGTCATTGCCGCGCGCAAGCGGACTTCGATGGCTCAGGGTGAAGCCGTTTCGGTCAGCCTGCGCCCTGAATCGCTAAGCCTCGGCGCGCCCGGAAGCGGCCGGCTGAACGGGCTTGTCCGCAACCGGATCTTTCTCGGTTCGACCGCGGAATATGCAATCGAGGTCCAGGGCATCGGGACGCTGCTCGCAAAGGCCGATCATCTGATTGGCGGTGGAAATCTCTTCAAGCCGGGTGAACCCGTTGCCATCGGCTTTGCAGCCGGAACGCCGCTGGCGTTTCCGGAGAATAACGGGACCAACCAGAGGGAAAACAAAAATGTCGAAATCATATCGTGACGGACTGCCGATAAGCCCTGAAAAGTTCGTCGATCAATTGATGCGCGTCAAGCGGGGTTCCATCGGCCGCCGCGAGTTCCTTGGCCTTACCGGCCTGGGCATCGCAACGGCGGTGATGGCCCGCGAGCTCGGCATCATGCCGACGCCGGCTTTCGCCCAGGAAGGTCTTGGCGACCGCATGTCGATTGCCACCTGGCCCAATTATCACGACCCGGCGACGTTCGAGAATTTCCAGGCCGAGACCGGCGTTGCCGTCGAGGTCAATGTGTTCGGCTCAAACGAGGAGATGCTGGCCAAGCTGCAGGCCGGCGCCTCGGGCTGGAGCCTTTTCGTTCCAACCAACTACACGATCTCGACTTACAAGAAGCTCGGCATCATCGAAGCGCTCGATATGGCCAAGCTTGCCAATTATGACGGCTCGCAAGAAGACCCGCGCTTCACTGGGGAAGGCACCATCGACGGCGTGACCTACGCTGTGCCGAAGAATTGGGGCACCACCGGCTTTGCCGTCAACACCAAGAAACTGGCCAAGCCGATGACGAGCTGGAAGGAATTCTGGGACACGGCGATGGCGGAGGGCGACGGCCGGACCATGGTTCATGATTACCAGCTGACCACGATCGGCAACGCGCTGAAATATTTCGGCTTCTCGTTCAACTCGCTGAAGCCGGACGAACTCGCCAAGGCGGAGGAATTGCTGCTGAAGGTCAAGCCGCATCTGTTCGCGGTCTCCAGCGACTACCAGCCGTCGATGCGTGCCGGCGACGCCTGGATGACGATGTGCTGGACCAATGACGGGGCGCAGCTCCACCGCGACATCCCCGAAATCGCCTACGTGCTTGGCAAGGAAGGCGGCGAGATCTGGACCGACTTCTACGCAATCCCCAAGGATGCGCCCAACAAGCCTGCGGGTTATGCCTTGCTCAACTATTTGATGAACCCGAAAGTCGCGGTCAGGGAGCACCTGGCCAACGGTGCGCCTTCCACCGATGCGCGGGTCAATGCGCTGCTGCCCAAGGAGGTGCTGGAAAATCCGATCCTCTATCCGGCGGCGGATCTGCTCAAGCCACTCGAATTCGGTGCAGCCGCGACCTTGACCGACCCGGGCCGGGCCGAATTGATGGCACGCTTCAAGTCGGCTTGAACCGGGCGGACCAAAGGTCCGATGCAGGCAACTCCCCCGGCGGACAGATGTCCGCCGGCATCGGGGCGATTTTTCAATGCGCAGCAATGTTCTTCGTCACAATCTCCTGACCGCCCTGCTGCTCGGTCCGGCGACCGCATGGCTGTTGGTGTTTTTAGTTTTGCCGTTCGTGGCGATCGCCGTTTTCAGCGTCGGCGAGCGGGCGCCGGAAGGCGGCTATCAGGCCGCTTTCACCTTGGCGCAGTATGCCAATCTTCCGGCGCGGGCGACCGCCTTCTGGAACACCATGGTGCTGGCGCCGGCCGGTGCACTGGCCTGTCTTCTCGTTGCCTATCCGGTCGCCTATTACCTCGCCTTGCGCGCGCCGGAGCGGTGGCGGCTGATCCTGCTTGCGCTTGTCGTCATCCCGTTCTGGACCAGCCTGCTGATGCGGACTTATGCCTGGATGTATGTGCTTGGCGGGCGCGGCGTCCCAGCTCTGCTGGCCTATGTCGGGATGGAGGATGTGCGGCTGATCAATACGCCGGGAGCGGTTCTGCTCGGCATCGTCTATGGTTATCTGCCGCTGATGATCCTGCCGATCTATGTCAGCCTCGAGCGGCTCGATCGCCGGCTGCTGGAGGCCTCCGCCGATCTCGGCGCGACGCCGATCTCGACATTCCTCGGCGTGACGCTGCGGCTGTCGCTGCCAGGTGTGATGACCGGCTTCTCGCTGGTCATGATCCTGTTGCTCGGCGAATATCTGATCCCAACGCTACTCGGCGGCGGCAAGGTCTTCTTCATCGGCAACGCGCTGGTCGATCTGTTCCTGCAATCGCGCAACTGGCCGTTCGGATCGGCAATCGCCATAACCCTTGTAGCGGTTTCCGTGGTCGTGCTGCTTGCCGCGAACCGCATTTCGACACGGCTTTCGGGTGCCCGCCGGGTGGACCTGATCTGATGCGTGCCTTCGTCGTTGCGGTCTTTGCCTTTCTCTACCTGCCGATCGCGCTGGTGGTGCTGTTCTCGTTCAACGCCGGCCACCACGCCAGCGAGTTCACTGGCTTCTCGGTGCAATGGTACGGCAAGGCACTGGCGAACCCGTTCCTGGTCGAAGCGCTGAAGAACAGCCTGTTAATCGCCACGACCAGCGCCTTGCTCGCGGCACTCTGCGGCACCGCGGCGGCGCTTGGCCTGGCGCGTGTCGGCGCGCGGACGCGAGCCGTCTTCGATGCGCTTTTGGGTGCTGCGATCGTCGTTCCTGGCGTCGTCATCGGCATCTCGACGCTGGTCGCGCTGGTCCAGCTATTCGGGGTGGTCAACCCGTTTGTCGCTTCGCTGTGGCCGAACGATCAGCCACCGCGCCTGGCGCTCGGCTATGGCTCGATCATCGCCGCGCACGGGCTGTTTTCGATGGCGCTGGTGGCGATGATCGTCGGCACGCGCCTCGGCAGCCTCGACCGCAATCTGGTCGAGGCTTCGAGCGATCTTTACGCCACCCCGCTGACGACGTTCCGCAGCATCGTGTTGCCGCAGATCATGCCGGCGGTGGTCGCCGGCTTCCTGCTCGCCTTCACATTCTCCTTCGACGATTTCATCGTCGCTTTTTTCGTCGCCGGCGCGCAGACGACATTGCCGATCTATGTCTTTGCCTCGATCCGGCGCGGGGTCACGCCGGAGATCAATGCCATCGCGACGATCGTGCTCGTCGCCTCCGTTCTGCTCGTGGTGCTCGCCCAATGGCAATTGCGCCAGCGAAAACCATCCCACTGAAAGACAAAAACATGATTCTGAAAGATCGCATCGCCGTGGTGACGGGCGCCGGGTCGGGGATCGGGCGTGCCGGCGCCATGATAATGGCCAGGGAAGGCGCGCTCGTGGTGATCGCCGACAGGGACCAGGCGGCGGGGGAAGCAACCGCTTCCGACATTCGTGCGTCCGGCGGTCGGGCCGAAGCCGTCGCCACCGATGTCGGCGACGATGCGGCGGTCGAGCAACTCGTCGCAGGAACGCTGGGCCGGCATCGGCGGATCGACATCCTGCACAATCATGCCGGGATCCAGGTCGGCGGCACGCTGACCGAAGTCGGCGCCGACGGCATGGATGCCTCCTGGCGGATCAATGTGCGGGCGCAGTTCCTCGCGGCCAGGCTGGTCATGCCGTCGATGATCGCGCAAGGCGGCGGGGTGATCCTGAATACCGCCTCGAATTCGGGTGTGTTCTACGACCGCGAAATGATCGCCTACGCGACCTCAAAACATGCCGTGGTGGCGATGACCCGGCAGATGTCGCTCGACTATGCCCGGCACAATGTCCGCGTCAACGCGTTGTGCCCCGGCTGGGTCGACACGCCCTTCAACGAACCGTTTATCGCGCAGATGGGCGGGCGGGCGGCGATCGAAAACTATGTCCGCACCAAGATCCCCATGCAGCGCTGGGCCAGCGCCCAGGAAATCGCCGAAGCGATCCTGTTTCTCGTTTCCGACCGCTCGTCCTTCATGACCGGGCAGGCGTTGGTGATCGACGGCGGTGAAAGCATCGGCTGATCCGCAACTCCCGGCGGGCGGGAGCTGAAATTCCCTTTGGCCTAACGGCCGGCGGCAAGATGTGCTTTCGTCTCAAGGAGAATGCGGCCAACATGGCTGGGCCGGGAGCAGAAATCGTCAGCGCAAAGGGAAGCTGCATAATGGCCGAGGCCTATATCTGCGACTATATCCGCACGCCGATCGGCCGCTTCGGCGGTTCGTTGTCGGCGGTGCGTGCCGACGATCTCGGCGCAATCCCGCTGAGGGCGCTGGTCGAGCGCAATCCCGGCATCGACTGGGCTGCCATCGACGACGTCGTCTATGGCTGCGCCAATCAGGCCGGTGAGGACAATCGCAATGTGGCGCGCATGGTACTGCTGCTGGCCGGCCTGCCGAAGGAGATTTCCGGCTCGACCGTCAATCGCCTCTGCGGTTCGGGCATGGATGCCGTCATCATCGCAGCGCGCGCGATCAAGGCCGGCGAGGCGGAGCTGATGATATCCGGCGGCGTCGAATCGATGTCGCGCGCACCGTTCGTGCTGCCGAAGGCCGAGACCGCGTTTTCGCGCAATGCCGAAGTTCACGATACCACGATCGGCTGGCGCTTCGTCAATCCACTGATGAAGAAGCAATACGGCGTCGATTCGATGCCGGAGACGGGCGAGAACGTGGCGGAAGAGTTCGCCGTCTCTCGCGCCGACCAGGATGCGTTTGCCGTGCGCAGCCAGGACAAGGCGGTCGCCGCACAAGCCAATGGCCGGCTGGCAAAGGAAATCACGCCGGTGACGATCGCGCAGCGCAAGGGTGACCCGATCGTCGTCTCGAAGGACGAACATCCGCGCTCGGGTACCACGATCGAGGCGCTGGCCAAATTGCCGACGCCGTTCCGGCAAGGCGGCACGGTTACGGCCGGCAACGCGTCGGGCGTTAACGATGGTGCCGCGGCGCTGATCGTCGCCTCGGAAACCGCCGTGAAAAGATACGGGTTGACGCCGATCGCCCGCATCCTCGGCGGTGCCACCGCCGGCGTGGCGCCGCGCATCATGGGCATTGGTCCGGTGCCGGCCACGCAGAAGCTATGCGCCCGGCTCGGCCTGGAGCCGCAACAATTCGATGTCATCGAGCTCAACGAGGCCTTCGCCTCGCAAGGCATCGCCGTGCTGCGCCAACTCGGCATTGCCGAGGATGCGGAGCACGTCAACCCGAATGGCGGCGCCATCGCGCTCGGCCATCCGCTCGGCATGTCCGGGGCGCGCATCACCGGCACGGCGGCATTGGAACTGCGCGAACGCGGCGGCCGCTACGGCCTCGCGACCATGTGCATCGGTGTCGGCCAGGGCATAGCGGTGGCGCTGGAGAGATTGTGAGCGAGCAACTCCGGCCGTTCTGAAGGTGCGGCTGCGCGAATTCCCACGTCGTTCCGCCCTTCAAATTTGACCATGTGGACAAAAGCCGGGCACCGTTCCATAGTTCCTTCGCTGATATTCCAGAGAAGAGAGCCGGCTCGACACGGCGCCAATCAGAGGGGCATGCAATGGACAACGGGAAGAGCAGAATCCAATCGAAACGCGAAGGGCTTTCGCGACGCAACGTGCTGGAGCTGGGCGCGCTCGGCCTTGCGGCGGCGATGCTGCCGGGCAGCGCCTTTGCTAAGACCAAGAAGCTGAAAGTGGCGGCGATCTTCGCCACGCCGATCGAGGAGCCGTGGGACAACCAGATCCACGTCGCCCTGCAGAAGGCCGAGAAGGAACTCGGCATCGAGTACAAATGGTCGGAGAAGGTGCAGACCGCCGATTTCAGCCGTGTCATGCGCGAATATGCGCAAGGCGGCTATGAGCTGGTGCTGGGCGATGCCTTCGCCGCCGAGCGCGAATCCCGCAGGACCGCCAAGCAGTTCCCGAAGACCGCCTTCCTGTTCGGCTCCGGCGCCGGGCCGGCCGAGCCGAACTTCGGCGTTTTCGACAACTGGATTCACGAGCCGGCCTATCTGTCCGGCATGATCGCCGGAAAGATGTCGAAATCGGGCACGATCGGCGCGGTCGCGGCTATGGGCATTCCGGAAGTGAACCGGCTGGTCAACGCCTTCTTTGCCGGCGCCAGGGAGGTCAATCCCAACATCAAGAAGAAGGTCGCCTTCATCGGCTCGTTCTTCGATCCGCCAAAGGCAAAGGAAGCGGCTGTTGCCCAGATCGACGCTGGCGTCGACGTCATCTATGCCGAGCGCTTCGGCGTCATCGAAGCGGCGGCGGAGAAGAAGATCCTCGCCATCTCCAACATGTCGGACCAGTCGAGCCTCGGCCCCGACACGGTGATCACCGGGCCGGTCTGGGACATGTATCCGACCGTCGAGCAGGCGATCAAGCTGGTCAAGGCCGGGGTCTTCACCGCGCAGGATTACGGCGATTTCTCGCGCATGGCCAAGGGCGGCTCCTACCTCGCGCCGTACCATAAATTCGACAAGACGCTGCCGGCCGAGGTCAAGGAATTGGTCGAGAGGAAGAAGGCCGAGATCCTCGACGGCAATTTCCGAGTCGACGTGGACGAGAATACGCCGGTCTCGGACTGAGTGCGCCCGCCCCTCCCCCTTGAGGGGAGGGTGGCCCGCAGGGCCGGGTGGGGTCCTCCGCGACGCGCTCCGTCTCTTAAGTCAAAAGTCGAGGCGGTTGAGGCGACCCCTCCCGCCTCGCTTCGCTCGGTACCTCCCCGCAAGGGGGAAGGGTATCCGCGCCATCTCTCACCAGGAGTGCCCTTGCCCGCCCCTCTCATCGAAATGCGCGGCATCACCAAGAGCTTCGGCGCCGTCAAGGCGAACGAGGCCGTCGATCTCAGCGTCGCGCCGGGTGAAATCCTCGGGTTGCTCGGCGAAAACGGCGCCGGCAAGACGACGCTGATGAACGTGCTGTTCGGCGCCTATGCGCCCGACGCCGGCGAGATCCTGGTGCAGGACCGGCCAGTGGCGATCAACAGCTCGGCCGATGCGCTGGCCGCCGGCATCGGCATGGTGCACCAGCATTTTCATCTCGCACCGCGACTTTCGGTGCTGGAGAACCTCTTGATCGGCATTCCCGGCAGATCGGGCCGGATCGACCGCGCCGGGGGGCTGGCGCGGCTCGCCGAGATCGGCCGCCAGCATGGGCTGGCGCTCGACCCGGACCTTCCCGTTTCGGCGCTGTCGGTCGGCGAGCAACAGCGGCTCGAAATCGTCAAGGCATTGTTTCGCGGCGCAAGGCTGCTGATCCTCGACGAGCCGACGGCGGTGCTGGCGCCAACCGAGGTCGACGGACTGTTTTCGGCGCTGCGCTCGATGGCGGCACAGGGGCTCGGCATCATCTTCATCTCGCACAAGCTCAACGAGGTGCGGGCGCTGACGCATCGCTGCGTCGTGCTCAGGCACGGGCGCGTTGCCGGCCGCGTCGATACGCCGGCCAGCACGATATCTTCGGAGATGGCGCGGCTGATGTGCGGCCACGAGATCGTGCCTCCGGCCAGGGGACCGTCGACACCGGGTCCGGCGGTGCTGACCCTCGATGGTATCTCGACATCGCATCATTCCGGCATGGCGCTGCGCGATGTGTCGCTGTCGGTACGCGGCGGCGAGATCCTCGGCATTGCCGGCGTCTCCGGCAACGGCCAGCGGGCGCTTGCCGAGGTCATCTCCGGCGTGCGAGCGCCCGATGCCGGCCGCATGACGATAGCCGGCAAAGCCGTTTCGCGGTTCTCGCCGAGCGCAGTGCAGGCGCTCGGCCTTGGCCGCATCCCGGAAGACCGTATGACGACCGGGCTGGTCACCAATCTGCCGCTTGCCGATTCGATGGTGCTGCCGCGCATCGGCACGGTGGCGTTCAGCCGCAACGGCCTGCTCAGACAGGATGCGATCCGCACCTTCGCCGAGGCGCAGATCAAGGCCTACGATATACGTTGCCCCGGGCCGATGACGCGCGCCGGGGCGCTGTCCGGCGGCAATCTGCAGAAGGCGCTTTTGGCGCGCGAACTCGCCTTCGACCCAAAGGTGCTGATCGTTTCGCAGCCGACACGCGGCCTCGATATTGGTGCCGCGCGCTTCATCCACGAAAAATTCCTCGACATGCGCGCCAAGGGCTGCGGCATTATCGTTATCGGCGAGGACCTGGAAGAGTTGCTGATGCTCTGCGACCGCATTGCCGTGATGTATGAGGGCCGCATCGTCGGCACGCTGAACAGCGCCGATGCCAGCGTCGCCAGACTCGGGTTGATGATGACCGGGGCGGAGGCCTGATGTTCCGTCTCGAGGCCCGCACCTCAACGCCCGCCTGGTTCAATCTGGCGCTGCCGCTGCTCGCCATCGGCGCGACGCTGATCCTGTGCAGCGGCCTCATTGCATTGGCCGGCGCCGGCGTCGTCGAGGCATATGGCGTGATGTTTTCGGCGTCGTTGGGCGACAGCTACGCCATCACCGAAACGCTGGTGCGTGCCGCGCCGATGATCTTCACCGGTCTTGCCGTGGCGGTCGCTTTCCGCGCCAAATTCTGGAACATCGGCGCCGAAGGGCAATTGCTGGCCGGTGCGGTGGCGAGCTGTGCCGTCGGCGCCATCCCGATGCCGGGGCCGCTCGCCATGTTGCTGATGGCGCTGGCGGGCGCCGCCGCCGGCGCGGCCGTCGCCCTGATCCCTGCCACACTGCGGGTAAAATTCAGGGTCGATGACGTGGTCAGCTCGCTGCTGCTCAATTCGGTCATTTTCTACGCGCTGATGGCGCTGATCGAGGGCCCATGGAAGGATAGTTTCAGCGGCTACCCGATCTCGCCGCCGATCGAGGATTCAGCGAATTTCCCAGTGCTGCTCGAAGGCACGCGACTGCATCTCGGCGTCGTCGCGGCGCTGGTCGCCGCACCGGTCATCTGGTTCGTGGTCGCGCGCACGACGCTTGGTTTCCGCATCAGGGTCACCGGCGAGAACCCGGAAGCCGCGCGCTATGGCGGCATCAATGTCGAGCGGGTGCTGATTTCGACGGCGCTGCTATCAGGCGCGCTGGCCGGCCTTGCCGGCGTCGGCGAGGTCGGCGGCGTGCATTTCCAGGTGATGAGCGACATCTCGCCGGGCTATGGCTATTCCGGCATCGTCGTCGCCATGCTGGCGAGGCTCAATCCGCTCGGCGTCGTGCCGGCGGCGATCTTCCTTGCTGCCGTCATGACCGGCGCCGAGGCGATGTCGCGGGCGACCGGCGTTCCGGCCTTCCTCAGCGATGTCATCCAGGGAACGGCGCTGCTCGCCATGCTGGTGGCGCTGCTGTTCACCGCCTATCGCATCCGTCGCGTGGGAATAGCCAAATGAGCGTGGTGCTGGAGCAGATATTCCAGGTCGGCTTCCTGGCCGCCATCATCCGCATCGCCACGCCGCTTGCCTTCGCGACGCTGGGCGAGATGTTTTCCGAGCGCGCCGGCGTGCTCAATCTCGGCATCGAAGGCATCATGCTGTTGTCGGCAATGACCGGCTTCACCGCGGCGAGCCTCAGCGGCAGCCTTTGGCTTGGCGTGCTCGCCGCCGTGCTGACCGGCGCGCTGATGGGCGCCGTGCATGCGCTGTTCACGGTGGCGCTCGGCCTCAGCCAGCATGTCTGCGGCATCGGCGTGACGCTGTTCAGTTCAGGCCTTGCCTATTTCCTCTACAGGCTGATCTTCGGCCAGCAATCGGTACCGCCGAACATCAAGGGGTTCGAGACGCTGCCGATCCCGATATTATCCGGTATTCCGGTGCTTGGGCCGGCGGTGTTCAACCAGTTTTCGCTGGTCTACATGGCAATGCTGTCTATTCCCCTGGCCGCCTTCGTGCTCTACCGCACGCCATGGGGCCTGTCGGTCCGCATGGTCGGTGAAAACCCGCGCGCCGCTGATTCGGCCGGCGTCAGCGTCATCGCTACGCGCTTCCAGGCGGTGATCCTCGGCGGTGCCTTGATGGGGCTGGCCGGTGCCTTCCTGTCGATGGCGCAGTTCAACGCCTTCACCTTCGGCGTGGTTTCGGGGCGTGGCTGGGTGGCGATCGCACTCGTCGTCTTCGGCCGCTGGGATCCATGGCGCTCGGCAGGCGCCGCACTGTTGTTCGCCTTCGTCGACGCGCTGCAATTGCGCATGCAGGCAAGTGGGCTCGGCCACATTCCTTATGAGGCGTTCCTGATGCTGCCCTTCATCTTCACCATCGTCGCCATGGCGGTGATGTCGCGCAATGCGGTGGCTCCTTCGGCACTGCTCAAGCCGTTCCGGCGCGAAGAGCGGTAGCGGCGCGCCGTCCTTCACATCGCGGTAAAGCCGTTATCCACGAACAGATGGGCGCCGTTGACGAAGCTGGCCTCGTCGCTGGCCAGGAACAGGGCTGCCCTCGCCACCTCTTCCGGCTCGCCGATCCGCCCCTGCTGCGCCGCCATTGCCGCGTCTGAGACATCGACGCCGAGTTTGTCGAGATCGGCGACCTCGCGCAGGCCATGCGGCGTCCTGATGAAGCCGGGGCAGACCGCATTGCAGCGGACGTTGCGGTCGCGGAATTCGACGGCAATGGCACGCGCGAACATGTGGCAGGCACCCTTGGTGGTGTCGTAAAGCACCTCCATCGGCGTCGCCGCCACCGCCGAGATCGACGAGGTGCAGACGATGGAACCGCCGCCGGCGGCGATCATGCCGGGCAGCACGGCGCGCGTCATCAGGAACATCGAACGCACATTGACGGCATGCAGCCAGTCCCATTCCTGCAGCGTGGTCTCCAGGAAGGGTTTGATGACGATGGTGCCGGCATGGTTGAACAGAACCGTGACCGGGCCGAATTTTTCCATCACGCCCTTCACCGCCGCTTCGACCTGCCGCTCGTCCGATACGTCGGCGACCCAGTGCTCGGCGACCTGGCCGCGTTGCCTGATTGCCGCTGCGGTGGCAGCCGCCGCTTCGCCGTTGCGGTCGATGATCGCCACCTTGGCGCCCTCCGCCGCGAAAAGCTCCGAGGCCGCACCGCCCATTCCCGTCGCGCCGCCCGAAATGATGGCGACCTTGCCGGCCAGTCTTGTACCCATGTTTTGCTCCCTGCTGCCTTGCCGTGACGTCGCGGCTTTCCGCTCAAGCAGCGATGCTATCCCTCATCCATTGGATGGCCAAGGAGCCACAGACACATGGACCGGACGTTTTCTGCCGTCACCCCGGCACGCCTCAAAAAGGCAGCGCTAAGCAGTAAAAGCACTAATTTGTCTAGCAGTTGGAGAAAATTGTTCTAAAGATCGCGCGAAAATAGCACTCGACAAAGTCTACTGATTTTATAGATTAAGCGCCGAGACGGAGGTCGATATGTCCTATAGCCAGAACGCTCAGACTGCCCGCAAAGGCCAAAGGCTGAGTTCCGACCAGGTATGGCGGCCGGCCTACGCCGGCGCTTTCGCTTATCTCGTCTTTGCCCTTGCGTTCGTATTCACCGGGGCAGTGGTACTGGGGCTGATCCCCTGATTTGTAAAGGCTCTGATCGTCGAGGCTTCCTCGGGATAGCGGCCTGCCGTTTGCAGAAATTCCGGAGTTGAATGAACCGAATGCCGGTGCGCTTTCGCGCGCCCTGATTCAACGTGATGGAGGAGATGGCAATGCCGATCGAGTTCACGCATGTTCCCGGTAAGATCCACGCTGCCGACGCCAGCTTTTTCTACGACTTTGTCGAGACCGCGACGAAGCTGTCACTGATCGAGGATGCCGGATTCCAGAAGATCGTCATCGACGACCAGGCCGGGCTGCTGACCAATATGGACCTTGCCGCCCAGACGCTGGACCGGACCTCCTCCCTCGAGGTCGTGCTCACGCATTGGGCGGGCGTGATCGAACCAACCGTGGCGGCGCGGCAGCTCGCTGCCCTCGACGCGAGAAGCCGTGGCCGGCTGTCGCTCAGGATGCTCAGCGAGCCGCTGAGCGACGACGATGCCGAGGCACGTCCGGCCGGCCATACGGTGGTCTGGCAACGCATCGACGAATATCTGGTGCTACTGAAGCGGTTGTGGTCGAACGACAGGCCGTTCGACCATGAAGGCGCCTTTTACAGCGTCAACGGCGGCTATGTGCCGCGCAAGGGGCCGCATGGTGCCGACGTGACCATCCGCATGGGCGGACAGTCGGGCACGGCGCTCAGGGTCGCGGGCAGGCATGCGGATGTGTTCGAGCTGGCGCCCGGCTCGCTTGCAGAAATCCGACAGTCAATGGAGCGCGTACGCGGCGCTGCCGCCGAACACGGTCGGGCCGGCAAGCTGCGTTTCGCGCTTCCCGTCCGAATCCGTTCGGAAGACCGAATCCGTTCGGAAGATAAGCCGGCCGCTTCCTGCCAGAAGGCGCTCGAACTTGCCGGGCCGCCGGCGCAGGTCGCGCTGTCGCTGCTTTCCTACGCCGCTTTGGGGATCAAGGAGTTCATGATCGTCGGCGTCGACAGGCCGCGCGAGATTGCGACTGCCGGCCGCGAGGCGATCGCACTGCTGCGCAACTCGCTGGCGCGGCGCGAGGCCGATATCCCTCAGCCGGGGGCGTTTGCGTCCCGTGCGACACAGGGCGCGAGAGCCGGCTGCTGAAGAGCCCCCGTCGTCCCGCGCCTTGCTGACGGGTCTACCACCATTCCGGGAAAGCCGCGTGAGCGGCCCTGGCCAGCGTCGGGATTTCCTGATCGGGAACGGAGCTGTAGGGCCAGAGCAGTCGCGGGCCGAGTGGCGCCCAGCCGCCGGCCGCCGCCATCGCCTTGTCGAGCGCTGCATCGCTGACATTGTAACGGGTGCGAAACGGTAGGACATGTGCGGCGAGGAAGGCCCGTATGCGGGCCTCGACCTCGGCAGCGGCGGCCATGTCGGTGCGGATCATCTGCCACCACTGTACCGCACCCTTCGGGTTGAGGCAGGCAACGTTGGAATAGCTGCCATGGGCTCCCCCAGCATAGCCTGTCGCCAGCGTGTGGCCGGGGACGAAGACGGAGAATCCGTCCAGTTTGTGGCGCATATCGGCATACCAGTCGGCGTCACCGCCCGGCAGTTTGGCGCCGACCAGCGACGGCACGGCCGCGCGCAGCCGGGCGATGCCTTCGAGTGTCAGGCGACGCTTGGCGTGCGGCGGGTTGTAGAGCACCAGCGGCGTTTCGGGCGCGGCCTCGCAGAGGCGGCCGACAAAACGCATGACCTCGTCGTCGCTGGGCGGCCACCAGTCGGGCAGTGTGAATTGCACCGCCGCCGGGCCAAACGCCGAGACCCGCGTCAGCCGCTCCAGTGCGACGCGCGGATTGGACTGGCTGATGCCGATCTGGAAAGGAAGGCGCGCGCCGCCGGCTGTTGCGGCGACCAGCCCACAAAGCCGGTCGAATTCGGGCTCGGTCTGGCAATGGAATTCGCAGGCCGTGCCATTGGAATAGACGCCGTCGACGCCTGACGCGCAAAGCCGCGCGATCGTCTCTTCCGTCGCCTGCCAGTCGATCGCTCCGCGATCGTCGATGGCCAGCATCACCGCGCCCCAGACGCCGCGCGGTGCGTGTGCGGGCAAGCGGGCCAGATGGTCGTCGAGGTCAGCGTGCACCGGCGATCTCGTGTTCGTGGCGGGTTTCGTTCGACGCGAAGGCAGCCTCGATAATGCCGATGATCTTGCGTGCATAGAGACCGTCGACCGGCACCGGCGTGTCGTCGGCAATGGCATCGCGCATCGCGCTCCATTCGCGCACCAGCGCGTTGTGCATCCAGTTCGGTTCGAATGAACCGGGCAACTCGGTCCAGACCGTATCGCGTCCAAGCATCGTGCCGCGATCCATGTCGATGCGCAGCGTTCCCTGCTCGCAGACCAGATCCATGGCGTAGGTGGTAGCGCCGGTGCGATAGCCGATGCTCTGCACCTGGCCGATGCCGCCGCCGGCGAAGCGCAGCCCAAGCAAGGCGCTGTCGTCTGCTTCCTGGTCATGGAACTTGGCGCCGAGCATGCCGCTCACCGACACGACATCGTCATCCATCAGCCAGACCAGGCGGTCGAGCGCGTGGATGCCGGCCGTCAACAGCATGCCGCCGCCGGTCGACTTGCGCAGATGCCAGTCGCGGCGATTGTGCTCCATCCATAGCTTGATGATCCAGCTCGATCCGATGAGCGGCCGGCCGAGCTCTCCTTGCTCCAGCTTCTGCCTGGCTGCCATGCAGGGCAGGGCGAAATGCATGAGATGGGCGACCATCAGCTTGACGCCGCTATCGGTTACGGCGGCGTTGATCGCGTCGCAGGCAGCCGCCGTCGGCGCCATCGGCTTTTCGAGCAGGATGTGCTTGCCGGCGTTTGCTGCGCCGATGGCCATTTCGGCATGGAGATGGTGCGGGGTGGCAATGAGGACCGCGTCGACCTCCTTGTCGTCCAGCAGCTTGCGCCAATCAGTGTAGCCGCAGCCGCCATATTCGGCGGTGAAGCGCTGCAGCGCATCGGCATTTCCACGAGAGGCGGCGACGAGACGAATGCCTCCCACCTCACGGATTGCCCGCGCATGGGCTGCGCCGAAATCGCCGGCGCCGATAATTCCTATCCCAATCATGATCCTGCCTTTTCATAAGCGGCGTCGATCAGAGACATCGCCGCAACATAATCCTCGATGGACACCGGCGGAGGCGCCTTTCTGGCCAGCCGGTCAAGCGTATCACGCATGAACAGACGATAGCGCGTTGCCGGCAGTTCGACCGGCAAATCGGCAACGGCCGCATCGTCGAGCGTTGCGCAGGTGGCATGGTCGCCATGATCGATGAGGGTGGCATTGGCACTGACGATACGCCACTCGAAGTCACCGCCGGGGCGCATCGAGGCAAAGGTGTAACCGGCCTCGACGATGAACACCGCGCCGGCCTCGTCTTCCAGCACCAGCAGCGCATGGTCCTCGACCGGGCCGGGATGAATGCGGTTCGCGATCGAAACGCTTTTCAGGCCGAGCTTGCCGGTTGCGAGGCTGAGTGCCGCGTCGACGCCGTGTATGCCGAGATTCCTCAACGCACCCCCGCCGCCAACCGCCGGATCGACGACCCAGGCGACACCGTCGGCGATGTAGCGTTGCGGCGGGCCGTTGACCAGCCGGAACTGGCAATGCGCCACCGGCCCGGCGCGACCTTGCCGGCGCAGCCGTTCAAAGCCGGCAACGGCCGGCCCGAAACGGTTGGGCAGGGGAACAGCGACAAAAGCCTGGTGCTGCCTGGCAAGCTCGCGCAGCGCCATCAGTTCCCTCGTATGGCTGGCCGCCGGCTTCTCCAGGATCAACGGTATCCCTGCCGCGATGATCGCGCGTGCCCGCGCCGGCACCCTCGAAGGGTGCCCCATCAACAGGATCGCATCCGGCGGGCTGGAGAGTATCTCCGTGAAATCTTTGATAAACGGCAGATCGTGGTGCGCGGCGAACCCATGCGCTTGGCCAGGATCCTCGTCCCAGATGCCGGCGATCTCCGCACCGTAAAAGCGTGCGGCGTCGAGGTGCATTTCGGCGTGCCAGTGGCTCGAGCCGGCGAGGGTAATCTTCATTCGAAGGCAGCAGGTTTGTTATGGGCTTGCAGGATATCCTACAAGTAGCTATACGACAAGCGGGCAGGCTAATCCGGCGGATGATGAAAGCAGTGGGATGGCGGAACTGAAGTCGATCGAACCGTTGAGCAGACCGCCGCTTCTTCACGTCACCGTGCAGGAAAGCCTCAGGGCCTATATCGAAAGCAACCAGCTCAAGGCAGGCGATCCCTTGCCGCCGGAAACGTTCCTGGCGCAGCGGCTCGGCGTCGGCCGCAACTCCGTGCGGGAAGCCATCAAGGCGCTGGAATCGATCGGCATCCTGGAGACGCGGCGCGGCATCGGCGTCTTCGTCAAGGAGTTCTCGTTCAAGCCGCTGCTGGATAACCTGGCATACGGCTTGCAGGATTCGCTGCGCGATGTCGAAGAGCTGCGCGAAATCCGCCGCGTGCTGGAAACCGGCCTCATCGCCAAGACGATCGAGATGATCAGTGCCGAGGATATCGAGGCGCTGCGCCAGTTGACCGAGCGCATGCGGCAACGTGCCGAGCGCCATGAGAGCTTCGCCGAAGAGGACCAGCAATTCCACCAGCTGCTGTTCCGCTGCCAGAACAATCACATGCTGAGCGCACTGATCGACATCTTCTGGACGGCGTTCGACAAGGCCTCGAATTTCACCAATCTCGATAATCCGACGCCGCTGGCGACATGGCGCGACCATCACGAGATCGTCGAGGCTGTCGCCGCCAAGGATGTCGACCAGGCGCGTCGGCGGCTCGACGACCATTACCGGGGGATCCAGCAGGTTATCGCCAAAAACCGAGCAAGCTGAAGAACAACCTGAATATGCCAAGGGAGGAAACCATGCGCATCAGGACCATCGCATTCTCAGTCGCCGGGCTGCTGCTCGCCAGCATTGCCCCATTGACCAATGTCCAGGCACAAAGCGCCAAGACCATTGCGGGCGGCTTCGACGTCGGCCCGGGCGGTTTTCCCAAGAACTTCAACCCGCTGGTCGCGACCGGCGGCTACACCTGGCTCAGCACCTATTTCGAACCGCTGGTCATCTTCAATGCCGGGCTGACCGAGATCGAAGGCGACCTCGCCAAGGACTACAAGATCAGCGACGACCAGCTGAGCTATACGTTCAACCTGGTCAACGAGACCTGGCATGACGGCAAACCGTTCACCTCGAAGGACGTCAAGTTCACCCTCGAGCTTGCCAAGAACAAGGCCTCCGGCAGCCTGTTTGCCGCCCGCCTCGCCAACATCGCCTCGGTCGATGCACCGGATGACCACACCGCAGTGGTGAAGCTATCGAAACCGAACGGCTCGTTTCTATCCATCCTCTCGCAGCTAATGATCCTGCCGGAGCATGCCCTGGCCGCTCTGCCGCCGGAATCACTGGCGACAAGCACCTGGTGGTCGACCGCTCCGGTTGGCACCGGCCCGTTCAAGTTCAAGCGCTACGTGACCGACCAATATGTCGAACTGGCAGCCGATGACGACTATCGCAGCGGCAAGCCGAAGGTAGACGTGCTCATCAACCGCTATTTCGAGTCGCCGGCGGCGGCCGTCGCCGCGCTCCGCGCCGGCGAGATCCAGTTCACCTATGTCGAGCCCGACGATGCGGCATCCTTCAAGAGCGACAGCAATTTCAAGGTGATCGAAGGTGCCTCGTACGTGGTCAACTATATCGGCCTGAACCAGAAGGTCGACCTGTTTAGGGATATCCGTGTCCGCCAGGCGATTATGTATGCGATCGATCGCAACGCCATCATCGACAGCCTCTACGGCGGTGCCGCCAAGCCAGCCAATTGCGGCTATGTCGCGCCGCATCTCGTTCCGGCAGACCTCGAACCCTATGCCTACGATCCGGCAAAGGCCAAGGCGCTGCTGACCGAGGCGGGCTGGGACAAGATCAATGGCGACAAGCCGATCACCTTGCTGACCTATTACGGCTCGCCGCAAGCCGCCAACGTGATGGCCGCTGTCCAGTCGATGCTGGCCGAGGTCGGCATCAATGTGGTGCCGCGCGTCGTCGATACGCCGACCTACAACGGCATCGTCTACAAGCAAGGCACGCCGGACTGGAATGCATTTCCGATGGTCTATGCCGGCCTGCAAAACGGCCCCAATCCGGCCGGCCTCAACCCCGGCCTCAACAAGTCGCAGATTCCACCGGCAGGCTTCAACACCATGCGCATCGAGTTCGATGATCTGAGCACTGCATTGGACGCCGCGCTCGGTCAAACCGATCCGGCCAAGCTCGATCAATCCTGGCAGGAGGTCTGCAAGGTCATGAACAAGGACCTGCCCTGGGCGACGTTGTGGGTGGCCAACCGCTATGGCGTGGCCTCCAACAAGCTGCGTGACTTCGTCTGGACGCCGGCGCCGGGCGGCGGTCCTTATGCAGCTCACCCCGAGCGCTGGGACATCCCGTAAGAACTCCGCAACCAAGCGAGCAGGCGGAACCACTTTGGCGCCGCCTGCCATCGCCACGGATAGCCAATGTTGAGCTTCATTGCCCGCCGCAGTGCCACAGGATTGCTGATGCTGGTCGCGCTCAGCATCCTGATCTTCATCCTGCTGCGGCTGGCGCCGGGCGATCCGATCGACGCCTATATCAACCCGTCGGTCCCCATGTCGGCTTCCGACCTCGAGGGCCTGCGCGAACGGCTCGGGCTCGATCGGCCGCTTCCCGTGCAATATCTCGCCTGGCTGCGCGCGGCGCTGAGCGGTGATTTCGGCTATTCGATCCAGCGCAGCGGCGTTGCCGTGCTGCCACTGGTCATGGAACGCATCGGCCCGACGGCGCTGCTGATGGGCACGGGCCTGGCGATCGCCATCGTGCTCGGCATTTCCGCCGGCATTTTCAGTGCGGTGCGCCGTAACGAACCGTCCGACATCGCGCTGTCGGTGCTGTCGTTTATCGGTATCTCCAGCCCAGCTTTCCTGACGGCGCTGCTTGGTCTCTATTTATTCTCGGTATTGCTGCGCTGGGCGCCGTCCGGCGGCATGCAGACGGCGGGCGCGCCGTTCTCGATGACGGATGTGCTTGCGCACCTCATCCTGCCCGCCTGCCTGCTATCGATCGGCCATGCCGCGCTGATCATGCGCTACATGCGCGCTTCGCTGCTGGAAGTGCTCAACCAGGATTACGTGCGGACCGCGCGTGCCAAGGGCGTGCGCGAGTTCTGGGTGATCATCAAGCACGCCACCCGCAACGCGCTTTTGCCGGTCATCACCCTGATCGGCTCGACCGTGGGCATCGCCATCGGCGGCGCCATTTTCCTGGAAAGCGTGTTCAACTGGCCGGGCATGGGGCTGCTTCTGGTCAATGCCGTCGGCACCCGCGATTACCCGGTGATCATGGGCGCAACCCTGGTGATCGGCGTTTGCGTCATCCTGGTCAATCTCCTGACCGACGTCGTCTATGCCGTCGTAGACCCGCGCATTCAGGTGGCGTGATGGCAATCACCGCGCCGGACCCGACAGCCGACCGGACAGCCGCGCCACAGACCAAAGGCCCGCTTCGCCGCGCGCTCGACCGCTTTTTTGAAAACCGCGCGGCGCGCGCCGGGCTTTTGATCGTCATTCCCATCCTGCTGGCGGTTTCGACCTATCCTCTGTGGTGGCCGTTCGGCCCGAACGCCATCGACCTCAGGGCGATGAACAAGGCCCCGTCGGCCATTCATTGGCTGGGCAGCGACGGCGTCGGGCGTGACGTCATGGCCCGGTTGCTGCAAGGCGGGCGGATCTCATTGCTGGTTGCCGTCTGCTCGGTCGCCATTTCGACCGTCATCGGCTTCCTGGTCGGCGCCGTCGCCAGCTTTGGCGGGCGTCTCGTCGACGGCACGGTGATGCGCTTCGTCGATCTGGCGATGACGCTGCCGCCGGTGATCTTCCTGCTGGTGCTGGCTTCGATTGCCGGCACCGGCATCGCCCCGACCATATTGGTGATCTCGCTGCTCTCCTGGCCAGTGCTGTCGCGCATGGTGCGCGCCCGGCTGCTCGAACTGCGCGAGCGCGATTTCGTCGTTGCGGCCCGGGGCATGGGCGCGGGGCTGCCGCATCTGCTGTTCCGGCATGGCCTGCCCAACTGCATCGATATCCTGGTCGTCTACGCCACCTTGCAGATCGCCAACGCTATCCTGCTCGAGGCCGGCCTGTCCTTTCTCGGCCTTGGCATCGCACCGCCAGAAGCCAGCTGGGGCAACATGCTCAATCTCGCCCGCTCCACCGTCGTGCTGGAAAATTACCCGTGGCAATGGATGTTCCCGGGCGCCGCACTGGTGCTCACCGTCCTCGCCATCAATTTCATCGGCGACGGCTTGCGCGATGCATTCGATCCTCGCTCCGATCTCAACTGACCTCAAAGGTTCATCAAAATGCCCCTGTTTACCGGCGTCGTGCCACCTGTCGTCACCCCGCTCAATGCCGATTTCAGCATCGACTTCCCGTCGTTCACCCGCACCATCGAGAACCTGCTCGACGGCGGTGTCCACGGGCTGTTCGTGCTCGGCTCGACCAGCGAGGTGGTCTTCCACGACGAGGCAGGCCGCAGGGCCATCCTCGAGCATGCAGTCAAGGTCAATAACGGCCGGGTTCCGATCTTCGCTGGGGTCATCGACCCGACGACCGATCGTGTCATCAACCACGCACGTATCGCCAGATCGGCCGGCGTCGACGCTATTGTTGTCACCGCGCCGTTTTATACCCGCACCAGCCAGCCGGAGATCGGCGACCACTTCCGCTATATCAAGGATGCGATCGACATTCCCGTCATCGCCTACGACATCCCGGTCTGCGTTCACGTCAAGCTGGAGCGCAAGACCACGGTCGGCCTCGCCAGGGAAGGCGCCATCGCGGGCATCAAGGATTCCAGCGGCGATGACGGCAATCTGCGTTACGTGCTCAAGGATATGGCCGACGATCCGGGTTTCTTCGGCATGACCGGCTCCGAGATCCTGGTCGACAGTGTGCTGGCCATGGGCGCGCATGGCGTCGTGCCGGGCCTCGCCAATGTCGACCCGCATGGTTACGTCAGGCTGTGGAAGCTGACGCAGGCCGGCCAGCATGCCGAAGCACGGCTAGAGCAGGAGCGATTGTTGAAACTGTTCGAGATCGTCTGGATCTCGCTCGGCAGGACAAGCGCCGGCTCGGCCGGCGTCGGCGCCTTCAAGGCAGCGATGAAGAGCCTCGGCATCATCGCCTCGAACACCATGGCGCGGCCGCAACGCAGTCTGAACGGGGAGGAAACCGCAAAGATCGACATGATCCTTCGCGACGTGGGGCTGCTCCGCTGAGTGTCGCGCCGATACTCTCGATTTCCGGCCTGCGCGCGGTGTTCCGCATTGCGGGGCGCGACATCGCGGCGGTAACGGATGTCGACCTGACGATCGGCTCCGGCGAGACGGTGGCGCTCGTCGGCGAATCCGGATCCGGCAAATCCGTCACCAGCCTGTCGATCATCGGCCTGTTGCCGAAAAGGGTCGGGCATATCGCTGAGGGGTCGATCGCGCTGCGGCGCAAGAACGGCACGGTCACCGAGCTGACCAGCCTCGATGCCGAGTCGCTGCGCAAGATACGCGGCAACGAGATCGGCATGGTGTTCCAGGAGCCGATGGCCAGCCTCAACCCGGTCTACACGATCGGCGAGCAGATTGCCGAGCCGATCCGCATCCATCTCGGCAAATCGCATCGCGAGGCAGAAGCAGACGCGGTGCGGCTGCTGGAGCAGGTCGGCATTCCCGATCCGAAGCGGCGGGCGCGACAGTATCCGCACGAGCTGTCGGGCGGGATGCGCCAGCGCGCCACTATCGCCATGGCCCTGTCCTGCGATCCAGGCTTGCTGATCGCCGATGAGCCGACAACCGCGCTGGACGTCACAATCCAGGCCCAGATTCTCGATCTTTTGGCCGAGCTGCAGGCGCAGCGCGGCATGGGCATCCTGTTCGTCACTCACAATCTCGGCGTCGTAGCCGAAATTGCCGACCGGGTAGCGGTGATGTATGCCGGGCGTATCGTCGAAACAGGTCCGGTGAGCGAAGTGTTCACCCGCCCGCGTCATCCCTATACGGCGGGGTTGATGCGCTCGGTGCCGAGGCTCGGCGAGGCCACGGCGCTGAAGATAGCGGGGACGCCGCTGCCGACCATTGCCGGAAATGTTCCGTCGCTCGCCTTGCTGCCCAAGGGCTGTTCCTTCGCGCCGCGCTGCCCGATGGCTATCACTGCCTGCCGCGCCGCGGTGCCGCCATTGTTTGCGGCGACGCCGACCCAGCAAAGCCGCTGCCTGCGCTGGGAGGAGCTCTGATGGAGGGCGCCCCGTTCCTATCGGTCAAAAACCTGACCAAGCATTTTGCGCCGACCGCGTTTTCGCGCGGCCCCATCGTCAGGGCACTGGAGGATATTTCGTTCGAGGTCAGGCGTGGTCAGGTGGTCGGGCTGGTCGGCGAATCCGGCTCCGGCAAGACCACGATCGGCCGCTCGGTGCTGCGTCTGATCGAGCCGACATCCGGCCAGATCAGCTATGGCGGCACCGACATCACCAGGCTGGGTGCCGCCCAGTTGCGCCGCCAGCGCCGCAAGATGCAGTATATTTTCCAGGATCCCTTCGCCAGCCTGTCGCCGCGCATGACGATCGGGCAGATCCTCACCGAAGGCTTGGACATTCAAGGCATTGGCAGGAAATCCGAGCGGCGGGCGAAGGCCGAGAAGGCACTTGCCGCGGTCGAGTTGCCGGTCGACGCCTATGATCGCTACGCCCATGAATTCTCGGGCGGCCAGCGCCAGCGCATCGGCATCGCCCGGGCGCTGACGCTCGAGCCGGAATTCATTGTCGCCGACGAGCCGGTCTCGGCGCTCGACGTCTCGATCCAGGCCCAAATCATCAATTTGTTGCGCGACCTGCAGCTCCGGCTTGGGCTGACCATGCTGTTCATTTCGCACGATCTGGCCGTGGTCGAGTACATCTGCGACACGGTCATCGTGCTCTATCTCGGGCGCATCATGGAGGTTGCGCCGGCGGCCGAGCTCTATGCCCGGCCGCAGCATCCCTATACGCGCGCGCTGCTGTCGGCCATTCCGTCGCTCGATCCGTTGGCCAGGCAAGACCGGCAGGTGCTCAAGGGCGATATTCCCAGCCCGGCAAACCCGCCGTCGGGCTGTGTTTTCCGGACCCGTTGCCCGTTTGCGCTGGAGGCTTGCGCCGGGGCTGTGCCGCCGCTGAGGGCGACAGCCGAGGGTCATCTGAAGGCCTGCATCCGCGACGACATCGCTTAGGTTTTTTGCCCTGTGCCTACGCGAGAACTTGGGCGAGATGGACAAGGTCGTCGGCCACAAAGTCCCAGCTCTCAAGAGGCGAGAGATCGGTCGTCTGCGCCGGACCATGCTCTTTCGGCCGAGCAACAAAAGCGGTTCCGATACCGCACCTTCGTGCCGCAGCCAGGTCGTCGTTATGCCCGGCGACTAACACGGCCTCCGAAGGTCGCACCCCCAGGATCTCCACTGCGCGGAGATAAGCCTGTGGCGCAGGCTTGTAGGTGCCGAACACATCCGAGCCAAGGACGGTGTCCCAAGGCAGGCCGGCGCGCTTGGCAATATCCAGTAACAGCCGGGTATTGCCCCCGGACAACGGCGCGATGATGAAGCGTTCCCTCAGCCTCGCAAGGCCTTTCAGCGAATCGGGCCACGGCTCCAGCCGATGCCAGGCGAGATTGAGTTCCTCAACTTCGGCGGCCGGCAGCTCGGATGGGGTCAGCCCGAACTGGACGAGAGCGGCGTCCAGATTCTCCCGGTTTATCCCGTCGAGTGAAACGAAAGGCCGGTGCCCTGTCCGCACCGCTTCGGTCGAGGCGTCATAACGCAACGCCCATGCATCGGCGAATTCACCGGGATCGACCTGCTGTGCACCATTTCGCGCGAGGAAGGCGCCGGCCTCCCTTGCGATACCGCTGCGCCAGTCAACGACGGTTCCCAGAACATCGAAGAATAGGACTCGAATAGTGGTCATATTGAGCTTCCGGTCGGGGTTGCGGTGCGTGTCCTGCCGCATCGGTCGCGATAGGACGGATCGACCTCGTCGAGCTGCTGATCAGATAGTCGAAATGTTTAAAAGCCTGATCGCGAAGGTGGTTCCCCCAACCTCATTGAAACGTCATCGACGCCAACCCATATGCAATCGGCGTCGGATGTTTCCTCCCATTCGTCCGGCGCGTTCCCCTCTGAAGGTTTTCGACCTTCACATCTGGCCGGGCTTGCAGCCCGGCCTTTTTTCTGCCGGGCTCGGTGAGCGAGCCGAGATCATGGCGCAGGCGTGCCGGGCGTATCGATGCGTTTGGTCAGCGCCGCGGGATCGCCAAGCACGCGCAGCGTCTTCAGTCGCGCGGTGCCGCCGGCGACGACCGAGACGGCTGATGCGGGTACGTCAAGCGCCTTGGCGACCAGCCTTTCCAGCGCTCGATTGGCGGCCCCGTTTTCCGGCACGGCGCGGACACGGGCTTTTAAATAGCTTCGCCCATCCGCCGATGTCTCGATGCCTTCCAGCCTGTCCATCGCTGATTTCGGCGTCAGCCGGACGAACAGGTCGATGCCGTCGGCGCGAAGTCGAAAGAAACGGTTCGTCCCGTGACTCACATCGATCCGATACCGAACATCGGCTGAACCGTCGTGTCTAGGAAGACGCTGATAAATGTCAGCGCCAGCAACAGGATGATCGGCGAGATATCGATGCCGCCAAGGTCCGGGAGAATGCGGCGGATCGGCCGCAATGCCGGCTCGGTCAGTCGATAGAGCATGTTGCCGATCGAGTCGACAAGCTGGTTACGCGAATTGACGACGTTAAAGGCGTAAAGCCAAGAGAAGATAGCCGCGCCAATCACAATATACCAATAGATATTAATCGCGGCATGCAGCGTGTAAAAGACTGCGATCATCGGTTGCTCCTTGCGAACGCCCGACATGTAGCCACTGCAGGGGAAAGCGGCAAGAGCCGCCTCTGCCGCATGGCGAAGCCGGACCAGCGGCAGACGAGAATTCGGCGACACGCACAGCCTTGACAGGAAACCTCAGCGGCCGATAAAAGCCCCATCCGCTGGACGGGGCTGTAGCTCAGCTGGGAGAGCGCGTCGTTCGCAATGACGAGGTCAGGAGTTCGATCCTCCTCAGCTCCACCAGCGGATTTTTCGAATCCCCTTGCCTGGTTGCATGCCGAAGACAGCGGCCTTGGGCGCTGTTCCGCTTGCGCAAGCTTACTCGGGCAGGGGCGATTTCGCGACGCCGAGAGAAGGCCGCTCGCGACTTGCGGCCATCGACCGGCGTTTACGAACGCGTTAGGCATCGGGCGGCAAAGATCAGCCTCTCAGGTCGCTCGTCCGGCAGGCCAGAGGGCGTTGCCTCCTTCTCCAACCTTCCGAACGACCCCCTAACCTTGCTGCGCTGAGCGTCGCTTCGGCACCATGACCACCTCGAAAAACGCCCCGTAAGCCATCCGTAAGCCACGTTATCGGAACCTCACCCCGTCGATAAAAGTCGATTGCCGCAGGCCCTTCGCCTGTGTCCATCGATCAGGCGGCGGGGGTTTGAAATGGCGGCTACTTCAGCACTTCGAGACAAAATCCGCGACGCCGGACCGAGCGCGCAGAGCGGTTCCAAAGGTTCTCAGCGCGGCCGGCACACAGCACCACCGGCAGCCTGCAAGCGCAGTTCCAGCGCGTCTTCAGGGCGTGCCGGCCGAAGCCCGCCAGGCTCTCGCAAACAGCTTGAATCGGCACATGCCTGCAATCGGCTCTAGGGGGAAGAGCCGATGTCGAAGCTTCACGCCAACCTGCTTCTCCTGCTTGCCGCCGCTTTGTGGGGTTTCGGCAATGTCTCGCAGAAGACTGTGCTCGGATATCTCGACCCGCTGAGCGCGGCCGGCATGCGCTGCCTGATCGCCGGACTTCTGGTGCTGCCGCTGATGATTGGAGAAAGCCGGGTAGCGAAGACCAAAGGTTTTCGCGCCAGCTTGGCAAGGGTCGGCGCGCTATTCGCCATTTCGATCGTTCTGCAGCAGATTGCCTATCTCGGCACCTCGGTCACCAATGCCAGCTTACTGATCAGCACCGCGACCGTGATGACGCCGGTTGCAGCGTGGGTTCTGGTCGGGGAGCGGCTGACCGCGACGGTCGGGTTTGCCGCCGGCATGACCCTGATCGGCGCGCTGCTATTGTCTGGCGGCATCGCCGGCTTCAATGGCAGCGACACGACGGTGGTGCTGTCGGCCGCATGCTATGCATTGTGGACGGTCGAGCTCGGCCGCCACATGCAAACCCATGGGCGCCCGTTTGCCACCATGGCGGCGCAGTTCCTCGGCACTGCGGCGGTCACCCTGCCGCTAGCCCTCTCGCATGGCAATTTGTCGGTCGCGACGGCACTCGATGCCTGGCCGCAACTGCTTGTGCTCGGCGTGTTCTCGACTGCCGCCGGCTTCGGCATCCAGACCGTTGCCCAGCGCTTTACCTCTGCCAGCCACGCAGCGGTGATCGTCAGCGCCGAAAGCCTGTTCGGCGCGACTGGCGCCGCCCTTTTTCTCGGTGAGCGGATCTCGCCCATGGGGGCTCTCGGCGCGATGATGATGCTCGGCACCATCCTCTATCTCGTCACCTCGCCCGGGCCGGCGAATCCGGCCGATCCCGTCATATCATCGCTGGAGGGAGCTCCATGAGCTTTGCCGACGCGGGCGGATTCCAGGCTGGGCTTGCGCTCGGCATGGCCTCGATGGCCTCGATAGGGCCGAACAACCTGATGATGATCAGGGAAGGCTTGCTGCGCGGGCGGGTGATGTTCGTGGCGAGCCTGGTGTGGGCGACCTATGTCGCCCTGATCGCCATCTCCTATATGCTCGGCAGCTCGATCGCCGGCCTCGATCCCTCACTCGGAACGGCGCTCTCCTGGCTTGGCCTGGCGGCGGTCTCCTGGTTTGCGGTGAAATCCTTTCGTGCAGCATTGGCCGTCGGCGAGGCCGAGGACCGCTCCGGCAAGGCCGAGACCAGCCGCTCCTGCGTAGCCCGCGTCATGGGCGTGGTCGGGATGAACCCGCTGACCTACGTCGAGCGGCTGTTCGTGCCGGCGGCGTTCGGCCAGTCTTTCGCTGCGAGTGGTACGCAGCTCGAATTCATGGTGACGCTGATCCTGATGTCGGCGCTCGGCTGTTACGGCTATGCGCTCGGCGGCGGCCTCGTGGCGCCGCTGCTGCGCAGCCGTGCCAGCCTGCGCATCTTCGATCTCATCTCCGGGCTCATCCTGTCCACCGTCGCATTGGTCATGGCCGTGGGGCTCGTCTCGCCATGACCGCCCGTAGCAAACGCCCGCTCATCGTGCCGTCAAATGCCACCGCAGCTGAAAAGGAGGATCCAATGCAATTCGACAACGACCGTGCGCCGTTCGGCCGGCATTTCGCGCTTTCAATCTGGAACGACGCGCCGGCCAGCTGGCGTGATGCCTCCGGGCTGGTCGATCGCCTCTCCTTCGAGCCGTCGATTATCGACTTAAAACCGAAATCTGCCGGCCCCAGTCGGACCGCCCGGGCGGTGTCGCGATTTGCGGCTGCCATCCGGGCGCGCATTTCCGGTCCGGGCGGCTACTACAATCTTGGCAACGCGCTGGGGCTGGCAATGGGCGTGGCGATGCAGCTCGCCACCGGCCCTGAATGGGGTGCCGGCACCCTGTTCGACTATTTTGCCGGCAGCGGCAGCGCCGTGGCGTTGACGCTGGCGACGTCGATCTTCTTCTGCAGCGGCGAAGTCTATCACCGCGCCTGGGCTGGCCGCGATGTCCCCGATCCGGCGCTTAACCGGCGCGCCGATCTCCTGTCGGGGCTCGGCGCGATCGGGCTCGGCGTAGCGCTGTTCCTGCTCGGCCAACCGGTGCTGGCTGCGACTGCCGGACTGCTGCATGCGTTGGGAAAATTCGGCAGCGCCGTGTCCGGCATGATTGTGCCCGGTTGGCCGGCCAGGTGGCCCGATCCGTTCCGCAGCGCAGTGTTGGCCAGCCGCCTGCCTGCGGCATCGGCGGCAGCCCTTTCGGCCGGCTCCGCCGTGCCTGAAGTGTGGTCGGGGGCCTCACCCGCCCTTGTCACCGCGCCGCTGACATTGCTCGCCTGCTACGCGCTGTGGGCGAGGGCCGACCTTCTGCTGTTTGCCGACGCCGGCGAAAGCCCACCAACCCGTTCCGCCGCGGCGGGGCAGGGCGACTAGAGCCGCGCCCGCAGGACCATCGTTCAACTGAAGCCAAATGGAGACAGAGCCATGTTCGGAATTTTCAATGACGACGATGCGCCTTCCCTGGAGGGGCTGCTCTATCCGACGCAGACCCGTATCGGCACCGTCTGCGTGTTCGGCGGCGCCCGCGCCGGCAACGACCGGCGCCTCGCGCAAGCGGCCGCGGCGCTGGGCCGCGAAATCGGCAGTGCCGGCATCCGCCTCGTCTATGGCGGCGGCGGTGAAGGGTTGATGGGCGCCGTGGCTTCCGCGGCGGCAGACGCCGGCGGCGAGGTGATCGCGATTGCGCCGCACTTCCTTCTGGAGCGGATGCGGATGCCGCGCGGCGTCGCCCAAATCATAGCGGTTCCGGACATGCACATGCGCAAGCGGCTGATGTTCGACTATGCGGATGCATTTGTAGCGCTGCCGGGCGGAATCGGCACCATCGAGGAACTGGCCGAAGTGATGACCTGGCGCAAGCTCGACCGGCACGACAAGCCGATCCTGGTCGCCGACTTCTTCGGTTTCTGGTCGCCCTGGCTCGACCTGCTCGATCATCTCGAGGAGGCGGGGTTTCTCAGCGGCCACGTGTCGACGGCATGTCTTGTTGCCGACGTGCCGGCGGCAATCCTGCCGATGCTGCAGCGCGGCGTCTGCTTCACGCAAACGCAGCAAGGCGCGAGTACCGTCGGGCGCACCGCTCAATCTCTGGCACCCGTGGCGACACCATGACCGGAGCTGTCGATATGAAGGACCGCTTCGAAGCCATAGCGAACCCAAGCTGCCGGTTCGATATCTGGGACAATGAGAGCGGCGAGCCCGTGGTCCATCGCGGCCGATTGCTCTCCTTTGCCACGACCAAGACGGCGGAGCGGATCGCCGGCTTCCTCAACGAGACAGCCGCGGCCGGTGAGGCCGAGCCGGCCCGAGAAGGGCCGGGCAAGGCTTAGACCAGTCCGCGCTTGGCCATCATTGCTTCCGGTGAAGGCATCTTGCCGCGGAAGGCGGTGTAGAGTTCTTCGGGGTCCTTCGAGCCGCCGGCGGCGTAGATGTTCTTGCGCAGCCGCTCGGCCAGCGCCGGGTTGAACGGATCGCCTGCTTCCTCGAAGGCGGCGAAGGCGTCGGCGTCGAGCACTTCCGACCACATGTAGGAATAATAGCCGGCCGAATAGCCATCGCCGGCAAAGATATGGCCGAAATGCGGAGTGCGGTGACGCATCGCGATGGTGTCCGGCATATTGAGCCTTTCGAGCGTTTCGGCTTCGAAACGAAGCGGCTCTTGCGGCGCCTCCGGGCGCGCATGGTAGGCCATGTCGACCAAGGCCGAGGCGGTGAACTCGACCGTGGCGAAGCCGGCGCCGAAGGTGCGCGCCGCCAGCATCTTGTCGACCAGCGCCTTTGGCATCGGCTTGCCGGTCTTGACATGCAGCGCATGTTTTTCCAGCACCGCCGGTACCGTCAGCCAGTGTTCGTAGAGCTGCGAGGGCAGCTCGACGAAATCGCGGCTGACCGAGGTGCCAGCGACCGATGGCCAGGTGACGTCGGTCAGCATACCGTGCAGGGCATGACCGAATTCGTGGAACAGCGTCTTGGCTTCATCGACCGACAGCAAGGCGGCCTCGCCGGCCGGCGGCTTGGCGAAATTCATGATATTGTAGATGACCGGCTTCGAGCCAGGACCAAGCTTATAGCCGGATTTGAGTGCACTCATCCAAGCGCCGGAGCGTTTCGAGGGTCGCGCGAAATAATCGGCGAGGAAAAGGCCGCGCTCGCTGCCGTCGGCATTCTTCACGACGAAAACACGTGCGTCCGGATGCCAGGTGGCAATGCCCTTCTTTTCCTCGAAAGAAATGCCGAACAATCGTGTCGCCACGTCGAAACAGGCGTCGATGATGCGGTCGAGCTGCAGATACGGCTTCAGTTCGGCCTCGTCGAAAGCGAATTTCTCGGCGCGCAGCTTCTCCTGATAGAAGCGCCAGTCCCAGGCGGCGAATTTTTCATTGCTGCCGGCCTCGGCCGCCAGCCGCTGCAATTCGGCCTGGTCGGCGGCGGCCTTCTCCAATGCCTTTTTCCAAACCGGGTCGAGCAGCGTATGCACCGCCTCCGGCGTCTTGGCCATTGTGTCGTCGAGCTTCAACGCGGCATATGATTCGTAGCCGAGCAGCTTCGCCTTTTCGGCGCGCAGGCGCAGCATGTCGCGCACTACGTCCGTGTTGTCGGTGGCGCCGCCATTCTGGCCACGCATGATGAAGGCGCGGAACGCCGTCTCGCGCAGGTCTCGGCGTTCTGAGAAGGTCGAGAACGGCTCGTAGATCGAACGCGACAAGGTGACGGCGTAGCGGCCCTTCTGGCCGCGCATCTCGGCGGCTTCCGCCATCGAGCTTTTCAGGAATTCCGGCAGGCCGGCAAGGTCAGCCTCGTCGAGGAACAGCGCCCAGTCGCGCTCGTCGGCAAGCAGGTTCTGGCCGAAATTGGTGCCGAGCGACGACAATTCCTCGTTGATCGACGCCAGCCGCTTCTTGCCTTCGGCGTCGAGCTTGGCACCGGAGCGGACGAAGTTTTTCCAGGTCTTTTCCAGTACGCGCAGCGTTTCGGCATCGAGCTTCAGAGTCTCGCGGCGTTGATAGAGATCGTCGATGCGGGCAAAGAGGCGCTCGTTCATCGAGATCGCCGAGAAATGCCGCGACATCTTCGGCGAAATGTCGCGCTCCAGCGCCTGGATTGCCTCGTTGGTGTGGGCGCCAGCGCGGCACCAGAAGATCGACGAGACATGGTCGAGAGCCTCGCCGGCGAGTTCGAGCGCGGCAAGTGTATTGTCGATGGTCGGCGTCCCGGTGTTGCCGGCAATCGCCTCGATCTCGGCCTCATGCGTCTTCAGGGCGGCGTCGAACACCGGAGAAAAATCACCGTCGCCAATGCGCGTGAAATCGGGCAGGCCGAGCGGCCCTTGCCATTCAGTCAGCGGATGGGCGGCGAGGTCGACGGCGGACGGCATGGGCAAACTTTCGCTGGATGGCGGGAGGAGGCGGATCGTCACCGATGTAGGACGCCGGCCGGCTCCACGCAACAGCACGCCCCGTTCATGATTTCCTCAGTAGCCGTCGCAGTTTTCCGCGATCGCGGCTTGCGAACTGGCGGTGATCTGGTCGTTGGCGACCGCAAAGGTCTCCTGCATCAGCATGTCGTTGCTGGGAAAATCATAGCAGGCGATCACAGTGGTGACGCCGCCCTCGGTCTTCTCGATCCGGTGGCGGATTTCGGCGCCGGCGACGGCGCCTTGCCACTCGGCGATCGAAGCGATGAATTCCTGCTTGCTTTGCACGACGCCGAGGTCGTCGAGCTTGATGCGGACGTCGTCGGCGAGCAGGTCCGACAATTCGGTGCGGTCGGCGACGAGCAGTGCCGAATACCAGCGGTCGATGATCGCGCTGTCGTCGGCGCGGGCGAAATCTGCCGAGCACAGCAGTGCTGCCGCCGCGAACGCGACCGGAATTCGCACCATGCCCTTGTCTCCTACTCCGTCTCCGGCCGCTCGAAATCGCCGGTCTCCTTGTTCATCACCCAAAGCTCACCGGTCGAAATATCGAACCAGGCGCCGTGCAGCGATAGCCGCCCCTTGCCTTCGAGGATCGAGACGCAAGGGAAGGTACGCAGATTGGCGATGGAATATCGGATCGATATGCGCTCCAGCGCGGTCTGGCGCTCGGTCGCGGTCATGAAGGTGCTGGACGATACGGTCTCGGCCGCCGGCGCGATCAGGCTCATCCATTTGCCGATGAAATCACCCGGCGACAACGGCGCGGCCGTGGTGTCGAGTGCCGCGCGGATGCCGCCGCAGCGGCCGTGGCCCATCACCACGATGTTCTTGACCTTGAGGCTCTGCACGGCAAATTCGAGCGCTGCCGATGTCGAGTGGAACTGATCGTCGGGCGCATAGGGCGGCACCAGATTGCCGACATTGCGCAGCACGAACAGTTCGCCCGGCCCAGCATCGAAGATCGCTTCGGGCGCGGCGCGGGAATCGCAGCACGCGACGATCATAGTTTCCGGTGCCTGGCCTTCCCGGGCCAGTGCGCGATAACGCCCGCTTTCGGTCAGATAGCGGCCACTCATGAAATTGCGGTAGCCGGTGAGAAGATGCTCGGGAAGATGGGGCATGGGCAGCGGCGGGAGCCTTTCCGGGTTAAAGGCACGGTTCAATCCCGAAAGGCTCTAGCGCATCGGCCCGAAAATCGGAACCGATTTTCGGAAGGCGGGACGGCGTGGTTTCGACGTGCCAGCCCGTACTTTGCATACAGGCGAACGAACGCCGCCATTAGTCGGCCTCAGAACCGCAGTTTGGCGCCGGCGCATAGTAGAAGCCAGTAGAACAGGCCGGTCGCGCCGACCGCCAGCAGCATCGCCAGGATGAAGCCGCTGGGGCTGTCGGTGAATGGCAGCCCGCCGGTGTTCATGCCGAATATGCCGACGATCAGGGTGCCCGGCAAAAGCAGTGCGCTCATCACTGCCAGCGCCTTGAGGCTGCGGTTCGATTCGTCGGCAAGCTCGGCCGCAAGCTCCTCCTGCAGCAGCCTTGCCCGGTCGTTGATCATGACGACCTCGCGGTCGAGCCGTTCCAGGCGGGCAGCAAGCCGGCGCAGAACTTCATGTGCGCCGGCGGAAAGGTTCCAGGCGGAACGGTCTTCATCCTGGAAAAGTGCTGCCAGGGCCGAGATCGGCCGATGCAAGGATACGGCAAGGCGGCGCACATCCTTCAGCTGTCGTCTTTCGTCGGCAAGTCGCTCGGTCACGAGATGGTCCTCGACCGCATCGAGCCGCTTCGTCGCCGCGGCGAGCCGCAGGCTGGTGGTCTTGCAAAAAGCCATGACCAGCGTTTCGAACAGCTCGAATGCTGTGGCGGGCCGCAGCCCCGCGGCAAGGGCGGTGTGCACTTCCTCCACCGCCGCGAGCGGATGGCGGCGGCCGGTGACCAGCAGCCGCTCCGAGACCGCAAAATGCAATCTGCCGATGGTCGTCGACTGATGGGCGATCTCGCCATGCAGGTCGGCGGAAATGCCGTGGACGACGCCATTCTCATGCGCCAGCACCAGGCTGTCCTCATGTCCTTCGAGGATTGCATGAGCCGACGCCGGCAGCGCGCAGGCATGGCTGACCCAGGAATGGGCGCGCCGGTCGACAAGGTCGACATGCAGCCAGACCCAGCCGTCCAGTGAGGCCAGCGCGGCCTCTGTGTCCCGGGGCGCCAGCGATTCGGGAGCTTTGCCGGGAGCGGCATGATAGGCCCAGACCAGCCCGGGGGCATGATGCTGGTCGTCCGCGGCAAGCAATGTCAGATGCGATGCGTCATTCATGGCCGCCGCCGAGACAATGCACGTTCAGGATCTGGGCGGCGCCGGAGCCGGCGCCGCGACATTCTGGCCAAGTCCTATCCCCGCTCAGAATATCTGGCGGAAGATGACGAACAGCACGAAGGCAAGACAGATGGAGACCGGAAGGGTCAGTATCCAGGCCATCAGCATGTTGCGCACTGTCGACCATTGCAGGCCCGAGCCGTTCGCCGCCATGGTGCCGGCAACGCCCGACGACAGCACATGGGTGGTCGAGACCGGCAGGCCGAGATAGTCGGCCGATGCGATGGTCGCCATTGCAACAAGCTCTGCGGACGCACCCTGGCCGTAGGTCAGATGGCTTTTGCCGATCTTCTCGCCGACGGTGACGACGATGCGCTTCCAGCCGACCATGGTGCCGAGGCCGAGCGCCAGCGCGATGGCGACCTTGACCCAGAGCGGGATGAACTTCGTCGCGTTGTCGACCGCCTTGTGATAGGTCGTCACCGCCTTCAGGTCGTCGGCCTCCATCGGCAGCAGCTTCTTCTTGTCGATCAGTTTCAGCGCTTCACCGATAAGATAGATGTTGTTGCGGGCGTTGCTGACCAGCGTTGTCGGCAGCTTTTCCACGGACGGATAGGGCGACAACATTGCGCTAGTGTCGTGGATGAAGCTCTGCAGCGCAGGCGTGGTCTCGTCCTTCCAGGTCTTGGTGCGAACGGCGTCACCGACCACGGTCGCCGCGTCGGTCACGGCGACGCCGGGCTTGACGTATTTGCCGAGTACCGTTTCGACCTGCGTCGCCGCCGATTTGTAGGCTTCGAGATAATTGATATCCGGCGTGCGGTTCAGCGCGAAGGCGGTCGGCACCACGCCGATCAGGATGAGCATGATGAGGCCCATGCCCTTTTGCCCGTCATTGGAGCCGTGGGCAAAGCTGACGCCGGTGCAGGTGAAGATAAGCAGCGCCCGGATCCACAGCGGCGGCGGGGCGCTCGACTTCGGCGCCTCGTAAAGCTCGCGGTTCCTGACCAGCAGCTTCATCACCAGAAGCAGCAGCCCAGCCAGGCAAAACCCGACCAGCGGCGAGATCAGAAGCGACAGGCCGACATTGCTTGCCTGCGACCAGTCGATGCCGCTGGTGATGGAACCGGCCGGCGCCGTGAACTGGTTGGCGAGGCCGACGCCGATGATCGAACCGATCAGCGTGTGCGAGCTCGAGGCAGGCAGGCCGAGATACCAGGTTCCGAGGTTCCACATGATCGCTGCGACCAGCAGCGCAAAGACCATGGCCAGCCCGGAGCTCGATCCGACCTGAAGGATCAGTTCGACCGGTAACAGCGAAATAATGCCGAAGGCGACCGCCCCGCTGGCGGTGAGCACGCCGAGGAAGTTGAAAAAGCCGGACCACATCACTGCAAGCTCGGCCGGCATGGAATGGGTGTAGATCACCGTTGCCACCGCATTGGCGGTGTCGTGAAAACCGTTGACGAATTCGAAGCCGAGCGCGATCAGCAGCGCCAGGCCAAGCAGAATCCACGGCACCGCGACGGTGCTGGTCAGGTCCTGGCTGAGCGCGTAGCCGACATAGGCAAGGCCGCCCAGGATGATGACGGCAAAGGCCGGCAGAAACCATTTGCCGGTGCTGTTTGGCCGGTCGAGCGGATGCTCCGGCCTTGGAATTCCTGCTTCGCTGGAAACAATATCGACCATACCCCACTCCTCTTGCGTTGCAGCAAAGAATGGGAGGACGCTATGTCGGCACAATGAAGCCTGTGTGACGGCAGAGCACTTTGAGATTGGAGCAGATAGTGCTGGACGGTGGTTCCTGATCTATTCCGCGATCTCCAGCAGGGTCGATATCAGCAACCGGCGCTCGTCGGCGGAGAGAATGTCCGAACCGAACAGGTTCATGCTGCGAAGCCCTTCGATAGCGAGATAGCAGACCAGCAGCGCCTTGAGATTCGGCGTCTCCTCCTTCAGCCGCTCGAACACTTGCCGCCTGAACGATTTTATCGGCGTCAGGAAATCGGGATCCTCGGCAATCGCCGAAAATATCCAGGTCGCCGACGGTTTCGACTCCTCGGCATGCTCGGCCGAAAGCCTGATATAGGCCGCAAGCGGGCTCTCACCGCTGACGCCGTTGGTGCGGGCGGCCTCAAGCGCCTGTTGGAACGCGCTGAGATAATCCTCCACCAGCGCCTGCATCAATTTCGCCTTGGTCGGGAAATTGTAGAGAAGACCACCCTTCGACACGCCGGCACGGCTGGCGACCGCATCCAGCGACAGGCTGCCGGGACCCGTCTCGCGCGCCACGTCGGCGGCGGCGGCGAGGATCTTCTCGCGCGAATTTGTTCTGCGGGCCTTCATCAATCGTTCCCCATTCATTAGCTTAAGCGGAATTGACAAGACCGTCCAGACGGTACAGTAAGATTGCCGTCATTTGAAATTGGGACCAGTCACAGGTATGTGTTCCGGTCATCCGACCGTTATGCTGGGCCATGGCCGAGGGGACTGTTCGTGATCAAGCGCTTCATCATCGCCTTCATTCTGCTCGTGCTGGTGTGCGGCGGCATCGTCGGCTTCAACCTGTTCCGCGACAATGCGATCAAACAGTTTTTCGCCACCATGAAGCCGCCGGCCGCGACCGTGTCGACGGTCATCGTCAAACCGATGTCCTGGACGCCCGGCGTCGAGGCGATCGGTACTGTCAGTGCCGTGCGCGGCGTCGACCTGACCGTCGAAACCGCGGGTATCGTCAAGGACATCCAGTTTCATGCCAATCAGAAGGTCGCCGCCAACGCCGTGCTGCTGCAGCTCGACGATGCCGTCGAGCGGGCCGACCTCGTGGCGTCGAAGGCGCAAGCCACATCCGACCAGACGACGCTGATGCGCGCTCTTGAGCTGCAGAAGCGCGGGGTCGGCACCGACGCTACGCTGGACACGGCGCAGGCGGCAGCATCGGTCTCCTCCGCGCAGGTAAACAAGCTGCAAGCGGTGCTCGACCAAAAGCAGTTGACGGCCCCTTTCAAGGGCACCGTCGGTATTCCGAAAATCGACATTGGCCAGTATCTCACACCCGGCACCGCCGTGGTGACCTTGCAGGACATGGACACGATGCGTGTCGATTTCACCGTGCCGGAGCAGCAGCTTCCGCTGCTGAAGATCGGACAGACGGTGCGGCTGGGCATTGGCGGCGGCGACATGCCGTTCGCCGGCATCATCCGCGGTATCGATCCGAAGATCGACCCGACGAGCCGGCTGGTGACGGTGAGGGCGGAGGTCGCCAATCCTGAAGGCAAGCTGACGCCCGGCCAGTTCGTCCAGGTGCGTGTCGAACTGCCGGAGGAGAACAACGTGCTGGCGCTGCCGCAGACTGCGCTGACCTCCAGCCTGTACGGTGACTTCGTCTTCGTGGTGCGCCCGGCCAAATCCGCAGAAGTCAACGGCGCGGCTCCCGAGGCAAAGCCGGAAGAAAAACCAGCCGCGGATGCTGCCAAGCCCGCTGCCGAAGCACCCGCGGCAAAACCCGAAGAAAAGCCGGGCGCTACCCCAGCCAAACCGGCAGCGGAAGCCAAACCGGCAGCGGAAGAACAGAAGCCGCAGCTCGTGCTCGCCCAGGTGTTCGTCAAGCCAGGCCGCCACAACGCCGGCCTGGTCGAGATCCTGGAAGGCATCCAGCCCGGCGACGAAGTCGTTACCGCCGGCCAGAACCGGCTCTCCAACGGCATGTCCGTTGCCGTCGACAACACAATCGATCCGAGCAAGCCGGGGAACCAGCAGGCAGCCCAGCAATGAGCTTTTCCGACCTCTTCATCCGCCGCCCGGTCCTTTCGACCGTGCTTGCCTGCATGATCCTGCTTCTGGGTTTTCAGGGCATCTTCAACCTTTCGATCCGGCAGTATCCAGAGGTTGAAGAAACGGCCATCACGATCACCACGGCCTATCCCGGCGCCAGCGCCGACCTGATCCAGGGGTTCATTTCCGCGCCGATCGCGCGTGCTGTCGCTTCGACCGAAAACATCGATTATGTCACGTCGGCGAGCCGGCCGTCATCCAGCACCGTGACAGTGCAGATGAAACTCGGCTCCGACCCCGACGTTGCGCTGAACGAAGTCCTGTCGAAGGTTCAGAGCGTTCGCGGCGATCTGCCGGACGAAACCAAAGACCCGGTGATCGTCAAGGGCACCGGCCAGCAGTTCGCGATGATGTACATCTCGATGCAGAACCCGAACATGACGCCGGAACAGCTCACCGAATATATCGAGCGCGTCGTGCGGCCGCGTATGTCGACGGTCGAAGGTGTTGCCGACGTGCAGATTTTCGGCGCCGCCGAATATTCGATGCGCGTCTGGATCGACCCGATCAAACTGGCGGCGCGCGGTGTGACGGCGGCGGAAGTGCTGACCGCCATTAACGAATCGAATTTCCTCTCCGCGCCCGGCGATACCGAAAACGAATATGTGGCTTCCTCGATCACGGTTCGCTCGACCCTGCAGACGCCGGAGGCTTTCGCTGCCCTTCCGCTCCGCTCGAAAGACGGCAATGTGGTGAGACTGCGCGACGTGGCCCGCGTCGAACTCGCCGCGGTGAACACCGACACCAGGGTCACCTTCAACGGCAAGCCCGGCATCTTTCTCGCCATCTTTCCGACGCCGGCCGCCAATCCACTGACCACCGCGGCGGCGATCCACAAGATTGTGCCGACGATCCAGGAGACGCTGCCGCTCGGCATGACGATCGAGATCGTCTATGACTCGACCGAGCAGATCAGCGCGTCGATCGAGGAGGTGTTCAAGACCATCGGCGAGGCGGTCGCCATCGTCATCGTCGTCATCCTGCTCTTCCTCGGCTCGTTCCGCTCGGTGCTGATGCCGATCGTGACCATTCCGCTGTCGCTGATCGGCGTCTGTTTCCTGCTGTTTTCTTTGGGTTATTCGATCAACCTTTTGTCGTTGCTGGCCATGGTGCTGGCGATCGGACTGGTTGTTGACGATGCCATCGTGGTGGTGGAAAACATCCACCGCCACATGGAGGAAGACGGCTTGTCGCCGATGCAGGCGGCTTTCAACGGCATGCGGGAGATCTCCTCCGCCGTCGTCGCCATGACGATAACGTTGGCCGCCGTGTTCGCGCCGCTGGCCTTCACCGGCGGCCTGACAGGCGCACTGTTTCGCGAATTCGCAGTGACGCTTGCCGGCTCGGTGGTCCTTTCGGGTGTCGTTGCCCTAACCGTCACGCCGATGATGTCGGCACGCATCCTGAGGGCCGGCTCGCACAGCCGCTTCCAGCGCATTGTCGACAACACGTTCGGGCGCGTCGAAAACGTCTATGAGCGGCTGGTCAGCGGCTCGCTGAAATATCGCCCGGTGACGCTGATGATCGTCATCGCACTGGTCGCCACGACCGGCTTCATGTTCACCAAGACCGCGAGCGAACTGGCGCCGGAAGAAGACCAGGGCTTCTTGCTGTCTATTGTGAACGCACCGCGCTATGCGACGTCGGACTACACCGAGACCTATGTGAACCAGATTCTCGGGCTAGTGAATGATATCCCCGAAACCAGGGCGCGGTTCTCCGCCGTCGCGTTCCAAGGCCCGACGAACAGCGCTTTCGTCGGCTTTGCGTTCAAGGACTGGGCCGAGCGCGCGCGCAGCTCGAAGGAACTTCAGGAAGACATCACTGCCCGCCTTGCCAAGGTGGCGGGCGTCGAGGCTTTCGTCTTCGCACCGCCGACACTGCCCGGCTCCGGCGGCGGCCTGCCAATCACGATGGTGGTGCGCTCGACCGGCGAGGCCTCCCAAGTGTACGAGGCGGCCGAGAACATCAAGAACAAGGCGCAGGCCTCCGGTCGCTTCCTCGCGGTGCAGAATTCGATGTCCTACGATGCGCCGCAAGTGACGGTGACGATCGACCGCGACCGCGCCGCGGCACTCAACCTGCCGATCGCCGATATCGGCCGGACGCTGACCCTCTTGGTCGGTGGCGCCGAGGTGGCGCAATTCGACCGCGAATCCAACAGCTACGACATCATCCCGCAGGTGCCGCAGAGCTTTCGCGACAATCCCGAAAAACTGGGGGAGTATTTCGTGCGCAGCGTCTCGGGTGAGATGGTGCCGCTCTCTGCGGTGGTGAAGATCTCGACCAACGCGTCGCCGGCGGCGATCGAGCAGTTCAACCAGTTGAATTCCGCAACGATTTCCGCCCTGCCGCTGCCTGGCGTCACCACCGGCGACGGTTTGAAAGCGATCGAGGATATCGCCAAGGAGAGCCTGCCCGACACTTTCTTCATCGACTATACCGGCCAGTCGCGGCAGGAGAAGCAACAGGGCTACACGATCATCATCGCCTTCGCGGCAGCCGTTCTCGTCATCTATCTGGTGCTGGCGGCGCAGTTCGAAAGTTTCCGCGATCCGTTGATCATCATGATGGCGGTGCCACTCTCGATCTTCGGCGCGATCGTGCCGCTTAATGTCGGGCTCGGCACCCTCAACATCTACACCCAGGTCGGCTTGATTACGCTGATCGGCCTGATCACCAAGCACGGCATCCTTCTGGTCGAGTTCGCCAACCAGCAGCGTGAAATGCACGGCATGCGGCGGCGCGATGCGATCATCGCGTCGGCCAAGGTGCGGCTGCGGCCGATCCTGATGACGACGGCGGCGATGGCGCTCGGAGTGGTGCCGCTGATCATCTCCAGCGGCGCTGGTGCCGCGGCACGCTATTCGATGGGCCTGGTGATCTTCACCGGCATCCTGGTCGGAACGATGTTCACGCTCTTCGTGGTGCCGATGTTCTACACGTTTATCGCCAGCAAGGACCTGCCGCATCACGCCGAAAAGCCGGACCCCAAGCTGATGCCGGTGATGCCGGATTAGATTGTACTAACATTGCACAATAAAGAAGGCCGGATTTCCGGCCTTTCTTGGGAGCTACGAAAAGCATCGCTCATTTGACGATGACGATGCTGGTGTTGGCCGGGCCGAAGACCTCGACGAGCTGATAGAAATCGGCGGCGTTGTCCGGATGCAGACGCACGCAGCCATGCGAGGCCGGCTGGCCGAGGCGCTTGATGGCGCTTGTCGCATGTACGGCGTAGCCGCCGCTGAAGAACACCGAATGCGGCATCGGGGCGTTGTCGTATTTCTTCGAATACCACATTTCATGCATGCGGGTCGGCTTGAACGAACCGGTCGGCGTGACGTGCGTCCTGTCGCCGGTCGAGACTTTCCAGGCGAATGTCGGCCGGCCGTCGACCAGGATTTCCATGGTCTGCTGCGATAGCGACACACGCGCGACGATCTTGTTGGCGGCGGCGTGGGCTGCGCTGTTGCCGGCACTGACAAGCAAGGCAGCACCGGTGATGACGGCGGCGGCGATGTTGATGAGCTTGGCGGAAATGGCGGTGTACATGATGTCTCCCCTATTCTGCCGGTCGGGGCCGGCTCAATTCGATGACCGGCTTATCGGGGCGTCATGTTTCGAGCCGATTTCGCTAGATGCTCGTTTGTGTTTCGATTCTGTTTCCCCTGGTTAACAGAAAACGCCGTGCAAAGCGGCTTATAGCTGTTGGACGTCGTCATGACAGCGGCGGCGTGTTTGCCTAAGCGGATCAGCCAAACCGCGGCACGAATACGCGATTGTTTTCGTTTGAGAGGAATTCCACCTGACTCCGAAACCGAGCTGCAACAAAGCGCGGCCTCGGCGGCATGATCCGGATACAGCGAACGGGCAAAGTTGACGTAACGAAAACAGCGGGCAACGAACGATCGGAAGCCAACACTGTTTTCGCTACGGTCTGGATTGTCTGGACAGTTTCCAGCCTGCGCGTCGACCGGCTCAAGCCCCTCTGGCGGGGGCGGCTTAGAGCCGTTGAGGATGCGCGGCGCCTCCGGCAACTTGCAGCCGAGAGGACCGAAGGCCCGCGCCGCAACGGGGGGCTCCGCTGGCGGCGCGGGCGCTTCGGGGGGTCCCCTGAAGCGCCCGTAAATCCCAATTTTGAGGAAAGAACAGGATGAAAACGAAATTCGCCGCTTCCGTGCTGTCTGCCCTGCTCTACGTGCAGGGCCTGCTCGGCATTGCCGGCCTCGCAACCGTGCTGCTGAAGGAACGTGCGCATGCCGGCGAGGTCAGCACGAACAGTGACATGCCGTCAGGCCCGTCGCTTCTCGTGGTGCGCTGAGGAAAGAGCATCGGACCCAAAAGCGGGAACCGGTTTTAGGAAAATCCGATACTCAAAAAAGGGGTGGCTGTCCTGCATTCAATCGGCGAATTGCGTTGGCGGATCGAACCGGTAACCCGCACCCCGTATGGTGGTGATGGTTTCGGTGTCGAGCTTGCGGCGCAGCCGCACGATGCGCGAATCGATCGACCGGTCGAAGGCTTCGGCATTTTCGGCGGGCGCGGCGGCGATGATGTCGTCACGCGTCAGCACCTTGCGCGGGCTGGCCAGGAACAGCCTGAGCAGCGCCACCTGCCCGGCGGACAGCCGTTCTTCCGTGCCCGAGCGGTGCATGACGATGGCCGACCGGAGATCGACGGTCGCGTTCTCCAGCACGATCAATTCCCCGGCGCTCCTGCCGCGCCGAGCCAGCAGGCCGCCAACGCGGGCGGCAAGCTCCCTGACATTGAGCGGGCTTTCGACGACGTCGGCGGCGCCGAGCTCGAGCGCCAGCACCTTGTCGACCAGATCGGCCGGGCGGCAGATCAGGATGAAATCCGGTCCACCTTCGCCGCCATGTCGCCTGAGCAGGTCGCGCCCCTCCGCCTGGCTGACGCTGTCGCCGACAACCACGACATCGATACCTTTTTCAGAAAGCAGCGATTCGGCTTCCCACGGCTGTCGCGCGGCGCGGACGTCATGACCGCGTCGCTTGAGATGATCGGCGAGATCGGTCGCAATTACTTCAGCGACGGAAACAAGCGCGATGACGGATCGTGCAGCCATGTTTTTCTACCCCGCATACGGCAACCCAAGAAGAGTGCTGGACATCATGTTTATACCCAATCTACTTTGCGCTGAAAGCGGGAGCGAACGCATCGTGCGGGCACGAATTGTCATTGTCGAGGACGAGCCCGACCTGAGGGACGCGGTCGCCGAGTATCTCGGCGCCAGCGGCTATGATGTGGCCACGGCCGAAAGTGCGGCGGCGGCGCGCGACCTGTTGGAAGCCCAGTCCTTCCATCTGGCCATTCTCGACATCGCCATGCCGGGCGAGGACGGCCTGTCGCTCGGCCGCTGGATGCGGTCGAAAATGCCGATCGGCATCATCTATGCGACGGCCGCCGGTACCGCGCTCGACCGCATCGTCGGACTGGAGCTCGGCGCTGACGACTACATCGTCAAGCCTTACGAGTTGCGCGAAGTGCTGGCCAGGGTGCGCAGCGTGCTGCGCCGCGTTCCGGAGCCGACCGAACCGCAAAAAGCCAAGGCTGAAACATCCGGTGGCCGCCGGTCCGTGAGCTTCGGCGCCTTTCACGCCGACCTCGACGGCAGGCTCGTCACCGGCGCCAACGGTGCGGTCATCGACATGGCCAAGAGCGAGTTCGACGTGCTGGAGGTGTTCCTTACCCGCGCCAACCGGCTGTTGACGCGGGCGGCGATCTCCGAGGCGATCGGTTTCGTCGAGGACGCGGAATCGTCCCGCGCCGTCGACATCCGCATCATGCGGCTGAGAAAGAAGATCGAGGCGGATCCGGCCAATCCGAAATTCCTGCGCACGGTGCGCGGCGAAGGCTATATCTTCTCGCTGCCAGCCGGCGAAAATAACTGAGGCCTGGCGGCTTGAGCAAGCCACGGCCAGGAAATGACCATGACGGCTGAAACAGCACGCGCGGACTCGCAGGGCGCCAGGCAGGGCGCGGCGATGGCGGCCGTGCATGTGGTTCGCCGGCTGCGCGAAGCCGGCGACTGGCAGCGCGAGATGGAGGGTATCCTCCAAACGCTTTGCGAAGCCATGGATTGTCACCGCGGCATCCTGTTTCGCCTGCGCGAACTGCCCGGCCAGGGCTTCGCCCAGTCGGTCGCCGCTTATTGGATCGCCCCCCGGTTTGGCGGCGAGCTGGCGTCACCGACCGTCATCATGCAGTCGGTCGTCGATTCGGACCCATTGCTGGAACAGCTGGCGGAGGACGAGCGCCAAGGCAAGATATTCGCCGGGCACACACGCGATCTCGAAGGCTTTCTGCGGACCGATTTCGAAAAGCAGAACATCAAGTCGTTCCTGTCGGTGTCGGTCTTTTCGCACGGCAATTTGTGGGGCACGCTGGCGGTCAACGACTGCGTCAACGAACGCGAATGGACCGACCAGGAAGAGGCGGCGCTGCACATGGTGGCACTCGCCATTGGCGACGCCATCGAACGGTCGCCCTCCGACGCGCATGCCAGTGACGTCATTCGCCGCACCATGCTGCAGGCCTCGCTCGACGCCATCATCGTCATCGACGAGACCGGCTCGATCATCGAATTCAATCCGGCCGCCGAGAAGATGTTCGGCTATCGACGCAGCGATATCCTCGGCAAGGACCTGCTCGACACGGTCGTGCCGGAATATTACCGCAAAGGCTATGCGTCGGGCGCCGAATACATGTCGGGCCGCGGCGCGCCGATGGTCGGCCAGCGGCTCGAAACGGTCACCCAGAATGCCGCCGGCGAGGTTTTTCCGATCGAGCTGACGGCGACCGAGATGCGGGTCGCCGATCGCCATCTGATCTTCGGCTCCATCCGCGACCTGCGCGACAGATTGCGCGCTGAGGAGGAAATCAACCGTCAGCGCGAAAAACTGCACCAGAACGAGAAGATGGCGGCGATGGGCTCGCTGCTTGCGGGCGTTTCGCACGAGCTCAACAACCCGCTGGCCGTGGTCGTCGCCCAGTCGACGCTGCTGCATGAATTCGCCGCCGATCCGCAGACCAAAGTACGCGCCGAAAAGGTGCGCGCCGCTGCCGAGCGCTGCGGCCGTATCGTCAAAAGCTTCCTGTCGATGGTCCGCCTGCACCCGACGGCGCAGGCCGAGACCGACCTCAACCAGGTGATCCGCGCGGCACTCGAAGTGACCGCCTATGGCGCGCGATCAAGCGGCATCATCATCGACACCGATTTCGCCGGCGGCCCGCTGCTGGCCATGGCCGATGCCGACCACGTGACGCAGGTAGCCGCCAACTTCCTCATCAACAGCCAGCATGCCTTGGCCGGCATTGCCGGCGACCGGCGGATCAAGGTCCGGACGTTTCGCAGCGACCGCGGCAATCCCGGGTTCTCGGTCGAGGACAACGGGCCAGGCGTGCCGGAAGCGATACGCTCACGCATATTCGAATCCTATTTCACCACCAAGCCAGTCGGCGTCGGTACCGGTATCGGCCTGTCGATTTCCAAATCGATCATCGAGCGGCACAATGGCAATATCTGGTTCGAGGAGGTTTCGCCGAGAGGCGTGCGTTTTGTCGTGCAGTTGCCGGCGATCGCTGCCGGCGCGGTCGCCGCCGGCGACAGTCCGTCGCGGTCGAGCGGCTTGCGTCACGCGCTGATCATAGACGATGAGCCGGATGTCGCGGCGTCGCTGTCCGACATTCTGGAGTTGATGGGCATCAAGTCGCGGATCGTGCCGGCCTGGGTCTCGGCCGCCGCGACCCTGAGCGGCCACATGCCGCCGGACATCGTGTTTTCCGATTTGCGCATGCCCGGCACCAGCGGCATAGCCGCCTATCGCGAGCTGCTTGCCGAAATGCCGGATCTGGCGCGGCGTTTCGTGCTTGTCACCGGCGATCTGATCGGCGCAAAAGGCGAAATCGAGGCGCTGCCGGCGCCGCAGCGGCCGCCAATCCTCGAAAAGCCGTTCAGCACGCTGGATGTGCGCGGCGTGCTCTCGGCCATTGCCGAGCAGGTCGCTTTGGGCGGCTAGACTCCCAGAGAGACAAAAAGGAAAGAAAAAAGGCTCCCAGCCGACATTGCGGCGGGAGCCTGACTGGAGTGCTGGAGGGCGCTCGCGAAAAGATCAAAAAACGTTCGGCGTATCGGCCAGCGGGGCGGCGTTGGCGATCATGCGGACGGGCCGTGCCTTGCCCGACTGGGCAGCGATGGCGCGCAGGCAGTCCAGGCTCTCGGCGCCCCAGGCCTGACCCTTGCAGGCAAAATCGATGTCCGGGATCGGCAGGCGCGCCGTCTTGGTCGTGGTCGTCGCGCCGTCGATGAGGTTGACCGGCGGGTTCAGCGAGGCGAAGGCCGGACCGACGGTCGGCGTGAACGCCATGCCGGCAAACGCGGCAGCGGCAAGCAGCAGGAACATCGCCATCGGGTGATCGCTGGCGCGCTGGCGCAGCGCCAGCTTCGGGCGCCGGTCGTTGCGCTGCGGACCCTGCAGGCGATGGTCGTTGTCGGTGATCTGGGTTTTCGTAGGCATCGTCGTTTCCTTCGGTGTTCTTCTTTTCCCTGTTGAAACGAACTTAACCGCACCTTGTAACGGGCCAACGATGATGGATTAACGATTGTGTAACCGGCATGAAACCAGGCCCGCGGCCATTCCGGGGGCAAACCGACGATGCGTAGCTGGCCGCACCGGTGACATTCAGCGCTCGTTTTCCGCTATCCACGGCACCGGATCCACGTCGACTTTTCCGGTCCACGGAGGGCTGGGCGCTCAACAAGCGTAAGGGGATTAACGCCCGGAATTCCCGGGATTTTCCCGGCTTCGATCGTTCGAGCTCGGCTCTCAATTACCGATCGATTTCGCGTCGGGAATTCGCCCTATTCTCGCAAGCTATTGCATTTCAACAGAAAATATGCTTGTATTGAACGGCCATTCAATAAATAAGAGCCTTTTATGAACCCGCATTTGCGTGACGTGGCAATCCCCAACGATTGGGATCGGCGGGGCCTGCCGGGCTGGAGCTATCATTCCGACGCCTTGCTCGAACTCGAGAAAGAGCACGTCTTCCGCAATCACTGGCAGATCGCCGGCCATGTCTGCGACCTGCCGAACGCCGGCGACTATCTGACGATGGATGTGGTCGGCGAGCGGGCGCTGATCGTGCGCGGCAAGGATGGCGTGGTGCGCGCCTTCAACAATATGTGCCGCCACCGCGGCAGTCGCGTCGTTGCCGATAGCCAAGGCACTTGCAAGAATGCGCTGGTCTGCCCCTTTCATGGCTGGGTCTACAATCTCGACGGCACGTTGCGCGGCGCTGCCCGCCCGCGGTCCTTCCCCGACCTCGACAAGACCGAATTCGGCCTGATGCCGCTCGAGCTCGAAATCTGGATGGGCTTCATCTTCATCCGCTTCCGCAAGGGTGGCCCGCAGCCATCCGTGGCCGAGCTGTTGAAGCCGATCGAAGCCGAGATTGCCCATTACGGCGTCGCCGAGATGGTGCCGTCCTGGGGCATCTGGACCCAAAAGACGCCGGTCAACTGGAAGTCGGTGCGCGACGTCGACAATGAAGGCTACCACGTCGCCATGGCGCATCCGGCGCTGCAGGATCTTTATGGCGCGACCTACTTCGACGAGCCGTTCGTCAACGGCGTGTCGCGCTCGTTCGCCACTTACAACCCGCATGCCGGACGGCGCTGGAGCGTCGCGCAATACATCAAGCTCGCACCCGAGGCGAAGCAACTGCCGGAGCACCTGCGCAAGGCCTGGATCTATTACGGCATCTTCCCGAACAACGCGCTGTCGATCATGCCGGAGTCGGTGCAGTTCTATCAGGAGTTCCCGCTGTCGACGGGTGAGACGCTGCTGCGCGGCGCCATCTACCGCTATCGCGACGAGAGCAGGGAGCAGGCGGCTGCCCGCTACCTATCCTACCGCATCGACCGCGACACGCTGGCCGAAGATGTACAGCTTTCGATATGGTCCAACGAATCCATGCTGTCAGAAGCCTTCGGAGGTTTTTACCTCTCCGATCTCGAATATGGCGTGCGCACCCACCACGACCATTTGCGCAAGCAAATTCCCGTGCTCGGATTGGAGACCGCGCCCGAGGAGAAGGATATGTGGGCGCTCAACGAGGCGCTCAGATCACGCTCCTGACGCATGCCACCTAAAACGTTAGCCCTGGTCCTCAAGACCAGATGGCGACGGGAATGCCGAAACGATCGGCGAGCGGCGGATCCGGAAACGGCATTGCCTCGCCTCTGGCGATGCGGCCGGCAATCAGCATCATCGCCGCGGCATCGAGGAAATCGTCGGTGGCCGCGCCGCGCGGCGGCCTCTGGTCGAGAAAATGCTGGCCATAACCATGCCGGGCAAGCAGCGCCTTGCGTTCGGCCATGCCGGCCGGATTGATGTTGCCCTTGATCTTCTTCGGCAGACGCATCGCCCGGTCGCCGTTCAGTCTGCAGAAGGCAACTTCCGGATGCGATTCGAAGACGCGGCTGCGCAGTTCGGGCCGCGCGATCAGCAGCGAATCGATCTCACGGATCTTGGCAAAGATGCCGAAGGCCTGGATCGAGACACCGCGCGGCGGATCTGAGGTCGTCTTGGCCACGTCACTTGCCCTGCGATGTGCCGCGTACCAGGCTTCGACCGTGGTGAAGGCTTCGATCTCCGCATAGAGCGCGGCGCGGGAGGGGATGGCAAAGACACTGGATTGCCGGGCGCCAAGAAATGGCCGCACCAGCGCCTCCGGACCGCGACCGCCTCTTTGCGAGAAATCGGGCAGGCCGATCGGCATATCGACCGCTACGATTGCATTGACGGGTAGCTGGTCGAGCAACGCCGCGAAGCTTGGGAAAACGGCTGTCGACGGTGCGGCACCGGAATCGCGGCGGACGGCTATCCAGCCGGTCTTGCAACCGTCGACGCCGACAAGCACAACATCCCTAGGCGCAACATCCTCGGGCACAACATCCCCAGGCACAACATGGTCGGGCGCAGCACCCTTGGGCGCATCATCCTGGGGCACGGCGTCTTCGGCCTGCGTCACGCCCGGCGATCCCGTCCCGGATGCAGGAGATGGCGAAGCTGCACCATCGCCATCGGGTGCGACAGGCTCTGGGCATCGGTCTCGAGCTGCAATTCGTCGCCGCCGCGCTTGGCGGTGCGCGCCAGGATCTCGTAGACCGCTGCCGTGGTCGATTGCAGCGCCTTGGCGGCCGTTTGGCCGGACAGGATGCGCGCCAGGTAGACGGCCGCCGTCAGGTCGCCGAGCCCATTCGGAGGCTTGTCGATTAGCCGGTGTTCGGCAAGCAGCGCCTCTCTGCCGTTGAGCAGCAAATTGCCGATGCCGCCGGCCATCATCGCCGGTGCCGAAGTGACCAGCATGGCCGGTGGGCCGGCTTGCAGGGCAGCAGCCATTGCCGATTTCAGGTCGGGCAGCGGCGCTCCGGCCATCCATTCCAGCTCGTAGCGGTTGGGCGTGGCGATATCGGCGATCGGCATCAGCCGGTCGCGCATGGCGATTGCGGTCGGCTCAGGTACGTAGAGGCCGCCCGAATCGCCCATCACCGGGTCGCAGATATAGAGGGCGTCCGGCGTCTTCGCCTTGACGGCGCCGACCAGCGAAGCGACGGCTTCGGCCTGGCCAGCCTCGCCGAGATAGCCGGACAGCACGGCGCCGACCTCGCCCAGCCACGGCGCGCGCTCGAGGTCGGTCATCAGCGCCTTGAACTGGTCCAGCGGCGGCACGATGCGGGTGGCCCGGCCGTGCCCCGGATGCCAGGGCAGAATGACGGTCGGCACCGCCCAAACCGGAAACCCCAGCGTCTCCAGCGCAAACACGGCGGCACGGTTGCCGACCGAGCCACGTGCGACATGGCTGGAGACGACGATGACCGCGCGCGGCGCGTCGGCTTTTTCGGCGCTCATTGATCTTTGTCCTAACCGCCCCTGGTGATGAAAAGCACGAGCCAGATCAACAGGCCGATGGCAATAAGCAAGCCTGCCGCCCGACCAATACGGGTGCCCCAATATTCGATCGGGTCCGATCGGTCGGCATCGGCCGCTGTGACGTGGTCGCGCGCGCCTCTGGCGGTTCGTGCGAGGAACGAGGTGCCGCCCGGGTCGGTCTCGCGCGCCACCCGTTCGATGATGCGGCGCGATTCCGCGTCGCTGTCGTGGCGTTTCGCCATGGTGATATCCCGTTTCATCCCGAGCTTAACCCGTTCGCCTCGTCTGTCACAGGGCCTGACGGCGAATGGTAGAAACCAGTAACGCTTCTCGGCCGAAGTCATTTTCTTGCGCAAGGATTGTGCTAATGCTTCGCGTGCCAATGCTATCGAGGGGACCTTATCATGCTTGTCCAGCGCCTTGCTTTACCGCCAATCTTCCGTAATTTAGCTGCGTTCCTGGTGATGGCCGTCATGCTGCCGCTGCTTGCCGGCTGCGGCTACAACACCATCCCGACGGCTGAGGAAAACGCCAAGGCCGCATGGAGCGAGGTGTTGAATCAATACCAGCGCCGCACCGATCTCATCCCCAATCTGGTCAACACGGTCAAGGGCTATGCCGCGCACGAGAAGGACACGCTCGATGCCGTGGTCGAAGCGCGCGCCAAGGCGACGCAGGTGACCGTGACGCCGGAAACGCTGAACAATCCGGAAGCCTTCAAGAAATTCCAGGACAGCCAGGCCGGCCTGACCAGCGCGCTGTCGCGCCTGCTGGCGGTGGTGGAGAACTATCCCGATCTCAAGGCCAACCAGAACTTTCTGGCGCTGCAAGCACAACTCGAAGGCACCGAGAACCGCATCACGGTCGCCCGCCGCGACTATATCCAGGCGGTGAGAGAGTACAATCTGACGCTGAGGACCTTCCCGTCGGTGATCTGGGCGACCTTGTGGTTCCGCGGCAACCAGCCGTTTGCGAATTTCACCATCGAGGAGGACAAGATGCAGCCGCCGAAGGTCGATTTCGGCACGCAGCAGGGCGGGTGAACGGCGCTTAGCGGGTCTGTTCCCGTTGGCCTTGTACTCCGTCCCACCCCCCTCTGTCCTGCCGGCCATCTCCCCACAGAGGGGGGTGGGAAGAAATGCCGGCCGGATTTTTTTTGGCTTCGTTCTAAGCTTTCTCCTCCTCCCTCTCACCGTTCTCGCGGCCGAATTGCCGGCGCTGACCGGACGGGTCGTCGACAATGCCGGCATCATCGATGCCGCGACCAAGGCGGCGCTGACGCAGAAGCTTGCCGATTTCGAGACCAAGGGTTCGGACCAGATCGTCGTTGCGACCATTCCCAGCCTCGACGGCGAGGAGATCGAGCCTTACGCCAACCGGTTGTTTCGCGCCTGGAAACTCGGCCAGGCGAAGGAGAACAACGGCGTGCTTTTGCTGGTGGCGCCGAACGACCGCAAGATGCGCATCGAGGTCGGCTATGGGCTTGAAGGCACGCTGACTGACCTGCACACCAAGTTGATCATCGAAAATGACATGGTGCCGGCCTTCCGTGCCGGCGATTTCTCCGGCGGCATCAGCAAGGCCCTCGACGACATGATCATGGTGCTGGAAGGCAATCCCGAAGAGCTGGAAGCGCGCGGCGAACGCAACCAGCAGCCGCCGTTCAACAGCGACGATCTGTTCTTCACCATCTTCATAGCCATCTGGGCAATCATCTTTTTCGGCGGCCTCGCAGCCTCCATCCTGCCGCCGATCTTCGGCCAGAAGATCGGTCCCGGCCGCTATCGCTGGCTGGGCATGACCTTCGAGCCGAGCCGGCGGTCGTCCGGCGGCTGGTCGGGAGGTTCCGGCGGGGGATGGTCGTCGGGTTCAAGCGGTGGCGGGTTTTCCGGCGGCGGCGGTTCGTCCGGCGGCGGCGGCTCCTCGGGAAGCTGGTGACGAGATGACAAGACACGCCGTCAGCCCGGTGGAATCCGGCCGTTTCATCAAAATGACCGGCACCGCGCTGTTGGCCATAGCGGTGCTGCTGTTCGGCTTCGCGGCCTTCGCCGCCGAATTGCCGGCGCTGACCGGACGGGTCGTCGACAATGCCGGCATCATCGATGCCGCGACCGAGGTGGCGCTGACGCAGAAGCTTGCCGATTTCGAGACCAAGGGGTCCGACCAGATCGTCGTCGCGACCATTCCCAGCCTCGACGGCGAGGAGATCGAGCCTTACGCCAACCGGTTGTTTCGCGCCTGGAAACTCGGCCAGGCGAAGGAGAACAACGGCGTCCTGCTTCTGGTGGCGCCGAACGACCGCAAGATGCGCATCGAGGTCGGCTATGGGCTTGAAGGCACGCTGACCGACCTGCACACCAAGTTGATTATCGAAAACGACATGGTGCCGGCCTTCCGTGCCGGCGATTTCTCAGGCGGCATCAGCAAGGCCGTCGACGACATGATCATGGTGCTGGAAGGCAATCCCGAAGAGCTGGAGGCGCGCGGCAAGCGCAATCCGGCGAATGACAATCCTGTCGATCCCATCTTCATGCTGTTCATCATCCTGTGGGCGACGATGTTCTTCGGCGGCTTGGCAATGGCGTTCCTGCCGCCGATCTTCGGCACGAAACTGTCGCCGGGCGTGTACAAGTGGCTGGGCATGACGTTCCGCTACGGCCGCGGGCCAGGTTCGTCACCCTCCGGTGGCGGTGCCTGGACGTCGGGGACCTCGTCCGGCAGTGGCTGGTCGTCGGGAAGTTCAGGCAGTGGTTGGTCGTCAGGAAGTTCCGGCGGCGGGTTTTCCGGCGGCGGCGGTTCGTCCGGCGGCGGCGGTTCTTCAGGAAGCTGGTGAGACATCAATCATGGCAACACGACCGATCAGCCCCGAGGATCATGAGCGCATCGCCGATGCGATTCGCGCTGCCGAATCAAAGACCGACGGCGAGATCTACTGCGTCGTGGCGCATGCAAGCGACGGCTATTTCTTCCCGGCCGCCTTCATGGCGATGCTCGGCATGCTCGTCGTCAGCCTCGCCGTCGGTTACGGGCTGGAAGCCTGGTGGCTGTCGATCCGCTTGCCGCATTTCGTCATAGCCGAGCTTCTGGCGCTTGCCAGTGTGCTCATCCTGTTGTGGGCATTGCCCGCATTGCGCATCCATTTGGTGCCGAGGCGGCTGCGCTACCAGGCCGCCCACGCCAATGCGATGAAGCAGTTCCTCGCCCGCAACGTCCACCGCACCGCGGCGCGCACCGGCGTGCTGGTGTTCGTCTCGATCGCCGAGCGCTATGCTGAAGCGGTCGCCGACAGCGGCATCGATTCTCGTGTCGGCCAGCATGTCTGGGACGGTGTCGTCCGCGACCTTACGGCGCATGCCGGCGACGATCGGCTTGCCGACGGCTTCGTCAGGGCGGTCGAAGCGGTCGGTGCGGTACTGGCCGAGCATTTTCCGGTGTCGACCGGCGACAGCAACGAACTGGACGACCATCTGGTCGAGATTTGATCTCGCTAAAGGCGGTTTTGCAGCGTCTCAAGGACGCACCGTTCGGCTGTGCGAAAGCATCGCAGTGGCTGACCGGACTCTTGCAATCGGGCGCCGCGGGTTTATGGTTAACCAATCATGAATACGCTGAGCATCGACATCAGGAAAGCCGAGCCGCGCGATGCAGCCGCCATTGCCGACGTGCATCTCGAGGCCTGGCGCGGCGCCTATTCGGGCATCATCCCACACCGCACTCTGACATCGATGATCAACCGCCGCGGTGCCGACTGGTGGGCGAATGCCATTCGCCGCGCCGCCACCGTCCTGGTCGTCGAAATCGGCGGCGAAATTGCCGGCTACGCGACGATCGGCAAGAACCGTGCCCGCGAACTCAGGCAGCAGGGCGAGATCTACGAGCTTTACCTGCGGCCGGAATATCAAGGCATCGGGCTCGGCAGCCGGCTGTTCTCGGCGGCACGGGCACGGCTGGCCGACCATGGCTTGAAGGGCATGGTGGTGTGGGCGCTGGAAGACAATCAGAACGCACTTGCCTTCTATGCCGGCGCCGGCGGTCGCGATGTGGCCGAGGGCGTCGAGATATTCGAGCAGAAGGCGCTGAAGAAGGTCGCTTTCGTCTGGGAATGACGGCCAGCGCATGATCCGACCGGTTTCGGTTCGGACGATCCCCCAGTACCATTCGCCGCATTGCACCATTCGCCGTCGCCCGCTATCGATCTTCAATCGAGAGAGGGATAAAGCGATGCGTATCGAAGCGATTGCCAGCGGAAAGAACCCGCCCGAGGACGTCAACGTCATTATCGAGGTGCCGATCGGCGGTGAGCCGATCAAGTACGAGATGGACAAGGAGGCCGGCACGCTGTTCGTCGACCGCTTCCTGCACACGTCGATGCGCTATCCCGGCAATTACGGTTTCGTACCGCACACGCTGTCGGGCGACGGCGACCCGATCGACGTGCTGGTCTGCAACACACGCGCGCTGGTGCCGGGCTGCGTCATCAATGTGCGGCCGATCGGCGTGCTGGTGATGGAGGACAATGCCGGCCAAGACGAGAAGGTCATCGCGGTTCCTTCGCCCAAGCTGACCTTGCGCTATGAGGACGTTCACGAATACACGCAGCTGCCTGATATCACCCGCCAGCAGGTGCAGCATTTTTTCGAGCACTACAAGGATCTCGAACCCGGCAAATGGGTCAAGATCGAGGGCTGGTACGATGCCGCCTATGCCAAGAAGATGATCGTCGAGGCAATCGAGCGGGCCAAGCGCAAGTAATTGACGGGCGCAAATAGTCAGTTATCGACGCGGCCGAAATCGGGCGTGTTGCCCAGCATCACACGCTTGTCCTTGCCGCAGGCGAAGGTGCGTGCCTTCTCGTCGGCAAGCTTACGCGCCTGATCGTTGGCGGCGGGATTGCCGGTGGCGAGCACAAGAGCGATCGTGCAGCCTTCGTGGGCGCCAGGCTGGGCAACCTTGGCGACGATCAGCACTTCCGTCGACTTGTTCTCGCCCTCGCTATCGCTGATCGAGCGACGATGGATGACTGCAAAAGGAACGGCCATATCGCCCTTGGTTTCGATACGCCACTCGACTTTGGGTCCAGCCGAGTTGAGGCCGGAAAAGCTTTCCCAGACCGTGGTCATGTCGCCAGGTGGAAACCCGTAGAACAGAGATTCCCGCGCGTCGTCGTAGGAAACCATCACCGGGTAGCCGCCATAGCCCGAACAGGCGAGGTCGGCCCAGTCGCCGTCGCCTTCCTCCGCCTGGGCATAAGTCACGCAGTCCTTCTCCCAGACGAGATCGGTATAGACGCTGGATATGTCGCCAGCCCGGGCCGCCTGGCAGAAACCGGCGAGGACAAGCAGGATCAAAAGAGCGCGCATGGCGGACAACTCCGTTCGGGCTGCCGCAGCGTACCGTCAAATTCAGCAGCAGCCTAGACGAAGTCAGGCTGCTCACAGTGACCTGGTAAACGGAACGCTATTTCCTCAAGCTTGCCTCGATCAGAAGATCGGCGTTGCGGGCCACCGACTGCGCCGGTCCGCCGGCACCGAACAACTGGCCGCTGATATAGGCTCCCTCGATCAGGAGCAGCAGCCCGTCACCCAGCGTGTCGGCGTCGCCGGCGCCCATCGCCGCCGCCATAGCACGCAGGCGCCGGCGCAATTCCTGCTTGTTGGCCTCGCTCACGACGCGGGCCGGATGGCCGTGTTCGGGATATTCGACCGCGGCATTGGTCATGCCGCAGCCGCGATAGTCGGGCCTTTGCGTGCGCTTGCCGACACGCGTCAGGAAGGCGACGATCTGCGCGCGCGGATCGCCGGGATGGGCATTCACCGCCTCGTCGAAGCGCTCCCAGAATTCGAGGTCATAGTGCCGAAGATAGGATGCGGCCAACTCATCCTTGGACGGAAAGCTGCGGTAGAGGCTTGGCTTGGTGACGCCGGCACGCCGTACGATCTCGTCGACGCCGATCGCCCTAATGCCTTGCCGGTAGAACAGGTCGCGCGCCACCTGGAGAATCCGTTCGGCGGCGCGAGGCAGCGGTGCGCCATTCTCCTTGATCGTTGGTTCAATGCTTTTCATGTCTGGTTTGCCGATTGCCTGGTTGACAATGTTACCGGTCGGTACGTATGTTCCGCACATCTGAAACGTACCGGTCAGTAACATGATAGCTCAATCCCGCCCGTTTGGCCAGCGCTACGCTTTCGTCGTGGTCGCCGTCATCTTCCTCTGCCTGCTGATCGCCGCGGGCCTGCGTTCGGCGCCGGCAGTCATGATGCTGCCGCTGGAGAATAGTTTCGGCTGGCGGCGCGACGTCGTCTCGCTGGCCGCGGCCACCGGCATCTTCCTCTATGGCCTGACTGGGCCGTTTGCCGCGGCGCTGATGGAGCGGATCGGGCTGCGCCGCACCTTGCTTGCCGCGCTGCTTTTGATGTCGGGATCGACCGCGCTCAGCCTGCTAATGACCAAGCCGTGGCATCTGCTCCTCACCTGGGGCGTGTTTTCCGGCATCAGTTCGGGCGCTGTCGCCACCGTGCTCGGCGCGACCATCGTCAACCGCTGGTTCAAGACCAATCGCGGCCTTGTGATGGGACTGATGTCGGCGTCCAGCGCCACCGGGCTGCTGGTCTTCCTGCCGCTGCTCGCCTCGCTCGCCCAGTCCGGCGGCTGGAAGCCGGTCGCCATTGCCATTGCCGTGGCCACCGCCGCCTTGGTGCCGCTGGTTTATATGCTGGTACCGGAGCGTCCGGCCGCGATCGGCATGGTCCGCTATGGCGCCGAGCTCGACGATGTGCCGCCCGCGCCGCCGGCCGCGCAAGGCAATTTCCTCGCGCATACGCTGAGCACGTTGCGCCGCGCCGCCGGTACGCGTGTGTTCTGGTACCTGTTCGCCACCTTCTTCGTTTGCGGCTTCACCACCAACGGGTTGGTCGGCACGCACCTGATCGCCTTTTGCGGCGATATGGGCATCGGCGAAGTGCAGGCCGCGGGCCTGCTCTCGATGATGGGTATCTTCGATCTTATTGGCACGACGCTGTCGGGCTGGCTCACCGACCGTTTCGACCCGCGCAAGCTGCTCGGCATCTATTACGGCATTCGCGGCCTGTCGCTGATCTATCTGCCCTATTCCGGCTTCTCGGCGACCAGCCTGATCATCTTCGCCGTATTTTACGGACTGGACTGGATCGCCACGGTGCCGCCGACGCTGCGGCTTTCCAACGAGGCGTTCGGCGACCGCAGCGGGCCGATCGTCTTCGGCTGGATCGTCGCCGGCCATCAAGTCGGCGCAGCGACAGCGGCCTTTTTCGGCGGCACCATGCGCGAGCTGCAGGGCAATTACGAGCTTGCCTTCCTGATTGCCGGCATGACGGCAATAGCCGCCGCCTGCATCTCGCTGCTGATCAACACCAGCCGCCCGGCGTTCGATCCTGAACCGCAGGCGGCATAGCTTCTCGTTGCAGGAGAGATGCCGTCGGCCAAATTGCCGATCTCCCCCCTCGTGGGGGAGATGCCCGGCAGGGCAGAGGGGGCGCGAAGGTTCGCCAGCCTCCGACTTTACGCAATGTTCTGCCCAAACTCCGCTGCTCCGTCTGATTTCTTTCTGATTTGTACGTCGGCGGGACAGCGCCCCCCTCTGGCCTGCCGGCCATCTCCCCGCAAGGGACCCGCAAGGGGGGAGATCAGCAGCTTCGCCGCCGAGCGGTCCAGCCTTCCCGCTTGTTGATGTCAGAAAACCTTCATCGTTTCGAAATGTGCCTGAAACATTGAAGCTGGAGCTTGGCGGCGACGTTCAACGCCATCCAGGAGACAGCCATGGACAAGATTTCAATGACGCGGCGCGCTTTCGTCACGTCGGCCAGCGCCGTTGGCCTGGTCGGCGCCTCGGGTCTCGCCCTTCCCTATTACTCGCGCGCCAATCAGCGCCCGGCCTTCACCCATGGCATTCAGTCCGGCGATGTCGACGCGACCAGCGGCATGGTCTGGACGCGCACGGACCGGCCGTCGCGCGTCATGTTCGAAGTGTCGTCGACGGAAAATTTCGCCAATGCCGTCCGCCTGGCGCCGCTCGATACGTCGCCGGCCAGCGACTATACGGTGAAGCGGCTGCTTACCGATCTCGCCTCCGACCAGGACATTTTCTACCGCATGGTCGCGGCCGATCTTGCCGACATCAACGCCGTTTCGGAGCCGATCGTCGGCCGCTTCCGCACGGCACCTGCCTCGAAGCGCGACATTCGTTTCGCCTGGTCGGGCGACACCGCCGGCCAAGGCTGGGGCATCGACGAGACCGGCATGAAGACCTACGCCACGATCGCCAAGCACACGCCCGACTTCTTCCTGCATTCGGGCGATACGGTCTATGCCGATGGTGCGATGAAGGACGAGGTCGACCTGCCCAATGGCGACAAGTGGAAAAACACAGTGCTGATCGACGAAAAGCGCAAGGTTGCCGAGACGCTGGACGAATACCGGGCGCAGTGGAAATACAACATGATGGACAAGAACGTTCTTGCGCTCAGTGCCATCTGCCCGACTTTCTATCAGTGGGACGACCATGAGGTGCTTAACAACTGGTCGGACTCGAAGGACCTGACCGCCGACGACCGCTACACCGAAAAATCGATCCATGTGCTGGCGGCACGTGCTGCGCGCGCCTTCCACGAGATGACGACGATCCGCTACGAACTGTCGGAGCCGGGCCGCGTCTACCGCAAGATCGCTTATGGGCCGCTGCTCGATGTGTTCTTCCTCGACATGCGTTCCTACCGCGGCCCCAACGGCCCGGATATGCAGGAGACGATGACGCCGCAATCGCGCATCCTCGGCGAACAGCAGATTAAGTGGTTGAAGCGTGAGCTGGCAAATTCCAACGCGACGTGGAAAATCATCGCCGCCGACATGCCGCTCGGCCTCGTGGTCTGGAATGACGGTACCAAGAAGGTCGGGGCCGAGGCAGTCAGCAATGGCGACAATGGCCCGGCCAAGGGGCGCGAGCTGGAAATTGCCGACCTTCTTCGCTATATAAAGAACGCGGGCATCAGCAATACCGTTTGGCTCACCGCAGACGTGCATTACACGGCCGCGCATTACTACAATCCGGACAAGGCGCAGTTCGAGGACTTCAATGCGTTCTGGGAATTCGTTTCGGGTCCGATCCATTCAGGCACGTTCGGACCGAATGGTTTCGACATGACGTTCGGCCCGGAGCTGAAGTTCATCAAGGCACCGACTGCCGAGCAGGGTCAGAACCTGCCGCCGTTGGCCGGCCTGCAGTTCTTCGGACTTGTCGATATCGATGGCGCTACAGAGCAGCTGACGGTGCGGCTGATGGATCGCGACGACAGCGAACTCTACAAGGTCACGCTCGATCCGGTGCGGTCGGCGTGAGCGACTGCACCATTATCCTCGGGCCAGCCCGAGGGTAGGACGTGTATCAATCGGGATAGCAGACGACGGGAATGTTGGGCCAGACGGCGCCGTCGCATCCGGCATTTTGCTGCCTTTGCTTGAAGGCGGCGCTGACTGGCCCGGTCACCACCGGGTCGACGCCATCGGGAGCATCGGCAAAAAGCTGCTCCGCCGACCGCTTGTCGGACGGCAGCGCAGTCCGCGTCTCCTTGAACGACGCGGCCGACTGCGCCGCGCCTGCCGCGAGGAGGACGGCGAGTGCGCTACATGCCAAAATCGGCCGGAGTCTGCTGCCTGCGTCGATCATGAAATTCGAACTGCCCGGACCATGAAAGGTTCCGCCTTGGTTAATAATTCCACTTCACACCAAGACATTTAAGATTTGGTGACTTTATTTGGTGACTCGCCTCCTCTTTCGCAATTGCGAAAAACCCTGTATGAGCCGCCCAACCGAATGAGGCAGCGCCTTTTGGCCTGCTGCCTGCAACGCTCCCGAGACCAAAACATGAAAATCCGCAATATCGCGATCATCGCGCACGTCGACCATGGAAAAACCACCCTCGTCGATCAGCTCCTGAAACAGTCCGGCTCGTTCCGCGACAACCAGCGCGTCGCCGAGCGCGCCATGGATTCGAACGATCTCGAAAAGGAACGCGGCATCACCATCCTGGCCAAGGCGACCTCGGTCGACTGGAAGGGCACCCGCATCAACATCGTCGACACGCCCGGCCACGCCGACTTCGGCGGTGAGGTCGAGCGCATCCTGTCGATGGTGGATTCGGCCATCGTGCTGGTCGACGCCGCCGAGGGGCCGATGCCGCAGACCAAATTCGTCGTCGGCAAGGCGCTCAAGGTCGGACTGAAGCCGATCGTCGTCATCAACAAGATCGACCGGCCGGATGCTCGCCACGTCGAGGTGGTCAACGAGGTGTTCGACCTGTTTGCCGCGCTTGACGCGACCGACGAGCAGCTCGACTTCCCGATCCTTTACGGTTCGGGCCGTGACGGCTGGGTCTCCGAAAACCCCGAAGGTCCGAAGGACCAGGCTCTGGCGCCGCTGTTCGACCTCGTCATCAAGCACGTGCCGGCGCCGACCGTTCATCCTGGCCCGTTCCGCATGATCGGCACCATTCTGGAAGCCAATCCGTTCCTCGGCCGCATCATCACCGGCCGTATCGAATCCGGCACGCTGAAATCCAACCAGGCGGTCAAGGTGCTGCACCATGATGGCACCCAGGTCGAAACCGGCCGCATCTCGAAGATCCTTGCTTTTCGCGGGCTCGAGCGCCAGCCCATCGACGAAGCGCAGGCAGGCGACATCGTCGCCATCGCCGGCTTGTCGAAAGGCACCGTCGCCGACACGTTCTGCGACCTGTCGGTGACCGAGCCGCTGCACGCGCAGCCTATCGATCCGCCGACGGTGACGATGTCGTTCCTGGTCAACGATTCACCGCTGGCGGGCACCGAAGGCGACAAGGTGACCAGCCGCGTCATCCGGGACCGCCTGCTGCGCGAGGCCGAAGGCAATGTCGCGCTGAAGATCGAGGAATCGCCGGACAAGGATTCGTTCTTCGTCTCCGGACGCGGCGAATTGCAGCTGGCCGTGCTGATCGAGACGATGCGCCGCGAAGGTTTTGAGATCGCCGTGTCGCGGCCGCGCGTCGTCATGCAGAAGGGCGAGAACGGCGAATTGCTGGAGCCGGTCGAGGAAGTCGTCATCGACGTTGACGAGGAGCATGCCGGCGTCGTCGTGCAAAAAATGTCGGAGCGCAAGGCCGAGATGGTCGAGCTGCGCCCTTCGGGCGGCAATCGCCAGCGCATCGTCTTCCACGCGCCGACGCGCGGCCTGATCGGCTACCAGTCGGAACTGCTGACCGACACGCGCGGCACCGCCGTGATGAACCGGCTGTTCCATGCCTATGAGCCTTACAAGGGTGAGCTGCCGGGCCGCACCAACGGCGTGCTGATCTCCAACGAACAGGGGGAATCGGTGGCCTATGCCATGTGGAACCTGGAAGACCGCGGCCCGATGGTCATCGACCCAGGCGTCAAGGTCTATCAGGGCATGATCATCGGTATCCATTCCAGGGACAACGACCTCGAAGTCAATGTGCTCAAGGGCAAGAAGCTGACCAATATCCGCGCCGCCGGCAAGGACGAGGCGGTAAAACTGACGCCGCCGATCCGCATGACGCTGGAACGCGCGCTGGCCTGGATCCAGGACGACGAGCTGGTCGAGGTGACGCCGAAGACCATCCGCCTGCGCAAGCTCTATCTCGACCCGAACGAGCGCAAGCGTTTCGAGAAGTCGGCGAAAGTGGTCGGCGCGGCGTAAGCCACTTTTCTCAGCCACTATGAGGGAGGGAGCACGTGCGTGCTTCCTCCCTTTATCCTACCCGCCGGCCGCCGCGATAATGCCGTCCCGGTCTGGATCGCTAGACAGGTCGACGCGGATCGCCGTTCCCGCCCGGGCCGGCCTGCGCAAGGCTTTGGCCCCATCCGGACCAACCACCAGCAATCGCTTCTCTTCCCAAACCTGAAGCCGCGATCGCGAGACACCGAGTTCGTTGGCGAGCAACCGGTCGAGCCGCAGCGCTGTCGGCATTTCGAGCTCGAGCTGGAGTTCGAGGGCGGCGGTGTTTTCCGGCCTGTCCCCGAGCACCTGCTTATGAACGGCGGCTTCAGGAAACTCCTCGACGCGCCCGATCCTGCTTCGCAGTGCGGCAATATCGAAAGCATGGCGCCGCGCCAGGACCGGGTCGTTGCGTTCGAGCGCCTGCAATATTGCCGGTTCGATATCGCGGCGACTGCATCGCTCCAGAATGCCGAAATTCCAGGAATTGTCGCAATCGATGCAGCGGTAGATCAACCAGGCATCAATGCGTTTGCCATTGGCATTGACCCGGAATTTGCCGCTGCAGCGATAGGCTTTCAGACCGCCGCAGCGATTGCAGTTGAGGTGAGGTCGCGGTGCGGTCTTGGGCGCGATCGTCCAGCGGATACGCAGTATCGAAGGCATGCCGAAAAGCCCTTCCCGTCGGGAAGTTCGTCAGATCGGCGATGTCGAGATGCCCCTGCGGGCACGGCGTGGCGAGAGACTGCGGCAGTTGGAAATCAGGTGTCGCGGGTTATGCGCGACAGCGGTTCAGCAGTGCCAAACCGGTCTCGAACCGCCACCCTGAAGAACAGATGATGTGAAAACAGGCACCGCGACTGCGACGCCCTGCTCTGTGTCGGGGAGTTGGCGAGACCGGCGGTTACGCAGGCAAAGTGAAGCTCGGAAAGGATTTCGAGACGACACTTCTAGCCGCGAGGTGCCTGGCCGACAAGCCTTCTTTCGGTGGACGCTACCGTCGCCGGAACAGTTGGGTTATGTTGAAGCGTCCAAAAATTTCTAACGAGATCCGCGTCATGCATTTCACGTCGCTTCTGATTTTTGCCGGCGCCCTGCTTGTTGCCGCCGGCTCGCCGGGCCCGTCGATTGCCGCACTTGTGGCGCGGGTCATCGCAAAAGGGTTTCGCGACGTGTTTCCGTTCCTGCTTGCCATGTGGATCGGCGAAGCGATCTGGCTATCACTGGCGGTGTTTGGCCTCGCCGTGGTGGCGCAGACGTTCCACTTCGCCTTTGTCGTCGTGAAATGGGTTGGCGTCGTCTATCTCGCCTGGCTTGCCTGGAAGATGTGGACCGCACCGGTCGAGGCAAAAGAAGGTTCGCTGCCGCGCGAAGATTCGCCCGTCAGACTGTTCTTTGCCGGCATGGCGGTAACGCTCGGCAACCCCAAGATCATGATGTTCTATCTGGCGCTGCTGCCGACCATCATCGATCTCGGTTCAGTCAGCGTGATCGGCTGGGTCGAGCTGACGGCGACCATGGCCGTGGTGCTGGTCGCCATCGATTTGACCTGGGTGCTCGCCGCATCGCAGGCGCGCAAGCTCTTGAGGAGCAAACGGGCGATGAAGATCGCCAACCGCGTCAGCGCCGGCACCATGGCCGGCGCTGCGGCGGCGATCGCGGCGCGGTCTTGAGCCGCCGCGTCAACCCATTTCGATTATCGGTGCGATCTCGACGCTGAAACCCGGGTCCGTCAGGATAGGACAATCCTTGGCTTTGCGGACGGCATCGTCGATGTCTTTCGCTTCGATGATGGTGTAACCGGCGGTCGGATTGCTGCCGCCATTGTTCTCGACCTTGCCGCCGGGCAGCAGGGTCTTCGACATGCCGACTGGATTGCCACCGTCGACCACGGCTGAGCCAAGCTTGCCGTACCAGCCGTTCCAGGCATCCATCGCTGCCTTCCGTTCGGCCTCCTCGGTCGGCATCTTGCCCGAGCCGTGATAGACGTAGAGAAATTTCGCCATGTTCTCCTCCTTTGATCGGCGGCATCGAACCGGCATGCGGTCATGCCGCATGCCGATCATCGGACCAAACCGGCAAACAAGCAACGAGAATGCGATGCAGCTAATATATACGACCGCGGTGCCCTATCGCGCCATCGCGTGATATTCATCGTTCGGCCGCATATCGATCGCCGATGCCAGCCGGTTCGACATGTTGAAGAACGCGGCAGTCGAGGCGATATCCCAGATGTCGCGGTCGGAAAAGCCCACTTGCCGCAGCGCCGCCCGGTCGGCTGCGACGATCTTTGCCGGCTGCTCGGTCAGCTTCACCGCGAATTCGAGCATGGCGCGCTGCCTGTCTGACAGCTCGGCGGCGCGAAAATTCATCACCATCATCTCGCCGAAGGCCGGGTCGCCGGAAAGCTGGCGCACGGCCGCGCCATGTGCAACCAGGCAATAATAGCAATGGTTGACCGATGAGACGACCACCGCGATCATCTCTCGCTCCAGCTTCGACAGGCCGGATTCACCCAGCATCAAATCATTGTACATGTCGGTGAAAGCGCGCAGCTTCTTCTCGTCGAAGGCGTAGGCGAGCAGCACATTGGGAACGAGGCCGAGCTTCTCCCGGCATTTGGCGAAATAGGCGTTGGTCGCTTCGCTCAGCTCCGCCGGTGCGAGGTCAAGCGCGGTGATTTTGTCTGTCATAGGGGATTTCTCCTCGTTTTCCGCCAGGCTGCCGGTGAATTCCGACATTTCGTCGCAAGCCGTCAAACCTTTGTCGCCAAATACCCGTCATCTGCTACGATAGTTGTAAAAACATGACGGGAGGGAATTAGCTCATGGCCGGCCTGAAATCCGCAAGCCAGTTGAAAAAGATGAGTCCGGCCAAGGGCAGCGAAAAGCCCGGCAGGCTTGCCGACTACTTGCTGGCCCGAGCTCCGGCCGAAGATGTCGCCGCCTACGACGTCATCGATCTCGAACGCGCTGCCGAACTCGCCGGCCGCGCTGTCGCCCGGCACAAGAAGGACGACTGCGTCGTTGCCATAGACGTCGATTCCGGTGTCGTCCGCCAAGGCCGGCCGATGACGGTGATCACCGTCGTCAACGACAACATGCCGTTCCTGTTCGATTCCGTCCTCGGTGAGATTACAGAGAGCGCCGGCGAGCCGCTGCTGGTTACCCACCCGGTCATCGTGGTCAGGCACGGCAAGAACGGCGTCGAGGAAATCCTCGGCGATGGCGGTTATGCCAAGGGCGAGCACAGCCATGACCGGCTGAGCGTCATCCATGTCCATATCGGCCGCCTTTCGGCCGAGCAGGCCGAAGGCCTTTCCGCACGCCTGACGAAGCTGCTCGGTCAGGTGCGCGCCGCCGTCATCGACTGGAAGCCGATGCTTGCCCGCCTCGACCAGGCGATCTCGGAATTCCGCTACTCGCCGGTGCCGCTCGACAAGGCCCATGTCACCGAGGCGATCGCCTTCCTCGAATGGCTGCGCGACGACAATTTCACCTTTCTAGGCATGCGTGAATTCAAATACACCGGCGGCGAGAAGAGCGGCATGCTCGAGCGTGCCGAAAAGCCCGGCCTCGGCATCCTTTCCGATCCCGACGTGCTGGTGCTCAGGCGTGGCACCGAAGCGGTGAGCACGACGCCGGAAATCCGCGCCTTCCTGCATGGGCCGGAACCGCTGATCGTCACCAAGGCCAACGCCAAGTCATCGGTGCACCGCCGCATCTACCTCGACTACATCGGCGTCAAGACCTACACCGGCAAAGGCGTGCTTTCGGGCGAGCTGCGCATCGTCGGACTGTTCACCTCGACTGCTTATACGCGCTCGGTGATGAAAATCCCCTATCTGCGCTCGAAGGCCGAAACCGTCATTGCCAAATCCGGCTTCAATCCCGGCGACCACTCCGGCAAGGCATTGATCAACGTGCTGGAGAGCTATCCGCGCGACGAGTTGTTCCAGGTTCCGGTGCCGATCCTGCGCAAGCATGCCGAAGCCATACTGGGATTGATCGAGCGGCCGCGCGTCAGGGCATTGGTGCGTGTCGACCAGTTCGACCGCTTCGTCTCCGTGCTCGTCTTCGTGCCGCGCGACCGCTACGACAGCGTCGTGCGCGAGAAGATCGGCACCTATCTGAAGACCGTCTTCGAAGGCCGGCTGTCGGCCTATTATCCGGCCTTCCCGGAAGGCGGGCTGGCGCGCGTCCACTTCATCATCGGCCGCTCCGGCGGCAAGACGCCGAAGGTCGAGCAGGCGACGATCGAGGCGGCGATTCGCGACATCGTACGGACCTGGGACGATGCACTGCGCGAGACCGCGACCGAGACCGGGGCCGACGCGAAGCTAACGGCCATCGCCTCGCGCTTTTCGGAAAGTTATCGCGACAGTTTCCCGCCGGCCGTGGCGCTGGCCGATGCCGGGCGCATCGCCAGGCTCGATGCGTCAAATCCGATCGCCATCGACTATTACCGTCACGCCGACCAGAAGCCGCATCAGGCGGCGCTGAAAATCTATCACCATGGCAGCCCGGTGGCGCTGTCGCGGCGCGTGCCCGTGCTGGAAAACATCGGTTTCCGCGTCATCAGCGAGCGTACTTTCGAGGTCGGCGACAATCAATCCGGCATGGTCTTCATCCACGACATGGAACTTGAGAACAGCTACGGCAGGCCGATCGACCTCGGCAATGGCGGCGCGCTGTTCGAGGACGCGTTCCTTTCCGTCTGGCGCGGCAATGTCGACAATGACGGCTATAACGGCCTCGCCCAGACCGCAGGCCTGTGGTCGGGCGAGATCACCGTCCTGCGCGCCTATGGCCGCTATCTGCAGCAGGCCGGTATCCCGCAGAGCCAGGATTTCATCGCCGCCGCACTCAACCGCTATCCCGAGATCGCCCGCGGACTGCATGCGCTGTTCGTCGCCCGCCTCGGCCCGACGGATGAGACGGAAGGCGTCGTTCAGGCCAAACATCTGAAGGCCAAGATCACGGATGCGCTGGAAGACGTTCCCAACATCGACGACGACACCATCATCCGACGTTATCTGAACCTGATCGAAGCCTCGCTGCGCACCAATCATTTCGTTGCCGATACGAAAGAGAAGGGCCAATCACTGGCGATCAAGCTCGATTCGCAATCGGTCGACGGGCTGCCGGCGCCGCGGCCATGGCGCGAGATCTTCGTCTATGGCTCCGAGGTCGAGGGCGTGCATCTGCGCTTCGGCCCGGTCGCGCGCGGCGGCCTGCGCTGGTCGGACCGTGCGCAGGACTATCGCACCGAGGTGCTTGGCCTGGTCAAGGCACAGCAGGTCAAGAATGCGGTGATCGTGCCGGTTGGCGCCAAGGGCGGCTTCTACCCGAAAAAGCTGCCGATGAGCGCCGGGCGCGACGCCATTTTCGAGGCCGGCACGGCCGCCTACAAGAATTACGTTTCCAGCCTGTTGTCGATCACCGACAATATCGGCCTGGACGGCGTCATCCCGCCAGCCGGCGTGGTGCGGCGCGATCAGGATGATCCGTATTTCGTCGTCGCCGCGGACAAGGGAACGGCGACCTTCTCGGACACCGCCAACGCCATAAGCGAAAGGCACGGCTTCTGGCTCGACGACGCTTTCGCCAGCGGCGGTTCGGCCGGATACGACCACAAGAAGATGGGCATCACCGCGAAGGGCGCCTGGGAAGCAGTCAAGCGGCATTTCCGCGAGATGAACCGCGACATCCAAACCACGCCGTTCACTGTCGTCGGCGTCGGCGACATGTCGGGCGACGTGTTCGGCAACGGCATGCTGCTGTCGGAGCAGACCCGGCTGATAGCCGCCTTTGATCATCGCGACATCTTCATCGATCCCGATCCCGACATGGCGGCTTCGATGGCCGAGCGCCGGCGTATGTTCGCTCTCGCCCGTTCAAGCTGGCAGGATTACGACAAGACGAAGCTGTCGGAGGGCGGCATCATCGTCTCGCGCAGCCAGAAGTCGATCACCTTGCCGGCGCCCGCGGCTGCGGCGATCGGCCTCGGCAAGACAACGGCCACGCCAGTCGAGATCATGAGTGCCATTCTCAAGGCGCCGGCAGACCTTTTGTGGTTTGGCGGCATCGGCACCTATGTCAGGGCATCGGGCGAGACCAACCAGGACGTCGGCGACCGTGCCAATGACGCGATCCGCATCACCGCGCTCGACCTGCGTGCCAAGGTCATCGGTGAGGGGGCCAATCTCGGCGTCACGCAGCGGGCGCGCATCGAATTCGGATTGAATGGCGGCCGCTGCAACTCAGATGCGATCGACAATTCGGGCGGCGTGAATTGCTCCGACGTCGAGGTCAACATCAAGATCGCGCTGGCTTCCGCCATGCGCAAGGGATCGCTGACCCGGCCGGCGCGCAACAAATTGCTGGCCGAGATGACCGATGAGGTCAGCGCCCTGGTGCTGTCCAACAATTACCAGCAGACGCTGGCGCTGTCCCTTGCCCGTAAGCGCGGGCTCGCCGACATCGCCCATCAGAGCCGCTTCATGGCGGCGCTGGAGGCGCGCGGACTGCTCGACCGTGCCGTCGAGGCGCTGCCGTCGCCGGCGGCCTTTGCCGAGCGCGAGACGCGCGGTGAGCCGCTGACCCGGGCCGAGCTCGGCGTGCTGCTCGCCTATGCCAAGATCGTGCTGTTTTCCGATATCGTCGCCAGCGACGTGCCGGACGATCCGCATTTCGACCGTGATCTGATGGGCTATTTCCCCGATCGCATGGCGAAGAAATATGCGGGAGAAATCCACGGCCATCGGCTGCGCCGCGAGATCATCGCCCGTGTCGTCGCCAATGATCTGGTCAATCGCGGCGGCCCGTCCTTCGTCAACAGGCTGCAGGAAGCGACTGGCCGCAGTGCCGCCGATGTCGTGCGCACCTTCGCCGTGGTGCGGGATGGCTTTGCGCTGCCGGCGCTCTACCGGCAGATCGACGCGCTCGACAACCAGATCGACGGACAGATCCAGCTCGACCTCTATCAGGCGGTCAGCCGGCTGATCTATGTGACCAGCGGCTGGTACCTGAAGAACGATGCCGGCACCGCGCCGCTCGGGCAGCGGATCACCGAATTGCAGGATGCGCGCAAGGCGTTGGAGCCGAAGCTCGTGTCGCTGCTGCCGGCCTTCTCTCGCGAGCGGATCGAGGAGCGGCGGCACGGCCTGTCGAAGGGCGGCGCGCCGGAGAGTCTTGCCGAACAGCTGGCGCTGACCGACGTGGCGGAACTCATCCCCGACATCGCGCTGACGGCGCGGACGGCGAGTGCCGGCATCGTCGCTGCCGCCAAGGCGTTCTTTGCAGTCAGCGATGTCTTCCGCATCCCGCGCGTCGAGGACGCGGCGCGCTCGATCACGCCCTCGGATTATTACGATCAGCTGGCCCTTTCCCGCGCCACCGACACGATTGGGGCGGCCAGGCGCGGCATCGCCGTGGCGGCACTCACCGGCCATGCCGAGGCGGCGGATCCGGTGACTGGATGGTTGGAGTCCGGCGGCGAACGGGTCGGACGCATCCGCGAGCGGCTGCAGGCGCTGACCGAGGGCGGCGACATCACCGTGTCCCGGCTGTCGGTGGCGTCCGGCCTGATGAGTGATCTGACGGCGCTGTGAGAAGTCTTCCACATCGCGCGGGATTGCCGGGAAGAACTGCGCTATAGAGCGAACGGCGCGCGGCGTTGGGGCGCCCGGAGCATGATCGCGAACGTAACGATCGGCTTTTGGACAAGATCGTGCTCAACAAGAAGACGGAGCATCATGCCGATTCGATCGGCATGGAGAGCTCCAGCGGAGGGGACATGGCTGAGGTGGCAGTGCAGCGTGCGTCGGGACGCGGCATCTGGGGATGGATGCTGTTCGACTGGGCGGCCCAGCCGTTCTTCACGGTCGTCACCACCTTCATCTTCGGTCCTTATTTCGTCTCGCGAATGGCCAGCAATCCCGAGACGGGGCAAGCGGCCTGGGGCTACGGCATCGCCGCCGCCGGCCTCGTCATCGCCGTTTTGTCGCCGATCCTCGGCTCGATCGCCGATCAGACCGGACCACGCAAACCGTGGATAGCCTTCTTCGCCGCGGTCAAGATCACCAGCCTCACCTTGCTGTGGTTCGCCGCGCCCGGCTCCAACCTTTTTCTGGTCGTGGCGTTGTTCTCGCTGGCATCGGTCGCGGCTGAATTCTCGACCGTGTTCAATGACTCGATGATGCCGCGCCTGGTGCCGAAGAGCGACATCGGCAGGATCTCGAACATGGCTTGGGGGCTCGGCTATCTCGGTGGCATGATCGCGCTAATCTTCGTCGTTACCGTCATGGCCGGCTCGCCTGAAACCGGCAAGACCGTCGTCGGGCTCGACCCGATCTTCGGCCTTGACCCCAGGCTCGGCGAGGACGCGCGCGCCACCGGACCGTTGTCGGCGGCCTGGTATTTCCTGTTCATCCTGCCGATGTTCTTTTTCACGCCTGATGCGATCAAAGGCATTCCAATCGGGCCGGCGGTGCGCGAGGGCCTGTCGGAACTGAAGTCGACGCTAGCCGAAGTAAGCAAGCGCAGCGGTATTTTTCGCTTTCTCGTCGCCCGCATGATCTATCAGGACGGCGTCAACGCGCTGCTGGCGCTGGGCGGAACGTTTGCGGCGGCGATGTTCCATTGGTCGATCACCGAGATCGGCCTGTTCGGCATCATCCTCAACGTCGTTGCCATCGTCGGCTGCCTGGTTGCCGCACGCCTCGACACTGCACTGGGTTCCAAGACCATCGTGATGATTTCGCTGGTCATGCTGAGCATTGCCACGATCGGCATCGTCTCGACCGGCCCGGGCTATACGCTGTTCGGCGCCTGGGTGATGCCCGGACTGGACGGTGGCGGATTGTTCGGCACGGCGGCGGAAAAAGCCTACATTTTCTACGGCCTGCTGATCGGGCTTGCCTTCGGGCCGGTGCAGGCATCGTCGCGCTCCTACATGGCGCGCAGCGTCTCCGCAGCCGAATCCGGCCGCTATTTCGGCATCTATGCGCTGGCCGGTCGGGCAACAAGTTTTGCAGCGCCCTTCATGGTGGCCACGATCACCCTGGCCAGCGGCTCGGCGCGGTTCGGAATGGCGGCGATCGTGCTGTTCCTCGGCGCAGGCATGGCGATCCTGATCGGCACGCCCTATCCGGCGGATCGGCCGGCGGAGTGAGCTGCTCTTCCCTTCTCCCACAGGGGGGAGGGAGTTCAATGCCGGAAGTGCCTCACTCCGGTGAAGACCATGGCAATGCCGTGAGCGTCGGCGGCGGCGATGACGTCGTCGTCGCGCATCGAGCCGCCGGGCTGGATGACGGCGGTGGCGCCGGCTTCGATTGCCGACAAAAGCCCATCCGCGAACGGGAAAAAGGCATCCGAGGCGACGACCGAGCCCTTGGTCAAAGGCTCCGTCAGACCGGCAGCGTCGGCCGCGTCGAGCGCCTTGCGCGCGGCGATGCGCGAGGAATCGACACGGCTCATCTGGCCGGCGCCGATGCCGACGGTGGCGCCGTCCCTGGCATAGACGATCGCGTTCGACTTGACGTGCTTTGCCACGCGAAAGGCGAATTTCAGATTGGCCATTTCGGCCGGCGTCGGAGCGCGCCGGGTCACCACCTTCAGCTCGAGGTCATCCACCACCGCATTGTCGCGGCCCTGGACGAGCAAGCCGCCAGCAACCGATTTCAAGCCAAGGCCCGCCGCGCGCGGGTCGGGCAGGCCGCCGGTGACCAGCAGGCGTAGATTCTTCTTGACGCCAATGATGCGGATTGCATCATCGGACGCCTCCGGTGCGATGATCACTTCGGTAAAGGTCTTGACGATCTCTTCGGCGGCTGCGGCATCGAGGATACGGTTCATGGCGACGATGCCGCCGTAGGCCGAGACAGGGTCGCAGGCCAGCGCCTTGGCATAGGCCGCTTGCAGCGAAGCGCCTTCGGCGACGCCGCACGGGTTGGCGTGCTTGATGATGGCTACCGCTGCGGAGCGGGTCGGATCGAACTCGCCGACCAGCTCGAAGGCGGCGTCGGTATCGTTGATGTTGTTGTAGGAAAGCTGCTTGCCCTGAAGCTGGCGTGCCGTGGCGACGCCCGGCCGCCTGTCGCCGTTGACATAGAAGCCGGCGCCCTGATGCGGGTTTTCGCCGTAGCGCATCACCGACTGCAGCCTGCCGCCGAAGGCGCGCCATGTCGGATGCTCGATCTCCAGCGCCTCGGCGAACCATCCCGAGATCGCCGCATCGTAGCTGGCGGTGCGGGCAAAGGCCTTGGCTGCCAACTTCTTGCGGAAATCCAGCGACAACGAGCCGAAATTCATCTCCAGCGCGTTGAGCACCGAGGCATAGTCGTCAGGGTCGGTGACGATGCCGACATAAGCGTGGTTCTTGGCAGAGGCACGGATCATCGCCGGGCCGCCGATGTCGATGTTCTCGACGATCGCCGCGTAGTCGGCGCCGGAGCGGCGCACCTCTTCGAACGGATAAAGATTGGAGACGACGAGATCGATCGGCTCGATGCCGTGGTCGCGCATCGCCGCGGCGTGCTCTGGATCGTCGCGCACGCCAAGCAGTGCACCATGCACCGACGGGTGCAGCGTCTTGACGCGCCCGTCCATGATCTCGGGAAAGCCGGTGAGCTCGGATACGTCGCGCACCGCCATGCCCGCATCGGCGAGGGCCTTTGCCGTGCCGCCGGTCGAGACCAGCTCGACGCCGGCCGAAGCCAGCGCCCTGGCGAAATCGATCAGGCCGGTCTTGTCGAAGACGGAGAGCAGCGCGCGACGGATGGGTACAAGGTCGGGCGCGGGAATATTCTTGGCGGCGACGGCCATGGGCTGGCGGCCTTTCCACGTGTGGTTGGAGAGCGTCCGCGGGCCGTAGCATATGAGGCCCGGAAATCAAGCCGCAAGGCTTGATCAGTGTCTGCCGTTGCCACCAGCTTCAGCTTTTTCCTGACGGCCGGCGATAATTGTCCGCGTCAGTTGCCAATGGACCTCGGGAATCTCCGAGGCCTTGAAGGCAAGCACGATCTGGCGGCTGCGGCGTGGGCCGCCAAGCCCGGCGAAATAGATCGATTCCTCGACCTCGGGTGCCACTTCGGTGGAGGTAAACACCCAGGTGTCGGCGTGGTCGGCGGTCAGCACCAGACGGTCATGCTCATCCTGGAGCACGTTTATGTCGGGATGGACATGGAAACGCACTGTAACGAAATCACGGCCATTGTTGCGGATAGAAGCGCCGCCCGGCCGCAGGAAGCGGTCCCTGCCGGCAAGCACATTGGCCTCGGTCGACAATTTCAGCTCGCGCTCATGCAGGAAGCCGAAGCGCGCCACATAGCCGTCATGGCGGGCGATGAAGCCCTGGCTGCCCTTCTGGTCGGTGCGCTTGCAAGGCACATGCTGCGGCCCGCCTATCAAAGGCGTGCCGAGCAGGTCGTTGACGCGCAAGGAGTGGTTGAAGCGCGCCGACGACGTGTCGTTGATGGTAGCGGTGGAGTGGGCGGCGGTGGCGCGGGCAAGCGGCCGGAACTCGGCGGCACCATAGGTGTCTATGCCGGCATTGACGATATAATGCTGGCGGCCCGACGACAATTCGAAGGCGAGGCATCCGGCGTGAGCAGCATTGGACACGTCGACGGGCGGCGGCGGGCCGGTATCGGCGATCACCGTGACACCACCCATCGACAGGCGCTCATAACCCGAATGCGGCGCGTGCAGCAGTGGTGCGCCGGCGGTGTCGTCGTGATGCAGGATGCTGGCGATGCGGTCGTGGATGGTGGCGCCCATGCCGTTGAAGCGGGCAAGGCTGCCATCCTGATGGCGAAAGAAGCGCAGTGCCGGCAGCATCCGGTCGATGGCGCCGATCAGGGCGGCCGGCGGTGTCTCGGCCTGATTGGCGTATGTCTGGCGCAACGGCAGAAGGTCGGCGAGGATTTCAAGCACGGTCATCGGATTACGCGAGATATGGCCGCCGTCAGGCAGGATCTGGCGGTCGAGCTCCTCGGCGAGATTGCGGGTGGCACCGCGCAGCGCCGAGGCCGGCGCCGGCAGCGACAAAGCGGCAAAGGCCAGCGCAATGCGGGCGCGCAGCCTGTCCTTGCCGTCCGGCATCTCGCGCACCATGGCGCGCAGATAGCGGATCTGGACGGCAAGCGATTTCAGGAACGCACGGTAGAACGGAAACTCGGCGCCCTGCAACACGATCGAGGAATGCTGCAGCCAGGCAATGACACGCTTGGCCGTCGTGCCGGGCTCCCAGGCGACGCCGGAAATATGGCTGCCATGGATTGCAATCCAGTCGGAAACCAACGCCCGCGCGTTGGCGGCGGCGAGTTCCGTACCCGCGGCACGCATATGGCGCAGCCAGCGAAAGCCGTGCAGCGTCTTTTGCCAGCCGGGATTGGGCACGTCGATCTGGAAGGGCGATTTGCCGCCGGTCTCGACCAGATGCCCCGAAAGCGGATAGCGGCCGTAATAGATCTCGAGTGCGATCTGAGGATCGGCGAGTCGCAGGTCCGGCGGGGCAATCAGGACGCGCTCCGGCGTGCGGCCGGAGTAACGCCAGCGATAGAGTGGCCCGGCACGCAAGCGTCGGCGCGTCTTGCGCCAGAACTCCCTCGCGACAAGCGTCCACAGACGCGTCGTGTTACCGGCAGCGATTGCCAAAACCCCTCCTGATCGTCCTCACCCAAGCACAAGTTTATATGATTCAAGAACTTGTGCGAAGGCGAATTCCGCGGCAGTGGGGCCGTTCAGCCTGTTTTCCATGCCTCCTCGCCCCAAGAAGTCGGATGGCGCTTCAAGATCGGCCCTTAGCCGGCTCTGCGCATGCGGGCGGCAAAGAAACCGTCCAGCCCGGAACGCGCCGGTGAGCCAAGCTCCAGATCGGCAGGCGTGGTGCGCAACGTGCCTTGCGGCGTCAGGAATGGGTCGATGCCGGCAATCTCGCCCGGCCGAAGCGGGTCGTCGATGATCTCCGCATTGCCGGCGAGAAAGTCGCGATAGAGCTCTTCGCCTTCCAGCGGATCGAGCGAACAGTTGGAAAAGACGATGCGACCGCCAGGCTTGACCAAGGTGATGGCGCGGGCAAGCAGCCGGCGTTGCAGGTCGGCCAATTTTTCGACGTCGACCGCCGTCTTCGTCCAGGGAACGTCGGGATGCCGCCGCACCGTGCCGGTCGAAGAGCAAGGTGCGTCGAGGAGGACGGCGTCGAAGCGGTTCTTCGGCTCGTATTTGAGCAGATCGGCCTCGACGATCTCCGCGGCCAAGCCGAGCCTTTCGAGGTTCTGCGTCAGCCGTGCCAGCCGCGTTCTGGACATGTCGAGCGCAGTGACATGGGCGCCGGCGAGGATCAGCTGGGCGGTCTTGCCGCCCGGCGCGGCGCAGAGGTCGGCGATTCGCAAACAATTGATGTCGCCGAACAGCCGGGCCGGCAGGCTGGCCGCTGCATCCTGAACCCACCAGGCGCCTTCCCCAAAGCCGGGCAGTTCGGTCACGGAAGCGCTGAGCTTCTCGACCCGCACCGTGCCGGTCGGTAAGACGAAGCCGCCGAGCCGTTCGGCCCACAGCGCCGGGTCCGACTTGACCGAGAAGTCGACCGGCGCCTCATGGCGGTGGGCGAGCAGTATCTGCCTGGCCTTGTCGAGGCCGTAGACCGTTTTCAAACGGTCGGAAAACCATTTTGGTGCCTCGTCGGTTGCGGCAATTGCGGTCGCGAGCTCGTCCTGCTTGGCCCGCGCCAGCGTACGCAGCACGCCGTTGACGAGGCCGGAAAAGCGCGCCGTGCGCGGATCGGACTTGGCGTGCGTCACGGCGAGGTCGACGGCGGCGCTGTCGGGAACATCGAGGAACAGGATCTGTGCCGCCGCCACGTGCAGGATGTGCGAAAGCGCCGTAGCGTTGGGCGGCAGCGGCTTTTCCAGGCGGCGGGCCAAAAGGCCTGATATGGTCATGCGGTGGCGCAGGGCGGTGACCAGAATGGCGCGCACCAGGGCGCGGTCGCGCAAGTCGAGCGCCTTGTATTGCGGATGGCCGTTCTCATGGTCGGTCAGCCCGTCGAGTGGCGTTCTCGCGTCGATGACTGCGGCAAGCAGGCGCGCGGCTGCCTTGCGCGCGGCGAGACCGGCTACGGCCTCGCTGCCCGAATTGTGCTCGCGATCACCTGGAATTGCGTGCCGGCGTTGTGCTGCGCTCACGACCACGGACCTTTGGGTCCGGTCGGATTGCGTCCCCAGGGATTGGGTCTCGGCTTGGCCGGCTCAACCGGCCCCTCGGGCCGGGCGGCCCTGTCCCACGGACCTGACGGCTGCTGCCCGGTCTCTTTCGGCGCCGGCTTTGGCGTCGCGGCCGCTTCGGGTGCGCCGGCCATCTCGCTCGCGATCCTCTGCAATGCGGCGATGCGGTTTTCTGTGCTCGGGTGAGTGGAAAACAAACTGTCCATGCGCTCGCCGGAAAGAGGATTGATGATGAAGAGATGGGCGGTTGCCGGATTGCGCTCGGCATCCGGGTTGCGGATGCGTTCGGCGCCCCGCGCGATCTTGTCAAGTGCCGAGGCCAGCCACAGCGGGTGTCCACAGATTTCGGCCCCGCGCCGGTCGGCCTCGTATTCGCGGGTGCGGCTCACCGCCATCTGCACGATCATGGCGGCCAGGGGCGCGACGATCATCGCCACCAGCACGCCGACGATGCCGAAGGAATTGTTGTTGTCGCGGTTGCCGCCGAAGAAGAAAGCGAAATTGCCGAGCATCGAAATTGCGCCGGCAAAGGTCGCGACGATCGTCATGGTCAGCGTGTCGCGGTGCTGCACATGGGCAAGCTCATGCGCCATCACCGCCGCGACTTCTTCATGTGAGAGCTGCTCGAGCAGGCCGGTGCTGGCGGCGACAGCGGCATTTTGCGGATTGCGGCCGGTGGCGAAGGCATTGGGCTGAGGATTGTCGATGAGATAGGTTCTCGGCATCGGCAGGCCGGCGCGTTGCGCGAGACCCTTCACGATGGCGTAATATTCGGGCGCGTTGCTTTCGTTGACCTCGATCGCACGGTGCATCGACAGCACCATCTTGTCGGCGTTCCAATAGCTGAACAAATTGGTGCCGGCGGCGATCAGCAAGGCGATCATCATGCCGCCGGATCCGCCGACCAGATAGCCGACACCCATGAACAGGGCCGTCATTGCGGCCAAAAGCATGGCGGTGCGAAGGGTGTTCATCGTCTGCTCCGTTCTGGCCCAACAAAGGGGTCGATCCTTGTGGGCCCATCGCTATATGATGGGAAACAGCGGTTCCCGTTTCAATCGGGGCCTGTTTCAATCTAGCGGAAGATCGCATGATCGACAAAACCAGCCAAACGCATGCTAACGGCTCGCCGCACAAGCCACTGACGCCGGCAGCCCGGCGCGCCTTGGCCGAGGCCGAGGCCCGGCGGGAGCAATATCGCGAGAAGGAAGCCACGCTGCCGAGGGAGATCGGTGGGCGCGGCGGCAAGGAACCCGGCCGCTACGGCGACTGGGAGGTCAAGGGCCTGACCAGCGACTTTTAGCCCAGGCAGGGTGCTGGCTAAGCAGGGTACCAGCTAAGCAGGCTGGGCGGCCCGCTCCGCTTCGATGGCAATCCAGCCGCTGGCATCGACGGCGACGCCGATCGCGTCATAGCCGGCGATGGCGGCATGCGGCGTCTCCAACGGATGCCGGTGCGTGGCGCTGATCACGACGACCGCGGCGCCCCCGGCCTCGGCTGCTGCTATGCCTGCCGGTGCGTCTTCGAAGACGAGGCAATCGCGCACGTCGACGCCGAGCCGTTCGGCCGCCAGCCGGAAGCAGTCGGGCGCCGGCTTGCCGCGGGAGACATCCTCTGCCGCAACGATCACGGCGGGAGCCGGAATGCCGGCGGCCTGCAGGCGCAGCAGAGCGAGTTCACGGGGCGCCGAAGTGGCGATCGCCCAGCTCCCGGGCGGCAGCGACGCCAGGAATGCCGCGGCGCCGGTAATCGGGTGGATGCCTTCGACGTCGGCTGCTTCGGCCTGCAAAAGCGCATCGGCTTCGCGGGCAGGATCGATCCCTGGGAGCGCCAGCCGGCCGATGGTCTCGATCGCCCGCACGCCGTGGATGGTCGGCAGGAATGCAGCGACGTCAAGACCTTGCCGGTGCGCCCAGGCTGCCCAGACCCTTTCCGCCGCGGCAATCGAATTGAGAATCGTGCCGTCCATATCGAACAGGAAGGCCGCGAATTTTCTGCCTGCAAACATCGGTTTTCCCGGGGTCATCTTGGAAGGATTATTTCGAAGGGAGCATATCGATCAACCGTAACGTTGCCGCGTCCGTATGGGAAGCCGCGAGACCTCGTTTTCGACGTTCGCAAGGAACCGCGCGCACTCTCCTGCGTTGACCAGCACTATCTTCCATGACGATCGCAGGGGAGGGCGATGCTGATTCGGCTCGGCTATGAAATTGGCATTGAATGCGTTGCACCAACGCCGGTCGTTTCATTGCTCGACATCCACGGGGATCGTCAGGCCGACATCAAGCGGCAGACGCGCGTACTGACGTCGCCATCCGTGCCGACCAGGGTCTACCACGATCTTTTCGGCAATAGCTGCCGCCGCTTCACGGCGCCGGCAGGAAGCTTTCGCATCCTCTATGACGCGGTGATCGAGGACGGTGGCGAGACGGATGAGGTCAACACGCTGGCCGGGGAAGTCCCGGTCGCGGAATTGCCGGACGAGGTGCTCGGCTATCTGCTTGGCAGCCGTTACTGCGAGACCGATCATCTCAGCGATCTCGCCTGGCAACTTTTCGGCCAGCTTCCGCCGGGTTGGGCGCGGGTGCAGGCGATCGTCGACTATGTCTACAACCGCCTGTCCTTTGGCTACGGCTATGCGCGCCCGACCCGCACGGCGGCGCAGGCGCATGAGGAGCGCGTCGGCGTCTGCCGCGACTTTGCCCATCTGGCGATCACGCTCTGCCGCTGCATGAATATCCCGGCCCGTTACGTGAACGGCTATCTTGGCGATATCGGCGTACCCGCCGATCCGGCGCCGATGGATTTCTCGGCGTGGGTGGAAGTGTTCCTCGACGGCAGATGGTACACGTTCGATCCTCGCCACAATGTGCCGAGGATCGGCCGCGTCGTCATAGCGCGCGGCCGTGACGCCACCGACGTGCCGCTGCTGCATAGTTTCGGCCCGCATCGACTCAGCCGGTTCAAGGTCTGGACGCACGAGCAGGAAGGCAATCTCTTCAAGCCGCCCTATCGCGGCGTCGACAAGACCGTCAGCGCACGGATGCTGGCATAGTCCTTTCACAGTCCAGATTTCCATCTCCCGCTACCGCGGTCGTGCTGAACCGGTTCGATACATCTCGTCTGTACCGGATTGGGACGCAGTCCAGTCGTCCCGAATTGCGAGCCTGATCATGGTAAGCGCTTTGTCAACAAAGCCGCGCTGACGCGACTTTCATTTACCGGCTGTTTACCTTGCCGTCGCTTGAAACCGTTTGGAAACAATGGCCTGAGCGAGAGCCGCTCGCTTTCTCGCGCCTGGCGGCGCGATCCGGCCGGATTCCTGCAATGCGCCTTCGGACAGCTGCAGGCTGTGGCGATGGAGGCGGAAGGAATGCAGCGTTTCGGGGGTCTTGTTCAGGCGATCGGCGGCTTTGCCGGGGATCGCAGCGGAAATTTCGCGGTGCTGTTTGGTATAATCAGCTCGGTGCTGGCGCTGAGTGTCGGCTTTGCCGTCAACGTGTCCCAACTCTACAATGTGAAATCGAGCCTGCAAGGCGTCGTCGACGCTGCGGTCACCTCGACGGCGCGCGACCTGACAACCGGCGTCATCAGCGAGGCCGACGCCAGCAAATCGGTGCAGGCCTTTCTCGATGCCAACAGCACGGCGGGTATCCTGCAGGACAACCAGATCGTTCTCGACAAGCTGACCGTCGACCGGACTGCAAACACGGTTCAGGCGGATGTCCATGTCAATGTCAGCTACTATTTCCCGCTTTTCGGCACGAGTGGCATGCAAAGCGTTCCCGCATCGACGATGGCGCTCTATTCGGACAAGCAGATCGAAGTCGCAATGATGCTCGATGTGACCGGGTCGATGGCCGGCCAGAAAATCATCGATCTGCGGACGGCTGCGGCGAATGCCGTCGACAGTTTCCTGGGCGGTCAGGACCCCTCCAAGCCACGAGTGCGGGTTGCCATCGTGCCTTACGCAAATTCGGTGAATGCGGGTACACTTGCGCCCAGCAGCGTCTATGTGGAAACCAGCACCAGCCAACGCAAACAGGCGCCGGCCAATGACGCCGTGCAATATATCTCGGGCTTCATCCGTCCGGACAATTGCGCCACCGAACGCAAGGGGATCTATCAATATTCGGACGCGGGCCCCGACGCCAGCATGGTCAACCGCGACTACCTGCTGTCGTCCTTCGCTTGGCAAACCGGCACCGCCGCCTGCCCGGCCGCCACGCTGATGCCGCTGACGGCGGATGCGACGGCGCTCAAGACGGTCATCAAGAATTTCGTCGCATCCGGCGGCACCGCCGGCCATATCGGCGTGCAGTGGACCTGGTACATGCTGTCGGAGAACTGGGGTAGCATCATGAGGACTTCGCAACGGCCGGCCAAGATGGATCCAAAAAAGGTCGCCAAAATCGCGATCCTGATGACCGACGGCGAATTCAACCTATCCTACTTCGATGCGAGCACGGTGAGCGACGTTTACAATGACGCCGGCAAGGAGCCGACCCGCACGGCCGCCAAGACACTCTGCGCTGCCATGCGCAACAAGGGCATTGAGATATTCACCATTGGGTTTGACCTAAACGAAACGAATGCCAAGGCGACGCTCCAGGATTGCGCCAGCCCGGACACCGCCAAGATCAAGCACTTTTATCAGGCGGCCAATGGAACCGAACTCAACCAGGCTTTCCAGGATATAGCGCGCAACGTCGAGATGTTGACCGTAACCAGATAGGGGACAACAGCCCAAAGGAAAAGGCCGCCGCTTCTTGCGAAGTCGGCGGCCTTCCGTGTTTCCGTCCATGGCGCGGCTCCTGGCGGCGACACTGGTCGCCAGCCGCGCATCTCGCGCCTTAACGGGAAGACTGCTTCCCGAAAGTGCAATCCGCTGAGGCCACGTTCTGGAAAACGAAATCACTCGACATCGGATCACCTCCTTTCGATTTGTTGAACACTCCCCCATGATGGGGTGTCACCCGGGAAATGGCAAGGCGCGGCATCCAAAAATCCTGAACAAGCGTGCTTGCGCACCCAGGCGGCTTGCGGCCGGCCGATCTGGCAGGCAAGATCGGGCCGCTATTGTTCCGGGCCACTATTTTGCCGGGTAAGGGAGGACGGGGATGGAGGCAGCCGAGAGAGCGGCCCGGATTGTTCGGACGGTCATCGAAACGATGAAGCCGGGTTTTGCGGTGAGGCTGTGGACGGGCGAGCGGATCGGCCCGGCTGCCGGCCCGGTGCTCACCATCAACGACCAGGACATCGTCTGGCAGATCGTACGTCGGCCCTCTTTATCGACGCTGATCGAGATGTGGATTGCCAAGGCGGTCGACGTCGAAGACGGATCGCTGTTCGATTTCTATGCCTTGCCCACGCACGGCAAGCTCAGGACGAAGCTCAAGACACTGCCGAAGCTGGCGATCCTGCGCGACCTGCCGGCGGTGCTGTTTTCGCGAAAACAGATGACGGCGCGAACCGATCTTTCCGGCCGCAATCCTTACGTCAGCGGTTCGAGCAAGGAGGCGATCCAGCATCACTACGACATTTCCAACGCATTCTACCGGCTCTTCCTCGACGAGCGCATGGTCTATAGCTGCGGCTACTTCAAGGACTTCGCCAACGATATCGATCAGGCGCAGAGAGACAAGCTCGACCATATCTGCCGCAAGCTTCGGCTGAAGCCCGGCGACAGATTGCTCGACATCGGCTGCGGCTGGGGAGCGATGCTCATCCATGCCGTGAAGAATTATGGCGTCGTCGGCCACGGCGTTTCGCTATCGGAGGCACAGACCGAGTTCGCCCGCGAACGCATCCGCGCTGAGGGGCTGGAGGATCGCATCACCATCGAGATAAAGTCCTATGCCGAGCTGTCCGGTTCCTTCGACAAGATCTCGTCGATCGGCATGTTCGAACATCTGGGGCTTGCCAACCATGCCGCCTATTTTTCGACCATCCATCGCCTGCTCAAACCCGGCGGCATCTATCTGCACCATGCCATCACCCGCCGCGACAAGGGCAGCATGAAGAAGACGCTGCGCAAGGGGCCGGAATTCAAAGCGCTGATCAAATACATTTTTCCGGGCGGCGAACTCGATACGATCGGCATGACGCTCGGCAATCTCGAGGCGCACGGCTTCCTCATCTATGACGTCGAAAACTTGCGCGAGCACTATGCGCGCACCTGCCGGCTATGGGCCGAGCGCCTCCACGCACGCTTTGACGAGGCCATCGCCGAGGTCGGCGAATCCAAGGCGCGGCTCTGGCTGCTTTATCTCACCGGCTGCTCGATTACCTTCGAACGCGCCTCGGCGCAGATTTTCCAGACCGTCGCCACCAGGCGCGCGCGCGGCCCAAGCGGCCTGCCGCCGACGCGGGCGGATTTATACCAATAGCTACAGGAGACGCATCGTGGCGCCGATCTCGACGCGGGCCGGTCGATCGACAGTGCAGTAGACGCCGAAATTATGGGCGTTGTGGCGGACCAGGCTGCGCAGGATTGCCGGGTCGTGGTCGAACCCGTGCTGGCCAATGATGGTGAAGCCGCAGCGGCGACACGGCTCGGAGATGGTCAGGAGCAGGTCGCCGATCGCCAGCTTGCGCCCGATCCATTCGGTTTCGGGGAATGACCCCTCGATCTTCGGCATGTGGACGACGATGTTGGGGCGGAAGCGGCGCGGGTCGGCGGTGCCGTCTGGATGCAGCAACTTCAACTGCGCCAGCGAAGCGGTGGTCAGCAGATGAATGGGGGCTTTGACATAGCGTTCCGCCAGCAGGGGACCGGCGTATCCCGGTGTAGTATTCTCGCGGCGGAACGGCCGGATGGAGGCCGCAAAGCCGAGATAGGCGGAAATGGCGCGGTCGCTATCAGCGCCCGGTGCGGCTAGCCAGTCGCCATCCGGGACCGCAACCTCCAGTGCGCCGGCCGGCGACAGCCGGGTTCGGATGCGGGGCACCTTGTGCCATTTCACTTCGCGGTCCGGCCGTGCGATTTCATTGTTCGACGTGTCGATAAGACCAAACAGGCGGTCGCCTTCAACGGTATGCCGGGCGACCGAGATCGCCTGCTGGCGCTCGCCGGCGAGCGAGCTCGCGGGATAGCGCCAAAGCTCGGTGACGGCACCCAATATGGCTTGCATCAGCTCTTCTTGTTCTGCCGATTGGCGATCAGGTCGTCGACGACCGCCGGATCGGCCAGCGTCGAGGTGTCGCCGAGCGCGGCAAAATCGTCCTCGGCGATCTTGCGCAGAATGCGCCGCATGATCTTGCCGGAACGGGTCTTCGGCAGGCCGGGCGCGAACTGGATCTTGTCGGGCGAAGCGATGGCGCCGATCTCCTTGCGGACATGGGCGACGAGCTCCTGGCGCAATTCCTCGCTTGGCGTCTCGCCGGCCATTAGCGTGACATAGCAGTAGATGCCCTGGCCCTTGATATCGTGCGGGTAGCCGACGACGGCCGCTTCCGAGACCTTCTCATGCGAAACCAGCGCCGATTCGACCTCGGCGGTGCCCATGCGGTGGCCGGAGACGTTGATGACGTCGTCGACGCGGCCGGTGATCCAGTAGTAGCCGTCAGCATCGCGGCGGCAGCCGTCGCCGGTGAAGTACCTGCCCTTGTAGGTCGAGAAATAGGTCTGCACGAAGCGGTCGTGATCGCCATAGACGGTGCGCATCTGGCCCGGCCATGAGTCGGCAATACAAAGATTGCCGCTGGCTTCACCCTCCAGCACCTTGCCGTCACCATCAACCAGCTGCGGGTTGACGCCAAAGAAGGGCCGCGTCGCCGAGCCCGCCTTGAGGTGGGTGGCGCCCGGAACCGGCGTGATCATGATGCCGCCGGTCTCGGTCTGCCACCAGGTATCGACGATCGGCACCTTGCCGTTGCCGACAACGTTGAAATACCATTCCCAGGCTTCTGGATTGATTGGCTCGCCGACGGTGCCGAGCACGCGCAGCGACTTGCGCGACGTCTTGGTGACATGGGCGTCGCCGGCGCCCATCAGCGCGCGCAGCGCCGTCGGCGCGGTGTAAAAGATGTTGACCTTGTGCTTGTCGATCACGTCCCAGAAACGCGACTGCGACGGGTAATTCGGCACGCCTTCGAACATCAGCGTGGTGGCGCCGTTGGCGAGCGGCCCGTAGACGATGTAGCTGTGGCCGGTGACCCAGCCGACATCGGCGGTGCACCAGTAGACGTCCCCGTCGTGATAGTCGAAGACATATTGGTGGGTCATCGAGACATAGACGAGATAGCCGGCGGTGGTGTGCAGCACGCCTTTCGGCTTGCCGGTCGACCCCGACGTGTAGAGGATGAACAGCGGATCCTCGGCGTTCATCTTCTCGGGCTTGCATTCGGCCTTAACCGTCGCGACCTCGTCATGGTACCAGACGTCGCGCCCGGCGGCCCAGCCGGTCTTGCCGCCGGTGCGGCGTACTACCAAGACCTTTTCGACTTTCGTTCCGGCCTTGGCGGCGATCTCGATCGCCTTGTCGGTGTTCTCCTTCAGCGGGATCGGCTTGCCGCCGCGCAGGCCTTCGTCGGCGGTGATGAGGAAGGTCGAGTTGCAGTCGTCGATGCGTCCGGCCAGCGCGTCCGGCGAAAAGCCGCCGAAGACCACCGAATGAATGGCGCCGATGCGCGTGCAGGCGAGCATCGCATAGGCGGCCTCCGGGATCATCGGCATGTAGATGGTGACGCGGTCGCCCTTCTTGACGCCGTGCTTCTTCATCACATTGGCGAGGCGGCAGACATGTCCGTAAAGCTCGTTATAGGTGATCTTCCTGTCGTCGTAGGGATTGTCGCCTTCCCAGATGATGGCGGTCTGTTCGCCGCGCTTCTTCAGATGCCGGTCGATGCAGTTCCAGGAAACGTTGGTCTGGCCATCCTCGAACCATTTGATTGAGACCTTGCCGTCGAAGGACGTGTTCTTGACCTTGCTGTACGGCTTGAACCAGTCGATGCGCCTGCCGTGCTTGCCCCAGAACTTGTCCGGGCTCTTGACGCTGTCGGCGTACCATTTCAGGTAGGTGTCATTGTCGATCAGCGCGTTCTTCTTCCACGCCGGCTGGACGCGATGGACATGAACATCGGACATTTCTTCGCCTTCCTCCCGAAACCAAACCGCCGGCTTGACTGCCGGCAGGATCGCAGCGTTGCGGCCGCGAATTCGCGCGCATTATTAACAGTTCGGCGATGACGGCAACATTAGACGTTGGATTTGCGCGGCGGGATGCCGCAGGTCCCTTCCCGGGTGGTGTCAGCACTCTAGCGAGACGGCTGCTAACCGCATGTTTTTGCGGCAGAAATCTGGCTCGACCGCAGAAATATCAATAGACGATTAAGCAAATGGGGTGCACAATTTCAGGCTGGGAGGAAAGAGAATCAACCAGGGGACCGCAATGCGCGACCATTCCGAAATGGACCTGATGCTCAAGGGCTATGGCTTGACCACGGCCAAGATTCTTTATCACTTTCCCGATCATCCGCATCTGCTGCAGAGCTTCATCTGGCAGGATTACGACATCGCCCCGAAATTTCCGGTGCTTATCCGCTTCATCGAGTTCTGGCAGGCCAAGCTCGAAGGCCCGCTGCATTCAGTCAGCTACACGCACCAGAAGCTGATCGCGCCGAACGAATGGCGCAAGGTCGACGGCGAGTTCGTGCTGCATTAAAGCACGCGGGCGGCAGCCTGGGAGCCGCCGCCCAGCTTTTGGAGCGTCAGACGGCGGGCGGGTTCAGCCGGGCAAAACCCTCCTGCCGGCGATAGGGAAAATACGGGTAGGGTGCGGTGACCTCGCTTGCCGTGTCCAAGATTTTCATCTGATCCGGGGTCAACGACCATCCGACGGCGCCGAGATTCTGGCGCAACTGCTCCTCGTTGCGCGCGCCGATGATGACGGAGGCGACGGTCGGCCGCTGCAGCAGCCAATTGATGGCGATCTGCGGTATGGTCTTGCCGGTTTCCTCGGCGACAACATCAAGCGCGTCGACGACCCGATAGAGATGCTCGTCGTCGACGGGCGGTCCGAAGCTTGCCGTGTCGTGCAGCCGGCTTTTCTCGGGCAGCTTCTGGCCACGGCGGATCTTGCCGGTCAGGCGGCCCCAGCCGAGCGGGCTCCACACCAGCGCACCGACGCCCTGGTCGAGGCCGAGCGGCATCAACTCCCATTCATAATCGCGCCCGACCAGCGAATAATAGACCTGGTGGGCGACGTATCGGGGATAGCCGTATCTGTCCGCCAGGCCGAGCGACTTCATCACTTGCCAGCCGGAAAAATTGGAAACGCCGACATAACGCAGCTTTCCGGCGCGCACGAGCCTATCCAGCGTCGATAGCACCTCCTCGATCGGTGTTGCGGCGTCGAACGCGTGCAGCTGCAGCAGGTCGATGTAGTCGGTGCCAAGACGCCTCAGTGCGTCCTCGACGGCCTTGATGAGGCGCGAGCGGGACGAGCCGGCGTCGTTGGGACCGTCGCCCATCGGCAGCGAGGTCTTTGTCGAGATCAGCACGGCATCGCGGCGGCCCTTCATCGCTTCGCCGAGCACCTGTTCGGAAGCGCCATTCGAATAGACGTCGGCGGTGTCGAACAGGTTGACGCCCGCCTCCAGGCAGATGTCGACCAGCCGCCGGGCTTCCGTCGCATCGCTGTTGCCCCAGGCGCCGAACAGCGGCCCTGACCCGCCGAAGGTTCCAGCGCCGAACGAGAGCGCCGGGACTTTCAGGCCCGATGCGCCAAGATTTCGATAATCCATCTGTTTCTCCTATGGTGTACAAGGGTTCTTCGAGTTGCTACGAGCGGGCGGGTGCCGGTTCACCGAGCGTTGGGCGATCGAGGCGTAGCGCCAGCGCTGCCACGGAAAGCGCCGAGAGCGGCAGCAGGGCCGCGACCCAGGTGACGGCGCCGAGGCCGGGGCCATGGGCGATGACCACGCCGCCGAGCCAGGCGCCGGCCGCATTGCCGAGATTGAAGGCGGCGATGTTGAAGGACGAGGCGAGGCTCTGGCCGGCGCCTTGTGCCTTTTCCAGTACCCACATCTGCAGCGGCGCCACGGTGGCGAAGGCGGCGGCGCCGAGCAGGCCGACATAGATGACGGCCATAACCTGGCTGTGCAGGGCGAAGGTCATGGTGCCGAGCACCAGCGCCAGCACGACGAGACTGCCGAGAACGGAAGGCACCAGCCAGCGGTCGGCGAACTTGCCGCCAGCGAGGTTGCCGGCGATGAGGCCGCCGCCGAAGACCAGCAGGATCGGCGACACCGCTGCTTCCTCAAAACCGGTGATCTCGGTCAGCAACGGGGCGATGTAGGTGAAGACGGCGAAGACGCCGGCATAGCCGAGCACGGTGGTGGCAAAGCCAAGCAGGACGGGCGTGCGGCCGAGCACGGCGAGATCGGCGCGCAAATTGCTTTGCTCAGGCGCTGTCTGGCTGCGCGGCACCAGCAGCAGGATGATGGCGAAAGCGACCATGCCGACCAGGGTCACCGCCCAGAAGGTCGCGCGCCAGCCGAAGGCCTGGCCGAGCCATGTTCCGAAGGGGACGCCGAGGATGTTGGCGATGGTCAGGCCGGTGAACATCAGGGCGATCGCCGATGCCTTCTTGTTGGGCGCCACCAGCCCGGTCGCCACGACCGAGCCGACGCCGAAGAAGGTGCCGTGGGCGAAGGCGGTGAGCACGCGCGCACCCATCAGCGTCCAGTAGTCTGGGGCCAGCGCGCACGCGAGGTTGCCTAGCGTGAAGATTGCCATCAGCGCCAGAAGCACGGTCTTGCGCGGCCACCGGCCGGTGGCGATCGTCAGCAGCGGCGCGCCGATGACGACGCCCAGCGCATAGCCGGAAATCAGTTGACCGGCAGCTGAGATCGAGACGCCGAGATCGGTGCTGACGTCGAGCAGCAGGCCCATGATGACGAATTCGGTGACGCCAATACCGAAGGCGCCGGCGGCAAGAGCGTAGAGAGCAAGAGGCATGGCGGTTCCCACTTCGATGACGGCCAGTTTCGACGACGGGCGCCGTGTCCTCTCACGCCCGGCCCGAAAGATCGTGATGCACCGAACTGTGAACCAGCCTTGCCTAGGGCACATTGCCTGTGAAATAGATTCACCAATGGCCAGGCCCGACATCAACCGCTCCGGCGAGATCGAAGTGTTCGTCCGCGTCGTCGAGGCCGGCAGCTTTTCGGCCGCTGCACGTGCGCTGCGCATGAGCCCGTCGGCGGTTAGCAAGCTGATCGCGCGGCTGGAGGGGCGTCTTGGCGCCCGGCTGGTCATCCGCTCGACGCGCAAGCTGCGACTGACACCGGAAGGGGCGGCCTTCTTCGACAGCGGCGTGCGCATCCTGGCCGACATGGCGGTAGCCGAGCGCGAGGCAGCGGCGGGTGCCGCGCCGCGTGGCCGGCTGCGGATCAATAGCTACGTGCCTTTCGGGCAGCACCGGCTGATCCCGCTTTTGCGGCGTTTTCTAGAACGATACCCCGAAATCTCGGTCGATCTGGTGTTGACCGACAGTGTTATCGACCTGATGGAGGAGCGCGCCGACGTCGCCATACGTGCCGGCCCGCTCGGCGAATCACGGCTAGTGGCGCGCAAGCTCGGGCAGAGCCGGGTGGTCGTCGTTGCCGCGCCATCGTATCTCGAAGCGCGTGGCACACCCAAGACGCCCGCCGATCTCGATCGTCACAACCGGATGGGCTTCTGTTTCGTGCGCCACGTCGAGGGCTGGCCTTTTGTCGACGCGGCCGGCAAGCCGATCACCATATCGATCGTTGGAAACACGCTGGTCAGCGACGGCGAGGCGATGCGGTTGATGGCGCTCTCAGGGGCGGGCATCGCCCGGCTGGCACGCTGGCACGTGGAGGCCGACATTGCCGCCGGCCGGCTGCTACCGCTGCTGGAAGAGTTCAACCCCGGCGACGAGGAACTGACCCATGCGGTTTATGTCGGCCAAGGCAAGCATTTGCCGGCGCGGGTACGGGCCATTTTAGATTTCCTGGCCGAAACCGCGCGGCTGGGCTGAAGCGGAAGGCATTCGGGAGCCACTTGGCTCCCGAATTTGGCTGCCGAAATGTCACGTCGACAAGGAACTACTTCTTTGGCGTGAACGGCGCCGGCCTGCGGCCCGCCGCCTGGCGTTCGAGCATCCAGCCCGGATATTCGGGCGGGAGCGCGCTGACTTCGTCGAGACGAGCAAGATCGTCGGCATCGAGCTTCAACTCGGTCGCCGCAAGGTTCTGTTCCAACTGGTCCATGCGGCTGGCGCCGATGATGACGCTCATCACGAACGGTTTGGCCAGGACAAAGCCGAGCGCCACCGTGGCGACGCTGACGCCGTGCTGGGCGGCGATCTCGCGCATGACGGCGACCGCTGCCCAGGCACGGTCCTCATTGACCGGCGGGAAATTGAAGCTGGCGCGGCGACCTTCGCCATTGCCGGGGGCACCGGGTCCGTACTTGCCCGAGAGCAGGCCGCCCGCCATCGGTGACCAGACCATCAGCCCGAGCTTCTCCTCGTTGAGCCGCGGCACGATCTCGCGCTCGAGATCGCGGCCAGCGATCGAGTAATACGATTGGACGGTTTCGAAACGGGCAAAGCCCTTGCGCTCGGCAATACCCAACGCCTTGGCGATGCGCCAGGCCTGCCAGTTCGAGACGCCGACATAGCGGACCTTGCCAGCGGCAACCAGGTCGTCGAGCGCCCGCAGCGTTTCGTCTATCGGCGTGACCGTGTCGGTGCCGTGCAGCTGATAGAGATCGATATGGTCCAGCTGCAGCCGTTCGAGGCTACCTTCGACCGAATCCATGATATGGCCGCGCGAAGAACCGCGCTGGTTCGGGCCGCCGCCCATGGCGCCGTGAACCTTGGTGGCGATGATCACGTCCTGCCGATTGACGCCGAGATTTCTCAGCGACTGGCCGAGAAGCCGTTCCGAGGCGCCGAAGGAATAGACATCCGCCGTGTCGAAGAAATTGACGCCGGCGGCGAGCGAGCGGGCGACGATCTCGTCGACGCCATCCTGGTCGAGGCTGGCGATCAGGCCCCATTGGGCATTCTCGCCGGCGGCGCCGAATGTCATCGTACCGAGGCAAAGTTCGGAGACGAACATCCCCGTATTTCCAAGTTGATTGTAACGCATGGTGGCTCCAGAGGCTTTGGGATAACTCGAACCATATAGGAACGAAACGTTCCGTTTCTATTGCTGGCATAGTCAGCGTCAGCCTGTGGCCTAAGGCCGGCTGCGCCTCATCTGGCGCCGAAAATCGCCGATCCAACCCTGACACTTGTCGCGCCGAAGGCGATCGCCGTTTCGTAGTCGCCGGACATGCCCATAGAGAGCTTGTCAACGCCGGCCTCAAGCCCAAGCTTTTCTAGCAGCGCGAAATGCGGACCGGGGTTCTCGTCCGCCGGCGGAATGCACATCAGCCCTTCGATGGCGAGGGCGTGAACCGAGCGGCAGCGGGCCACGAAGGCGACGGCCTCGCGCGGCTCGATGCCGGCCTTTTGCGGCTCCGAGCCGGTGTTGACCTGGACGTAGAGCCTTGGCGTCCTGCCCTGCCTGGCGATTTCCTTGCCGAGTTCGGCGGCGATCTTTTCACGGTCGACGGTTTCGATGACGTCGAACAGCGCCACCGCTTCCTTTGCCTTGTTCGATTGCAACGGCCCGATCAGGTGCAGCTCGATGTCGGGGAAAGCTTCCTTCAGCGCCGGCCACTTGGCTTGCGCCTCCTGAACGCGGTTCTCGCCGAAGACGCGCTGGCCGGCCTCGATAACCGGACGGATATCGGTGGCATCGAAGGTTTTCGAGACCGCAACCAGCGTCACCGCCCCGGCCTCGCGTCCGGCCTCGCGCTCGGCAGTGGCGATCCTTGCCTTGACGGTGAAAAGCTGTTCGACGGCGCTCGCCATGCCTATATCCTGCCTGTGTTTGGCTTTTCGCCGGATCGCCGCAGTTGACGGGTCCGGTAATCCATGGTGAACACCGCGACGACATTTCCTGAGCCGCCCGGGCATTGTCCGGCGGCTCGCGCATGCTTTTAAGTGAAAAACACCCGATGGCAACCGAACGATACAATCCGCGCGCGTCAGAGCTCAAATGGCAGAAGGCCTGGGACGCCAAGAAGCTGTTCGAAGCCGACAACGATGACCCGCGCCCGAAATACTACGTGCTGGAGATGTTCCCCTATCCATCGGGGCGCATCCATATCGGCCATACCCGCAACTATACGATGGGCGACGTGGTGGCGCGCTACAAGCGGGCCAAGGGTTTCAACGTGCTGCACCCGATGGGCTGGGACGCCTTTGGCATGCCAGCCGAAAACGCAGCAATGCAGAACAAGGTCCATCCCAAGGACTGGACCTATCAGAACATCGCTGCCATGCGCGAGCAACTCAAGGTCATGGGCCTGTCGCTCGATTGGGCACGCGAGTTCGCTACCTGCGATGTCGATTATTACCACCGCCAGCAGATGCTGTTCCTCGATTTCGTCGAGAAGGGCCTGGTGACGCGCAAATCCTCCAAGGTCAACTGGGATCCGGAGGACATGACGGTGCTTGCCAACGAGCAGGTCATCGACGGGCGCGGCTGGCGCTCGGGCGCGCTGGTGGAACAGCGCGAGCTGACGCAATGGTTCTTCAAGATCACCGACTATGCGCAGGATCTGCTGGATTCGCTCGACCAGCTCGACGACTGGCCGGAAAAAGTGAAGCTGATGCAGGCGAACTGGATCGGCCGTTCTGAAGGCCTGCTGATCCGCTGGCCGCTGGCCAAGCCAGTCGCCGGCGAGCATGAGCTCGAAGTCTATACGACAAGGCCCGACACCATCTTCGGCGCCTCCTTCATGGCGATTGCGGCCGACCATCCGCTGGCCAAAAAGGCGGCCGAAGACAATCCGGCGCTGGCAAAGTTCATCGACGAGGTCCGCCACATGGGCACGTCGGTGGCGGCCCTGGAGACGGCCGAGAAGAAGGGCTTCGATACCGGCATCCGCGTCGTCCATCCGTTCGACGAGAAGTGGACGCTGCCCGTCTATGTCGCCAATTTCGTGCTGATGGACTACGGCACCGGCGCCGTTTTCGGCTGCCCGTCCGGTGACCAGCGCGACCTCGACTTCGCCAACAAATACGGCCTGCCGGTCATTCCAGTGGTGATGCCGGAAGGCGAGAATCAAGGAAGCTTCCAGATCATCGACGAGGCCTATGTCGGCGACGGCGTGATGATCAATTCGCGCTTCCTCGACGGCATGAAGCCGGATCAGGCATTCGACGAGGTGGCGAAGCTGCTCGAACAGAAGACCATCGGCAACCGGCCGATGGCCGAGCGCAAGGTGAATTTCCGCCTGCGCGACTGGGGCATTTCGCGCCAGCGCTATTGGGGCTGCCCGATCCCGATGATCCATTGCGAGGATTGCGGCGTTGTGCCGGTGCCGAAAGCCGACCTGCCGGTCAGGCTGCCTGACGATATCGAGTTCGACCGGCCGGGCAATCCGCTCGACCGTCATTCGACATGGCGGCACGTCAAATGCCCGCGTTGCGGCAAGGATGCGCGGCGCGAAACCGACACGATGGACACGTTCGTCGATTCGTCGTGGTATTTCGCGCGCTTCACCGCGCCCTGGGCCAACGATCCGACCGATCCCAAGGCCGCGACTGAATGGCTGCCGGTCGACCAGTATATTGGCGGCATCGAGCACGCCATTTTGCACCTGCTCTATTCGCGCTTCTTCACCCGCGCCATGCGCGAGACCGGCCATGTCGATCTCGCCGAGCCGTTCAGGGGCCTGTTCACGCAAGGCATGGTGGTGCACGAGACCTATTGGGTTGGCGGCGCCTCGAACGGCCGCTGGCTTGCGCCGAGCGAGGTCAGGCTGGAGGACGCCGACGGCAAGCGCCGCGCCTTCGAAATCGCCACTGGCGAAGAGGCGGTGATCGGTCCGCTCGAAAAAATGTCGAAGTCGAAGAAGAATACCGTTAGCCCCGAAGAGATCACCGACGGCTACGGCGCCGATACGGCGCGCTGGTTCATGCTGTCGGACTCGCCGCCCGAACGCGATGTCGAATGGACCGACGAGGGTGCGGCCGGCGCGCATCGCTTCATCCAGCGCATCTGGCGGCTGGTGTTGACGGCTGCCGATTCGCTCGCCGGAGTTCGGCCAGAGGCGGCGAAGGACGGCGAGGCCGGAACAGTGTCCAAGGCCGCGCACAAGATCCTCAAGTCTGTCGGCGAGGATATTGAAAAGCTCGCCTTCAACCGTGCCATCGCCCGTATCTATGAGCTCGCCAATGCCTTGACCGTACCGCTCAACGAGGCAGCCGAAGGCAAAGCCGGTCCGGCGCTCCAAGCGGCCTGCCGTGAAGCCGTCGAGATCCTGGTGCACCTGATCGCGCCGGTCATGCCGCATCTGGCCGAGGAGTGCTGGCAGACGCTCGGCGGCACCGACCTTGTCGCCGAACGGCCCTGGCCGGACTACGATCCCTCGCTTGTCGTCGACGCCGAGATCGTGCTGCCGGTCCAGGTCAACGGCAAGAAGCGCGGCGATTTGACAATTGCCCGCGACGCGGACCAAGGTGCGGTCGAAAAAGCGGTTCTGGCTCTCGACTTCGTGCAGAAAGCGCTCGAAGGTAAGGCGCCGCGCAAGGTGATAGTCGTGCCGCAGAGGATCGTCAATGTTGTTGCCTGATCCGAAAAAAGCGGAGCTGACGCCGCGCCGTATCATGCTCTACGGGCTGCTCGCTTCGGTGGCGCTGGTTTCCGCCTGCACGGTGCGGCCGCTCTATTCAAGCGCGCCGCTGATCGCCGGCTCTCAGGTCGGCGCTGCTGCCGAACTGGCATCGATCTCGGTCAAGCCGGTCAAGACCCGCTACGCCCAGCAGGTCCGCAACAATCTGATCTTCGCGCTCGGCCAGGGCGCCGGCGAGCCTGCTTCGCCGGTCTATTCGCTTGATCTCGGCGTCTCCGAACTCGTCGAATCGGCGGCAATCGAGCAGGTCACGACCGACGAGGACGAGCCGACCGCCGGCACAGTGACGCTGACCGCCAACTATGTGCTGAGCGATGCCAAGACCGGCACGGTCATAGCGAGGGGCAAGCGCTCTATCCCGTCCTCATACGATAGGCCGCGCCAGGAATTCGCGTCGTATCGGGCGCAGATCGACGCCGAGAACCGCGCGGCGCGCGAACTGGCGGATGTGCTGCGGCTGTCGATCGCCCAAGATCTGATCAAGCACGGCAAGCCGGCGGCAAGCTAGGTCTTTCCATCCTGGATTGAAGCGCTCCGTCTGTGGCGGATTGCGCTGTCAGCAAAAGGCCGATTGCTCGGCCTTTTTTGTTCGACGTAGGACATTTCGCTTCAGCCGATCTTCTGGCCGGTCTTTGCCCAGTCGGCGAGAAACTGCTCCAGGCCCTTGTCGGTCAGCGGGTGCTTGACCAGCGCCTTGAGCGTCGCCGGCGGGGCGGTGATGACGTCGGCGCCGATCAGCGCCGCCTGTTTGACATGGTTCACCGTGCGCACAGAAGCGGTCAGGATTTCGGTCTGGAAATCATAATTGTCGTAGATGGTGCGGATATCGGCAATCAGTTCCATGCCGTCCCAACCGCTGTCGTCGATGCGGCCGACGAAGGGCGAGATGAAGGAGGCGCCGGCCTTGGCGGCGAGCAGCGCCTGGGTGGCCGAGAAGCACAGCGTGACGTTGACCATGCGGCCGTCCGACCGGATGTCCTTGCAGGCTCTCAGGCCGTCGAGCGTCAGCGGCACCTTGATGCAGACATTGTCGGCGATCCTGGCCAGGATCTTGGCCTCCGCCATCATATCCTTGTACTCGGTGGCAACGACTTCGGCTGAGACCGGTCCCTTGACGATCTCGCAGATCTCTCTGGTGACGTCGGCGATCTTGCCGCCCGATTTCAGGATCAGCGACGGATTGGTGGTTACGCCGTCGAGCAGCCCCAAATCGTTCAGCTCACGGATTTCCTTGACATCGGCGGTGTCGACAAAAAATTTCATGGCGGTCTCCTGAAGATTTTTCATGTGCAGGTCATGCACATTCGGGGTCGGACTTTGATCTAGACCAAAGTCGGGGCAAGGTCACGCCTCATGATCGAAGATTCGCCCTTTGTCGCGGCCGCACCGGTGCTGGTCCCAATGCCTGCTGAGCGCCCCTACACCTATGCTGTGCCGGCTGGCATGCGCGTGGTGCCGGGCTCGATCGTGCGCGTTCCGCTTGGGCCCCGCCAGGTCGCCGGCATCGTCTGGGACGGCGCCGTCGAAAAGGTCGACGCGAAGAAATTGCGGCCGATCGAGCAGGTTTTCGACTGCCCGCCGATCGACCGCGCGATGCGGCGTTTTGTCGATTGGGTGGCGCAGTACACGCTGTCGCCGCCCGGCATGGTGGCGCGCATGCTGCTCAGGGCGCCGGAGGCGTTCGATCCGGAGCCGTGGATCGAAGGGCTGCAGCGCACCTTCGCCAAGCCCGACCGGATGACGGAGGCGAGGACGCGCGTGCTGGAAACGGCCGAAGGTGGGCTCGCCTGGACGCGGTCGGGCCTGGCGCATGCGGCAGGCGTGTCGTCGACGGTGGTGGACGGGCTGAGGGCGCAGGGGGTATTCGAGACGGTGATGATCCCGCCGCGGCCGGTGGTCGCAGCACCCGATCCCGGCTACGCCGTGCCGGCACTGATGCCCGACCAGAGCGATGCCGCCGAGATGCTGCGCGCCAATGTCGCGGCCGGCATATTCGGCGTCACCCTGCTCGACGGTGTAACCGGATCCGGCAAGACGGAGGTCTATTTCGAGGCGGTTGCGGCCGCGCTCGATCGCGGCACGCAAGTGTTGATCCTGCTGCCGGAAATCGCGCTGACCCACGCCTTCCTCGAGCGCTTTCAGGAGCGGTTCGGCGCCAAGCCGGCTGAGTGGCACTCGGACCTGCCGCCAAGAATGCGCGAAAAGGTCTGGCGGCAGGTGGCGGAAGGCGGCGTGCGGGTGGTCGCAGGCGCGCGCTCGGCGCTGTTCCTGCCGTTCAGGGAGCTTGGGCTGATCGTCGTCGACGAAGAGCACGACCCCGCCTACAAGCAGGAGGATCGCGTCTTTTACAACGCGCGCGACATGGCCGTGGTGCGCGGCCATATCGGCGGGTTTCCGGTCGTGCTCGCCTCGGCGACACCGTCGGTCGAAAGCCGGGTCAATGCCAGCCAGGGCCGCTACAGCAGGGCGGTGCTTTCGGCGCGCTTTGCCGAGGCGGCACTTCCCGATCTCAAGACGATCGACATGCGCCGTGCGCTGCCTGCACGCGGCGGCTTCCTGTCGCCTGTACTGCTCGGCCATATACGGCAGACGCTGGAAAGAAAGGAACAGTCGCTGCTGTTTCTCAACCGGCGCGGCTATGCGCCGCTGACGCTCTGCCGGGTCTGTGGCCACCGCTTCGGCTGTCCGGTCTGCTCGGCCTGGCTGGTCGAGCACCGCTTTCGCGGTCAGCTCGTCTGCCACCATTGCGGGCACAATGAACGCCGGCCCGAGGCCTGCCCGGAATGTGGCACGCTCGATCATCTGGTCGCCTGCGGGCCGGGCGTAGAGCGCATCGCCGAGGAGGTCGTCGCGCATTTCCCTGATGCCCGCACCATCGTACTGTCGTCCGACCTGATGGGCGGCGTGCGGCGGCTGCGGCTCGAGCTCGAAGCCATAGCCAATGGCGAGGCCGACATCGTCATCGGCACGCAACTCGTCGCCAAGGGCCACAATTTCCCCAACATGACGCTCGTCGGTGTCGTAGATGCCGATCTCGGCCTGGCCAATGGCGACCCACGCGCCGCCGAGCGCACCTTCCAACTGCTCAGCCAGGTGACCGGCCGCGCCGGCCGCACCGGCAAGAAGAGCCTTGGCCTGCTGCAGACTTTCCAACCCGACCACCCGGTGATGCGGGCGATCGTCTCCGGCGATGCCGAGGCCTTCTACGAGCGCGAGATCGCCGAACGCGAGCGGGCGGGGCTGCCGCCCTTCGGCCGGCTCGCCGGCGTCATCGTCAGCGCGGCGACTCGGGCGGAAGCCGAAGGGCACGCCCGCGGCCTGCGCCGTGCCGCGCCGCAAGCCATCGACCTGTTCGTCCTCGGTCCGGCCGAGGCGCCGCTGTCATTGATCGGCGGCCGCCATCGCTTTCGCCTACTGATCCAGGGCGAGCGGCGCGCCGACATGCAAGGGTTCATCCGCACCATGCTGGCCGAGGGACCGAAGATAAGGGCCTCGGTGCGGGTCCAGGTCGATATCGACCCGCAAAGCTTTTTGTAAGGTGTCGATTACCCTTTCGAGACGCGTTCGGTGAATGGGTTCAGGTAAGGCACGTCGAGAATCGCAAAATGCCGGGTGTTGGCCGTCAAAACTGACAGGCCGTGCAAACGGGCGGTAGCTGCGATCAGAATGTCCGCCAGTCCCGGATTGGCGCCTCTGGCGATAGTGGCGTCTTCCAGTTTTCCGGCTTCTCGCGCGATTGCTAAATCGATGGGAAGGATGCGCTGGTTGAACTCTAGAAGCAACCTTTCGAACCACTCATTGATGCGCTCCGCCTTCATATGCCCGCCCGCCCGCTTCAGTTTCGCGATTCCTCGTTCCACCTCCAAGATGACGATCGACGAGAGCTGCCAAGAGCCGCGTTCTCCTTGTACAGCAACCCAGTTCTGCACGTGTGACGGAAGCAGAGGCCGACCAGGTGCAAATGCCGAGAGAAAAGACGTATCAAGCAGATAGCCGGTCAAAACTCCACTTCCCGCGACGGCGATTCGTTTCGCTCAAGCTCGATGCCGCCTGGATACCGAAGCAGGAAATCCACGAAGTCTTTTTGGCTGTTCTGCGGATAAAGTTTCCGTCCCTCACCGATTGGCACCACCATGACTGCGGGCTTGCCGTGCTTGGTGATAACCGTGGGCTCACCGTTCTCAGCGGCCTCCACGAGCGCGGAAAGGCTGGCCTTTGCCTCTCGCAGTTGCATCGTCTTCATGCGCGGAACCCCTTGTGGTCTCATGTAGTCACAATATAGGAATTGTGCAGAAAAAAACAGCCCATTGTTTAACGTCCTGTTAGCCCGGTCGAGACAACGGTCGCGCTCGCGTTGAGCTGACGCGCCCTGCAAATTGCCGACGGCCCATCTGGCGCATGTCAGTTGCTTCGCTAGAATGCCCGAAATTTTGAATATCCATTTACGAGGGGACAAGGATGGAATTTGCGTTTCCATGGCCGATGAGCCAGGGCGAGTGGCTGGCATGGTCGAGCGCGGTCGCGACTCTATTGCTCGGCCTGTTGCTATTCCTGGCTCCACAGCTGGCGTTCCGCATCCTGCGGCTGCAGGTCAGACCGGAGAAGGCAGCGGCGATCGCCGAGGGGCGCGGCCGGATGTCGGGCTTCTATCTCGGCGTCAGCCTGTGCTGCATCCTCTTGGCGCAGCCGCTGCTCTACATGGTGCTCGGCTTCTCCTGGCTATTCACCGCCTTCGGCCGGCTGCTGTCGATGATGTCGGACGGCGCCAATACGCCGTTCAACTGGGCATCCATCGTCGTCGAGCTGGTGCTGGCGGCGCTGCCGCTCGCGTTCGCCTTCGGCTTTTTGCCCTGAATCACAGAGCAATCCGGGGTTGGTTGCTGAACTCGGCGAGCGGATGCGACAATAGTGCCTGAAAACCATGCCGGACGACGCATTGCGGTCTGAAAATGCCTGTGCTAGACGGCAATCGACTTTCGACCGGGGATAGCGGAAGCCGCGCCTCCGTGCTTGGAAAAATGCAGTAAGGTCAAAGATTTAGCCAGAGTTTTTGCTCGCGCCAACAATCTGCGGCCTGTCAGACAAGAGAAAAGACGGTCCGTGGCCCAATCGTCATCGCCAATCTCAGGTGTCGCAGAACGCTATGCGGGTTCGCTGTTCGAACTCGCGCTGCAGGCCAATTCGGTGGCCAGCGTCGAGACCGACCTCAACAGTTTCGAAGCGATGCTCGAAGGCAGCGCTGACCTTTCGAGGCTGATCAGGAGCCCGGTTTTCTCCAGCGAAGACCAGGCCAAGGCGATCGCCGCGATCGCCGACAGACCGGGGATCACGGGCCTCACTGGCAATTTCCTGCGCGTCGTTGCCCAGAACCGCCGGCTTTTCGCCGTGCCAGGAATGATCAAGGCGTTCCGCCAGATCGCCGCCGAACACCGCGGCGAGACCGCCGCCGAGGTCACCTCGGCGCATGCGCTGACGCCTGCCCAGGAAACCGAGCTGAAAGCGGCGCTGAAAAGCGTCGCCGGCAAGGATGTGGCGATCACCGTCACCGTCGATCCGTCGCTGCTCGGCGGGCTGGTGGTCAGGATCGGCTCGCGCCAGATCGATACGTCGCTCAAAACCAAACTCAATTCGCTCAAGCTTGCACTGAAAGAGGTCGGCTGATGGACATCCGCGCCGCGGAAATTTCCGCAATTCTGAAAGACCAGATCAAGAATTTCGGCAAGGAGGCCGAGGTCTCCGAAGTCGGCCAGGTGCTGTCCGTCGGTGACGGCATCGCCCGCGTCTATGGCCTCGACAATGTCCAGGCCGGCGAGATGGTCGAGTTCCCCGGCGGCATCCGCGGCATGGCGCTCAACCTCGAAGCCGACAATGTCGGCGTCGTTATCTTCGGCGCCGACCGTGACATCAAGGAAGGCGATACCGTCAAGCGCACCGGCGCCATCGTCGATGCGCCTGTCGGCATGGGCCTGCTCGGCCGCGTCGTCGATGCGCTCGGCAACCCGATCGACGGCAAGGGCCCGATCCAGGCCACCGAACGCAAGCGCGTCGACGTCAAGGCGCCCGGCATCATCCCGCGCAAATCGGTGAACGAGCCGATGTCGACCGGCCTCAAGGCCATCGACGCGCTGATCCCGGTCGGCCGCGGCCAGCGCGAGCTGGTCATCGGCGACCGCCAGACCGGCAAGACCGCGATCATCCTCGACACCATGCTCAACCAGAAATCGGTGCACGACAACGGCCCGGAGAAGGAAAAGCTGTACTGCGTCTATGTCGCCGTCGGCCAGAAGCGCTCGACCGTGGCGCAGTTCGTCAAGGTGCTGGAAGAGCGCGGCGCGCTCGACTATTCGATCATCATCGCTGCGACCGCGTCTGATCCGGCGCCGATGCAGTTCCTGGCGCCGTTCACCGCCTGCACCATGGGCGAATATTTCCGCGACAACGGCATGCACGCGCTGATCAGCTATGACGATCTGTCGAAGCAGGCCGTCGCCTATCGCCAGATGTCGCTGCTGCTGCGCCGTCCTCCGGGCCGCGAGGCCTATCCGGGCGACGTTTTCTACCTGCACTCGCGCCTGCTCGAGCGCGCCGCCAAGCTCAACGACGACAATGGCGGCGGGTCGCTGACGGCGCTGCCGATCATCGAGACGCAGGCCAACGACGTGTCGGCCTATATCCCGACCAACGTCATCTCGATCACCGACGGCCAGATCTTCCTGGAAACCAATCTGTTCTTCCAGGGCGTCCGTCCTGCGGTCAATGTCGGTCTGTCGGTGTCGCGCGTCGGCTCTTCGGCGCAGATCAAGGCGATGAAGCAGGTTGCCGGGTCGATCAAGGGCGAGCTCGCGCAGTACCGCGAAATGGCTGCTTTCGCGCAGTTCGGCTCCGATCTCGACGCCGCCACGCAGCGCCTGCTCAATCGCGGCTCGCGCCTGACCGAGCTTTTGAAGCAGCCGCAATTCTCGCCGCTCAAGGTCGAGGAGCAGGTCGCGGTGATCTTCGCCGGCGTCAACGGCTATCTCGACAAGCTGGCGATCAACCAGGTCGGCAAGTTCGAGCAGGGGCTGTTGTCGCACATGCGCTCGGCCGGCAAGGACGTGCTCGACGGCATCCGCAAGGAGAAGGCGCTGTCCGACGATCTGCGCGCCAGGCTGAAGGCAGAGATCGACGCCTTCGCCAAGACCTTTGCTTGAGTGGGCCGGACGGGATCAGGTTTGAAGCATGCCTTCGTTAAAAGACCTTCGTAACCGTATCGCCTCGGTCAAGGCGACGCAGAAGATCACCAAGGCGATGCAGATGGTCGCCGCGGCGAAGCTGCGCCGCGCGCAGGAAGCGGCTGAAGCGGCGCGTCCCTATTCGGAGCGCATGGGCGCGGTGCTGGCCAACATCACCCAGGCGATCGGCGGTGGCGGCGATGCCCCGGCGCTGATGACCGGCACCGGCAAGGACGACGTGCATCTGCTTGTCGTCTGCACGGCCGAACGCGGCCTGTGCGGTGGCTTCAATTCGCAGATCGCCCGCTTTGCCCGTGACCACATCCGCAAGCTTCTGGCCGACGGCAAGCAGGTCAAGATCATCTGCGTCGGCAAGAAGGGGTTCGACGTATTGCGCCGCGACTACGGGGCGCTGATCATCGAGCGTGTCGATCTGCGCGAGGTCAAGACGCTGGGCTTCGTCAATGCCGATGCCATCGCCAAGAAGGTGATCCACCTGTTCAACGAAGGCGGCTTCGACATCTGCACGCTGTTCTATTCGCAGTTCAAGTCGGTGATCAGCCAGATCCCGACAGCGCAGCAAATTATCCCGGCGGGCGTGGTTTCGGATGCTGCTGAAGCGAAGGATGGTGGCAGCGCTGTCTACGAATACGAGCCGGAGCCGGGCGAAATCCTCTCCGATCTCATCCCGCGCAACATCTCCGTGCAGGTCTTCCGCGCGCTGCTCGAGAATGCGGCCGGCGAGATGGGCGCCAAGATGAGCGCCATGGACAATGCGACGCGCAATGCCGGCGACATGATCAACAAATTGTCGATCACCTACAACCGCCAGCGGCAGGCGCAGATCACCAAGGAATTGATCGAAATCATTTCGGGCGCCGAGGCGCTCTAGGCACGCTCCCAAGGAGGTCATCGACCTCAAGCGTGTGAGAAACAAAGAGACGAAAAGGGTAAAGACGATGGCGAAAGCAGCGACCCCGAAGACGGCAGCCCCTAAGGCCGCGGCACCAGCAAAGGCTCCGGCGGCAGCAAAGGCCGCTCCGGCCAAGAAGGCGGCAGCAACCAAGGCCGCCGCCGTGAATACGCCGGCCGCTACCATCAAGAAAACCGGCTTGGCGGGCAAGGTTCGCCAGGTCATCGGCGCTGTTGTCGACGTGCAGTTCGGCGAACATCTGCCGGCGATCCTGAACGCGATTGAGACGATCAATGTCGGCAATCGCCTGGTGCTCGAAGTGGCCCAGCATCTCGGCGAAAACACCGTACGCTGCATCGCCATGGACTCCACCGAAGGTCTGGTTCGCGGCCAGGACGTCTATGACACCGGCGCGCCGATCACCGTGCCGGTCGGCCCTGGCATGCTCGGTCGCATCATCAACGTCATCGGCGAGCCGGTCGACGAGGCAGGCCCGGTCGACGGCATCGAGATGCGCTCGATCCACCAGCCGGCGCCGACCTATGTCGAGCAGTCGACGGAAGCGCAGATCCTGGTCACCGGCATCAAGGTGCTCGACCTGCTGGCCCCCTATGCCCGCGGCGGCAAGATCGGCCTGTTCGGCGGCGCCGGCGTCGGCAAGACGGTGCTGATCCAGGAACTGATCAACAACGTCGCCAAGGCGCATGGCGGCTTCTCGGTGTTCGCCGGCGTCGGCGAGCGCACCCGCGAAGGCAACGACCTCTATCACGAGTTCATCGAGTCCGGCGTCAACAAGAAGGGCGGCGGCGAAGGCTCCAAGGCCGCGCTCGTCTATGGCCAGATGAACGAGCCGCCGGGCGCGCGCGCGCGCGTCGGCCTGACCGGCCTGACGGTTGCCGAATACTTCCGCGACCAGGGCCAGGACGTGCTGTTCTTCGTCGACAACATCTTCCGCTTCACGCAGGCGGGCTCGGAAGTGTCGGCGCTGCTCGGCCGCATTCCTTCGGCCGTGGGCTACCAGCCGACGCTGGCCACCGACATGGGCGCGCTGCAGGAGCGTATCACCACGACGACCAAGGGTTCGATCACCTCGGTGCAGGCGATCTATGTGCCGGCCGACGATTTGACCGACCCGGCACCGGCGACTTCATTCGCCCACCTCGACGCGACGACCGTGCTCAACCGCGCGATTTCGGAAAAGGGCATCTATCCGGCGGTCGATCCGCTCGATTCGACTTCGCGCATGCTCGACCCGATGGTTGTCGGCGAGGAGCACTACCAGGTCGCGCGCCAGGTGCAGTCGATCCTTCAGCGTTACAAGTCGCTGCAGGACATCATCGCCATCCTGGGCATGGACGAGCTGTCGGAAGAGGACAAGCAGACGGTTGCCCGCGCCCGCAAGATCGAGCGCTTCCTGTCGCAGCCCTTCTTCGTCGCCGAAGTGTTCACCGGCGCGCCGGGCAAGTTGGTCGACCTCGCCGACACCATCAAGGGCTTCAAGGGCCTTTGCAACGGCGATTACGACCACCTGCCGGAGGCCGCCTTCTACATGGTCGGCGGCATCGAGGAAGCGGTCGAGAAGGCACAGCGCCTGGCGGCTGAAGCGGCGTAAGCCAAAGCGAATAGCGAATAGGGAGTAGCGAATAGGGGTCTATGAGCCGGACGAGTTTCTTCACTACTCGCTACTCACTATTCCCTATTCGCTAAATTGATCATGCCTGAAGCTTTCAAGTTCGAACTGGTCTCGCCGGAGCGCCTCTTGGTTTCCGAGCAGGTCGAATCCGTCGTCATCCCAGGCGCCGAGGGCGAAATGACCGTGATGGCGCATCACGCACCGGTCATGACCACGATCAAGCCGGGCGTCGTCACGTTGAAGACCGCTTCCGGCAAGGAAGAACGCTACGTGGTGTTCGGCGGCTTTGCCGACATCGTTCCGGCCGGCTGCACGCTGCTGGCGGAATCGGCTGTGGCCGTCGGCGACATCGACCGCGCCGAGCTTGCCCGCCGCATCCAGGAGGCGAGGGAAGACGCCGCCGACGCCAAGGACGACCAGGCCCGCAGCAAGGCCGAGCAGTTCCTTAACCAGCTCACCACGCTTGAAGGCGCCATCCTGCCGGCTTAACGCGAAGGATCAGTTCGGCGTCGAGAAAGCGAGGCTTGCCTCGCTTTTTTATTTGGTGAACAGTCAGGCTGCCTTGGCGTGGGGGGCCGATGATAGAACAAACAGTGCAACAAGAAACAGTCTCGCGATCCAGATGGTCGACGGCCCTGGTGTCGGCCCTTGGCGGCCCGTTTGGCGGATTTCTATGGATTGGCGCTGGCAAACTGGCTGTCATAAGCCTGTTTGTGATCAGTGCTGTCAGCATCGCGCTTTGCTACATCGGAATTCCGGTGGTGCCGGGCATGGATCTTGCGGCGGCGGGCAACTTTTCAGGTATCGGCTTGATGATCCTGTGGGCGACGCTCGTTGTTCCCTTTGCGCATCGGTTCAAGCCGGACAAATGGTATGCGCAAGGGGTGTCGGTGTTCGTGTTGGCGTTTTACGCCTCCATCGTGGCTGCGTTTGTAATCCGCTCGTTGGTGTTCCAATCGTTTTCGATCTCGTCTGGCAGCATGACGCCGACGTTGCGGGAGGGCGACTATCTCTTCGTGTCCAAATCCGCATACGGCTACAGTCGCTACAGCGTGCCCTTCAACGTGCTCTCATTTGACGGGCGCCTATTGGGCGCGGAACCCAAAAGGGGAGATGTGGTGGCATTCAAGTTCCCGCCCGATCCGAGCGTGAACTACATCCAGCGGATCGTCGGCTTTCCGGGCGAAAAGATCCAGATCATCGACGGGATGCTTTACATCAACGAGGTAGCGGTGGGGCTCGAGGATATCGGCTCTTTTTCGTCCGAAGAGTTCCCCGATCCAGTCAAACTTCAACGTGAAACTTTGCCAGAGGGCGTGTCCTACACCGTTCTCAACCTGACAGATTCATCCATCGGGGACAACACGAACTCGTGGATCGTGCCCGCAGGCCACTATTTTGCACTTGGCGACAATCGGGACAATTCCTCCGACAGCCGATTCAGCGTCGGGTTTATTCCCAGTGAAAATCTGGTCGGCAAGGCCGTGCGGCTGTTCTGGAATTCTAAAGGCGTCGACTATTCTTCCCGGCAAGTATTGGATCCGTCAGGCAAATAGCTCACACCGTCAGCGCTTCCACGGCGCGCATGACGCCGCGCAGTTCGGCGAGGCCCTTCAGGCGGCCGATGCAGGAATAGCCGGGGTTCACCTTCTTGCCGATGTCGTCGACAATGGCATGGCCATGGTCCGGACGCATCGGAATCTGCCAGTCCGCCCTGCCTGCCGCCTTGCGCCGCCGCTCCTCGCCAATCAGCGCCGACACGACCGCCACCATGTCGGTGTCGCCGTCGAGGTGCTCGGCTTCGTGGAAGGAGCCGTCGGGCTCCTTGGTGACATTGCGCAGATGGGCGAAATGGATGTTCTCGGCGAAAGCCTTCGCCATTGCCGGCAGATCGTTCTGCGCGCTCGCGCCGTAGGAGCCGGTACACAGTGTCAGTCCGTTAGCCGGCGAAGCGACGGCGTCGAGCAGCGCGCGGGCATCGGCTGCCTTGGAAACGATGCGCGGCAGGCCGAACAACGAAAAAGGCGGATCGTCGGGGTGGATCGCCATCCTGACGCCGGCCTCTTCGGCAACCGGCACGATCTCGCGCAGGAAGGCAAACAGGTTTTCGCGCTGTCCTTCGGTAGAGACGTCCTTGTAGAGGTCGAGGGCGCGGCGGAAGCTCGCTCGATCGAAGATGAATTCGCGCGCCGGCACCCAGCCGATCAGGTTGAGCTCCAGTCTCGCCTTGTCGCTTTCGCTCATGCCTTGCAGCCGCACACGCGCCGCCTCGACACGGGCCGGCGGGTGATCGGCCTCCGCCCGTTTTCGCTCGAGGATGAAGACGTCATAGGCGCAGAGCTCGACGACATCGAAGCGCAGCGCCGTGCCGCCATGCGGCATCGGATAGTCGAGGTCGGTGCGCGTCCAGTCGGTGATCGCCATGAAATTATAGCAGATGGTGTTGATGCCGGCGGCAGCGACGGCGCGGATCGAGGCCTTATAATTGTCGATCAGGGTGCGCCAGTCGCCACTGCGGGTCTTGATGTCCTCGTGGACGACGATGCTCTCGACCACGTCCCAGGTCAGGCCTGCTGCCTGGATCTCTGCCTTGCGCCTGGCGATCTCGTCCGCCGGCCAGGCGCGGCCGTCATTGAGGTGATGCAGCGCGCTGACGATGCCGACGGCGCCGGCCTGACGGACATGGGCAAGCGTCACCGGGTCGTCGGGCCCGAACCAGCGCCAAGTCTGTCTCATGGCTTCTCACTCCCTATGCCAAGCGCCGCCAAGGCAGCGGCAGGCCCGCCCCGCCGCAGGCGCTCGAGATGGGCTGTCGTCAGATCAATCAGTGTCATGCGCTGGGAATGGTCCCTGGCGAAGCCGGCGAGATCGAACATCGCTGTCACAGCTTCATCAGCCGGCCGGCTGCCGAGCGCCGTAAGCCGAGTGTCGATCGGGTCGGTGAAATGGGCTTCGGGCAAGGTCTTGCCGCGCGCCTCGCAAGCGGCGATCCAGGCGGCCACCACCAGCATCAGATGGGCTGGGGGATCACCGGCACTCAGCCGCTCGACGGCCGAGGCGACGATGCGCTGTGGCAGTTTCTGGCTGCCGTCATTGGCGATCTGCGCCGTGCGATGGGCCAGCGCCGTGTTCGAGTAACGTTCGGCGAGCTGGGCCGTGTAGCCGGCCGTATCGAGCCCGGCGTCCGGCGGCAGCGTCGGGATCGCCTCGGCCCACAAGCCGTCGACGAATTGCCGGATCGCCGGATCGGCAAAGGCGCGGTCGACCGTGTCGTAGCCGCTGAGCAGGCCGAGATAGGCGATTGCCGAATGCGAGCCGTTGAGCAGCCGCAGCTTCATGTCCTCGAACGGCCCGACGTCGCCGACCATGGTGACGCCGAACTTTTCCCAGGCCGGCCTGCCCGCCGGAAAGTCGTCCTCGACCACCCATTGGCAGAACGGCTCGGTCATCACCGGCCAGGCATCCTCGACGCCGAGCTCGACGGCGATACGCGCCCGGTCGGCATCGGTGGTCGCCGGCACGATGCGGTCGACCATGCTCGACGGAAAGGCGACGCCGTCGGCGATGTGTGCGGCGAGCCTGGCATCGCCTGAAGTGGCGAGCCTGGCATCGCGCAGTGCGGCGAATTCGACCAGCAGGCGGTGCAGCGTGGCGCCATTGGCCGGAAGGTTGTCGCAGCAGAGCACGGTGAAAGGCTGGATGCCGGTGGCACGGCGGCGCGACAGCGCCTCCGTCAGGAAACCATGCGCCGTTCGTGGCATTTGCGGGTTAGCCAGATCATGGACGATGTCGGGGTGGGTATTGTCCAGTCCGCCGCCGGCTGCCCTCAGATAGGCCTTTTCGGTGATCGTCAGCGTGACGATACGGGTGAGCGGATCGGTCAGAGCGGCGAGCACCGCAGCCGGATCTTCCGGCGCCACCAGCAGCGACAGGATCGAACCGACGACGCGCAGCTCTTCTTCGACGCTGCTCCTGATCGCCAGTGTGTAGAGGCCATCCTGCGGCGCCAGTGCGTCGCGCGTGTCTGGACTACGCAAGGACACGCCGACAATGCCCCAGCCTGTCTCTCCAGCCGCCAGACAGTCGTCGACATAGGCCGCCTGGTGGGCGCGGTGGAACGCGCCGACGCCGAGATGGACGATGCCTGGCGCAATAGCGCCGCGGTCGTAGCGGGGAACCGCGACCGAAGCCGGCAGTGCCTTCAGCGTGCTGTTGGAAAGGCGTCTATTGGTCATTGCGCGGCGTGTCTGATCGAGGTTGCTGGGTCACTGTTGGCAGGCGGCGTAACACCCGTTGCCGTCACGCACAATGGGCAATGGCCGACGAAAAGTCATCATACAACAACCCATTTTTTGTATGTTGACATTATTTCTTTCCAACCCTACCGATGTCCGGATTGGGAGGATTTACGTGGCCGCATTGACGGATCCGGACTTGCTGTTTGCCGCCGAGGCGCGCCCGCTTTCGCTGGCCCGCGATCTCTACGCCGCGGTCAAGGACCTGCCGATCGTCAGCCCGCACGGCCACACCGATCCCCGCTGGTATGCGCTCAACGAGGCGTTTCCCGATCCGGCGCAGTTGCTGATCGTACCGGACCACTACATTTTCCGCATGCTGTTCAGCCAGGGCGTTCGGCTTGAGGAGCTTGGCGTGCCGACACTTGACGGTTCGCCGGTGGAAACCGACGGCAGAACGATCTGGCGGCGCTTCGCCGAGCATTATTACCTGTTCCGCGGCACGCCGACCCGGCTGTGGTTCGACCATGTGCTTGCCCATCTGTTCGGCATCGACGAGCCGCTGAATGCCAAGACGGCCGACCGCCACTACGACACGATCGCGACGCTGCTGCAGTGGGAGAATTTTCGCCCGCGAGCGCTGTTCGAGCGCTTCAACATTGAGGTCATCGCGACGACCGAAGGCGCGCTCGACGATCTCAGATGGCACCAGATGATCCGCGACAGCGGCTGGGACGGCCGCGTCGTCACCGCCTATCGGCCGGATGCGATCGTCGATCCCGACTTCGAAGGCTTTTCGGCCAATCTCGACCGGCTTGGCGAGATCACCGGCTGCGACACCGGCAATTGGGCCGGCTATCTCGATGCGCATCGCCAGCGGCGCGCCTTCTTCAAGAGCTTTGGCGCGACTTCCTCCGATCACGGCCATCCAACAGCCGAAACCGCCAATCTCTCGGATGCCGCCGCCGAGGAGCTGTTCAACCGCATCCGCCGGGGCTCGAACGACGAGCGCGAGCGAAAGCTGTTTCGCGCCCAGATGCTGACCGAGATGGCCAAGATGAGCCGTGACGACGGGCTGGTCCTGCAAATCCATCCCGGCTCCTGGCGCAATCATTCGCCGGCTGTCTTTCAGAAGTTCGGCAGGGACAAAGGCTTCGATATCCCGACTCGAACCGATTATGTGACGGCGTTGAAGCCGCTGCTCGACTGTGTCGGGCTGGAGCGCGATCTCACCATCATCCTGTTCACCCTCGACGAGACCAGCTATGCGCGCGAGCTGGCGCCGCTCGCCGGTGTCTACCCGGCATTGAAGCTCGGGCCGGCCTGGTGGTTCCACGACAGCCCCGAAGGCATGCGCCGGTTCCGCGAGATGACCACCGAAACGGCCGGTTTCTACAACACCGTCGGTTTCAACGACGACACCCGCGCCTTTCCATCCATACCGGCCCGCCATGATGTGGCGCGCCGGGTCGATTGCGCATATCTGGCGCGTCTCGTCGCCGAGCATCGGCTCGGCGAGGACGAGGCGCACGAGCTGGCGCAGGAACTTGCCTATACGCTCGCGAAAAAGGCGTACCGGCTCTAACGGCGCTTGCCGCCATCGTTCAAACGGGAGGAAACCAATGCTGCATTTTTCAAGACGGGCGGGAGCTACGCTACTTGCCGCCGCACTGCTGGCCGGAACGGCAAGCGCCCAGACGGTCCTGCGCTCGTCTGACACACACCCGGACGGCTATCCGACGGTCGAGGCGGTCAAATATTTCGGCGAGCTCGTGAAAGAGCGCACGGCCGGCCGCTATGTGGTCGAACTCTATCCTTCCGCGCAACTCGGCGAGGAAAAGGACACGATCGAGCAGGTGCGCACCGGCGTGATCGATCTCAACCGCGTCTCGATGGCGCCGTTCAACGGGCTCATCCCGGAGACCACCGTACCCTCGCTGCCCTACATCTTCCGTTCGGAAGACCATATGCACAAGGTCATGGACGGGGCGATCGGCGACCAGATCGCGGCGGCGTTCGACCAGGTCGGGCTGGTGCTGCTCGCCTTTTACGATGGCGGCTCGCGCTCCTTCTACAATTCGAAGAAGCCGATCAACACTGTAGCCGACATGGCCGGCATGAAGTTCCGCGTCATCCAGTCCGACATCTTCGTCGATATGGTGGCGGCACTCGGCGCCAACGCGACGCCGATGCCGTATGGCGAGGTGTATTCGGCGATCGAGACCGGGGTGATCGACGGTGCGGAGAACAATTTTCCGAGCTACGACACCGCCAAGCACGCGGAAGTCGCCAAATACTATTCGCTCGACGAGCACACGATGGTGCCGGAAGCCTTCGTCATGGCGAAGTCGAGCTGGGACAAGCTGACGCCGGAAGACCAGGCGATCTTCAAAGCGGCCGCCAAGGAGAGCGTCGCCAAGCAGCGCGAGCTGTGGACCGCCAAGGTCAAGGAATCGCGCGCCAAGGTCGAGGCGGCCGGTTCGCAGATCACGACGCCGGATAAGCAGCCCTTCATCGACGCGATGGGCCCGGTCTACGAGAAGCACGTCAAGGACGACAAGCTGAAGGCCATGGTCGAAGCCATCAAGGCCGTGCAGTGATCAAGCGGCGGCGCGGACATCCCGCGCCGCCGTCCTCTTGCGGAGAAAACCGGTGACTTCCAGCCTAAAACCAAGACCGCTCCTGTCCGGCGTCGCGCAAGTGATGTCGCGCGTCAGCACGGCGGCGCTGTCGATCGCCGGCATCGGGCTGGTGCTGATGACCGCCTTCGTCGCCTGGCAAGTGTTCGGCCGCTATGTTCTGAATCGTTCGCCGAGCTGGACCGAGCCGGGCTCGGTGATGCTGATGAGCTGGTTCATTTTCCTCGGCGCTGCCGTCGGCGTGCGCGAGAACTATCATCTCGGCTTCGACGTCCTGCTCTACGTGCTGCCAAAAGGCGGCAAGCGCTGGCTGCGGATGATTTCGGACCTCGTCGCGCTCGCCTTCGGCATCGGCATGATCTGGTATGGCAGCCAGCTGGTCGCATTGACCTGGGGCTCTGTCTTGCCGTCACTCGGCATATCGGGGGGCTGGGACTATGTCCCGCTTGTCGCGGGAGGCGCGCTCATCGTGCTCTTCACGCTGGAGCGCATCGTGCTTCGCCTCTCCGGCGCGCCGATCGACGATGCCCTCGATGAATTGCCGCCGGCCGAAGTCGCAGCCGAACTCGACACCGCCAACGTGAAGGTCTGACGCCATGGAACTGTGGATTCTCTTCGGCGTCTTCACCCTGCTGATGCTTATCGGCACGCCGATCGCTTTCTGCCTCGGCGTCGCAAGCCTGGCCACCGTCCTCTATATGGGCCTGCCGCCGCTGATCGTCTTCCAGCGCCTGAATTCCGGCATGAGCGTCTTTTCGCTGCTGGCCATTCCGTTTTTCATCTACGCCGGCGACTTGATGGTGCGCGGCGGCATCGCCAGCAAGATCGTTGCCTTCGCCGGCTCGCTCGTCGGCCATTTGCGCGGCGGCCTCGGGCAGGTCAACATCGCGACCGCTACACTATTCGGCGGCATTTCGGGCTCCGCGGTGGCGGAGGCAGCCGCGGTGGGCGGCCTGATGATCCCGCAGATGAAGGCGCGTGGATATGGAGCGGACTACGCCGTCAACGTCACGTCGATGGCGGCGCTGATCGCGCTGCTGCTGCCGCCGTCGCACAACATGATCATCTACGCGATCTCGGCAGGCGGAAAGATCTCCATCGCCGATCTGTTCACGGCCGGCATCATCCCGGGCCTGCTGCTGGCCCTGTCACTGATGGTCACCGCTTATTTCGTGGCGCGCTCCCGCGGCTATCCGACCGAGCCGTTTCCGGGCTTCACCGCGGTCGCGCATCTTTTCGCCGTCGCGGTGCCCGGCCTGCTGCTGATCGCGATCATCTTCGGCGGCGTACGATCGGGCGTCTTCACGGCCACCGAGAGTTCCTGTATCGCCGTCATCTATGCGCTGCTCGTGACCGTCTTCGTTTACCGGCAGATGACCTGGGAAGGGTTCGTTCATGCCACCCATGGCGCCGTGCGCACCACGGCCATGGTGCTGCTTATCATCGGCATGGCGGCGGCATTCTCGTGGCTGATGGCCTTCCTGAAAGTACCGGCAGCGCTGATAGCCTCCATGAACGCGATCTCGGACGATCCGCTGGTCGTGCTTCTGCTGCTCAACCTCTTGATGCTGTTCCTCGGCACGTTCATGGACATGGGGCCGACGATCATCATTTGCACGCCGATCTTCCTGCCCGTGGCGCAGGCCTACGGCGTCGATCCGGTGCATTTCGGCGTCATCATGATCCTCAATTTCGGCATCGGGCTGAACACGCCGCCGGTGGGCGCAGTGCAGTTCGTGGCGTGCGCAGTGGGCAAGATATCCGTCTGGGAATCGATGCGCTCGATCTGGCCGTTCTATGGCGCAGGCCTCGTGGTGCTGGCGCTCGTCACTTACATTCCAGCCATTTCGCTATGGCTGCCGAGCGTCTTCAAATAGGGGTTGCGACATGGCATCGGACACCGCAGTCGGGCTCCGCGTCGAACGAAGACCGAAGCTTTCGGAAACCGTCGTCGCCGCGATCCGCAAGCAGTTGCAGGCGGGCGAGATCCAGCCTGGGCAAAAGCTGCCGACCGAGGGCCAGTTGACTGAAACCTTCGGGGTCAGCCGCACCGTGATACGCGAGGCGCTGGCCAAGCTTGCCGCGGACGGCCTGGTCGAGCCGCGCCAAGGCGCCGGCGTCTTTGTCACCGAGCATATCTCGACAGCGTTCGGGGCTCTGGCAGCGGAGATGGGCAGCAAGGATTCAATTGCCCTCAACGTGCTCGAAGTCAGGTTGGCGATCGAGATCGAATCCGCCGGGCTCGCCGCCCTCCGCCATAACGCCGCACAGGAAGCGGCGATCCAGGAAGCCTTCTTCGAGTTCGAACGGCTGCTCCTCAACAGCGAGCCGACGGGACCGGCCGACCTCGCCTTCCACCGCGCAATCGCCAGCGCCACCAACAATCCGTTCTATGTCGAGATGCTCGATGTGCTCGGCCGGCGCGCCATCCCTTGCGATGTGACCTCGCCCTGGTCGACCGAATTCGCGCAGTCCGACGCCTACCAGCGCGGCCTGCAGCGCGAACACCTGATGATCCTTAATGCCATCTCGGCAGGCGATGCCGAGGCGGCACGGGAGGCGATGCGCGCGCATCTCGGTGCCAGCCAGCAGCGCTATCGCGAACGCCTGCACGCGCGTCAGGTGTTTTATGCCGACTCGGTCAAGGCCGCGGCAACTGAATAAGCAATTGAGGCAGCTCCATGGGACAGCAATGAATCACACTGACAATCATACGGATTTCACCTCGCGCTTTGCCATCGATCCTGTTTCTGCCGCGGCGATGGGCACGGACGAACTGCGTCACAATTTTCTGATCGAGGACTTGTTCCAGCCCGGCCGTATCAGCCTGACCTACACCCATTACGACCGCATGATCGTCGGCGGTGCCATGCCCGCCGGCGCGCCGCTGCCGCTGCAGGCGATCAAGCCAACCGGGACCAAGAATTTTCTCGACCGCCGCGAGATGATCATCGTCAACATCGCCGGTGCAGGCGTCGTGAAAGCCAGCGGCCAATCCTACGAGCTGCAGGCGCGCGACATGCTCTATCTAGGCATGGGCACCGATGAGGTGTCGTTCGCTGCGACCAATCCGGCTGAGCCGGCTAAGTTCTACCTGCTAAGCGCGCCGGCGCATCAGAGCCATCCCAACCGGCTGATCCGCATCGGCGATGCCAAGCGGCTCGATCTCGGCAGCCAGGCGACCTCCAACGAGCGCTCGATCTTTCAGTTCATCCATGCCGACGGCGTGAAGACCTGTCAGCTGGTCGTCGGCATGACCCAGCTTGCCCCCGGTTCGGTCTGGAACACCATGCCGTGCCATGTGCATGACCGGCGCATGGAGGCCTATCTCTATTTCGACCTGCCGGAGACGGCGCGGGTGTTTCACTTCATGGGCGAACCGGACGAAACGCGTCATCTCGTCGTGCGCAACGAGGAGGCGGTGCTGTCGCCGGGATGGTCGATCCATTCGGGCGCCGGCACCTCGAACTACGCCTTCATCTGGGCGATGGCCGGCGACAATGTCGACTATACCGATGTCGACCTGGTGGCGATGGAGGAGCTCAAGTGAGCGACCCCTCGGCCTTCAGCCTTGCCGGCAAGCGTATCCTCGTCACCGGCGCCAATACCGGCATCGGCCAGGGCATCGCCGTGTCGATCGCGCGTGCCGGCGGCGCGGTCGTCGGCGTCGGTCGCTCGGCGATGGACGAGACGGCGGAGAAGATTGCGGCGGCCGGCGGACGCTTCGAGGCGGTCCGCTGCGACCTTGGCGATGATGCCGCCGCCCAGGCGATGCTTGACCGCGTCTGGGACGATACGGGGCCGCTCGACGGCCTGGTGAACAATGCCGGCATCATCCGGCGTGCCGATGCGGTCGACTTGACCGAAGCCGACTGGGACGACGTCATCGGCGTCAACCTCAAGACGGTGTTCTTCCTCAGCCAGAGTTTTGCCAGGCGCGTGCTTGCCGACCCGGGACGGCGTGGCAAGATCGTCAACATCGCTTCGGTGCTGAGTTTTCAGGGTGGCATCCGCGTCGCCTCCTACACCGCCTCCAAACATGGCGTGCTCGGCATCACCCGACTGCTCGCCTGCGAATGGGCGGCAAAGGGCATCAACGTCAACGGCATTGCGCCAGGCTATATCGAGACCAACAACACCGAGGCGCTGCGTGCCGATCCCGACCGCAGCGCTTCGATCCTGGCGCGCATTCCGGCCGGGCGCTGGGGCGCGCCGGAAGACATCGGCGACGCAGCCGTCTTCCTGCTGGCGCCGGCGTCGAACTATATGCACGGCGCGGTGATGCCGGTGGACGGTGGCTGGCTGGCGCGATGAACAACAAAAGATGAGAGTTTGGCGATGACCGGAACCAAGATCTTCTCGCATGCCGGCGAGGGTGCGTGGACGCCGACGCCGGATGGCAACCGCAGGCGCGTGCTCCTGCACACGGACGAACTGATGATGGTCGAGTTCGCCTTCGACAAGGGCGGCGTCGGCGCGCTGCATTCGCATCCGCATGTCCAGGCGAGCTACGTCGCCGAAGGCCGCTTCGAGGTCACCATCGACGGCAGGACCGAGATCTTGGAAACCGGAAGCAGCTTCATCGTTCCTTCCAACCTGGTCCATGGCGTCAAGGCACTGGAGGCGGGACGACTGGTCGACAACTTTACGCCGCCCCGCGCCGATTTCCTCGACTGAGCTGCGGGCCCGAAGATCAGGCTGTCAGTTCTCGGAACGAAAAACCCGCGCCTCCGGAGAGACGCGGGCGTGTTGCCTGGGCGCTTGTGGCGCCGCGGTACTCAAAACATCACCGCAGAACCTGAACCTGCCGAATGATGGTGAAGATAGGATTAACCGCTCCGAGGCGGCGCGATATTCACAGCCAAGGCGAATAGGGGCTGGAACGACGGTCTGATATCGGCCAATGAGAGAGAAGTTCGCTTCAGGCGGTGCCGAGGACAGGACCAGAGGGGTCGATAAATGTTCGAATCTGCTGTCCAGGCAATCACCCGGCGATTCGCCGGGGAATTTCGGCAGGTCGTATCCGCGAAAGTTCTGTAATGCAGATTGCGGCGAGCATGCCGGCAGAGGATTCCAAGCGGCGCGTCCTGAAGGATGTCTTCGGCTTCGATGATTTTCGTCTCGGCCAGGCGGCCGTGATGGAGGCGCTGCTGGCCGGGCATCATGTACTGGCCGTCATGCCGACGGGTGCGGGCAAATCGCTCTGCTACCAGGTCCCGGCGCTGGTGCTGGGCGGGCTCACCATTGTCGTTTCGCCGCTGGTAGCGCTGATGCAGGACCAGGTCGCCGCATTGCGCCTTGCCGGTGTGGCGGCCGATACGATCAATTCCTCGCTCGATCGCGATGCCAATGTCGCTGCATGGCGCCGCGTCGCGGCAGGGCAGACACGGCTGCTCTATCTTGCGCCGGAGCGGCTGATGACCCCGCGGATGCTCGAGGCGTTGACCAAGCTCGATGTCCGGCTGATCGCCATCGACGAGGCACATTGCATCTCGCAATGGGGACCGGCGTTCCGGCGCGAATACGAAGAATTGTCGCGGCTGCGCGGCATCTTCCCCGATGTGCCGATCATTGCGCTGACGGCGACTGCGGACGAGACGACGCGCACCGACATTGCCGCGCAACTGTTCGACGGGCGCGTCGATACCGTGGTGCTCGGCTTCGACCGACCGAACATCAAGCTAAGCATCGAGCCCAAGCAGGACAGCAAGCGCCAATTGCTGAATTTCGTGCAGCGCCATGCCGGCCGAAGCGGGATCGTCTATTGCCTGTCGCGCAAAAAGACCGAAGAGATGGCGGCGTTCCTCGAGCGGAACGGCGTACGCGCGCTCGCCTATCATGCCGGCATGAGCAAGGACGCGCGTGAAGCGAATCAAAACGCTTTCATGACCTTGTCCGGGGTGGTGATGTTGGCGACCATCGCCTTCGGCATGGGGATCGACAAGCCGGACGTCGCCTATGTCTTCCACACCGACCTGCCGGGCAGCTTGGAAGCCTACTATCAGGAAATCGGGCGGGCGGGCCGCGACGGGCGGGCGGCCGAGGCGCATATGCTCTTCGGTCTCGGCGACATCCGTATGCGCCGGCTTTTCATCGACGACGAGGGCGCACCGGCGGAGCACAAGAGGCGCGCGCATGGCCGGCTCGATACGTTGATCGGCTATTGCGAGACGGCGCAGTGCCGCCGCCAGATCCTGCTTGGCTATTTCGGCGAAAGTGCTTCGCCTTGCGGCAATTGCGACAACTGCCTCGACCAGGCGCCGCATGCGGATGGCGACGCCGAGGCGCGGATCATCCTGGCAGCGATCACACAGACCGGCGAGCGCTTTGGCGCTGCCCACGTTGTCGATGTCCTGCTCGGCCATGAGACCGAGAAGGTCCTGGCCAGGAACCACCACAGGCTTGCCAGCTTCGGCACCGGTGTGGCGCATAAGAAGAGTCTCTTGCTGTCGCTGCTTCGCCAACTCGTCGCGGGAGGGTTCCTGACATTGGACTCAGCCGGCCATGGCGGCCTCGCCGTCGCCGAGAAAGGCCGTGAACTCGCCCGGGGCGAGGCTTCATTCCGGTATCGCGTGGACGCGCGCCAGTCATCGCGAGGCAAGATACGTCCTGTGGATACCGCAGCAGGCACGGAAGGTCTGGATTCGGCGCTGCTGGCCGCGCTCAAGGCGGTACGGCTGCGTCTTGCCCGGGAACGCCAAGTGCCGGCCTTCGTGATCTTTTCGGATCGTACGCTGATCGATATGGCTGAACGCTGCCCGCGTGATCTGGACGCCTTCGCCGCGGTCAACGGCGTCGGCGCCGCCAAGCTCAAGGATTTCGGCGAGATATTCCTCGGCGCGATCGCTGCGCATCAGTCCGGTCTCTCGGGTTGAAGACCCACTCCAGCGACGCAATCAGCACCTGCTTCGTCTCGCCGCTGCAATCGCAGCCTCCTGCTGCCGCAAGCGCTCGATCTTCGCGCTTTGGCGGGCAGCGACGGTCGAGGCGACACGCTGCCCTCCCCACAGCCAGTCCGGAATGTTGGTGTGGACGACTTTGCCGCGAGCGATGGCTGTTGCCGACATCTCGTCAGCGACCGTGCCGATCGCCACGTTGAGCTCGACGCAACTCATCTTGTCGTATTTCGCAGCATCAAAGGATGCAGGCAAAGGCGATGCACAACTTCCGACAAACATCAGGCTGCATATCACAGGCGTGGCCGTGGAGATCGGCTTCATTCTCTTATCAAGCACGTTGATGCCGGACAGACGAATATCGGAGGATTCTCGACCTCGGGCCGCTAAGCACTCCCGAGGTTCCGCGTAACTGAAGCATGTGACCTCTACAACCCTCTGTCCTGACCGTCCTATTTGTCCTCGAAGAATTCCGAGAGAACCGCTGCTATCGTGTCGGGGTGCTCTTCTGGGAAAAAGTGCCCGCCTTGGACAGCGCGTCCTTCCACTCTGTCAGCCCATTTCCTCCAGATAGCCAGCGGCCCGCCTTCTTGCGCATACCAGTTCTCCAGGGCGCCTTCGCCACTCCATAGCGCCATTAGCGGGCACTCGATGCGACGACCGTTTGCCTGGTTCAGCGCGTCATGTTCACGATCGATCGTCGCAGCGGCGCGATACTCTTCGCAGATCGCATGAATATGCGCGGGATCGCGAAGCGCATCAACATAGGCGTCCCTGACCTCTTTGGAGACCATTTTCGTCGACGATCCCCATTGCGTTATTGCATCGTCGACGACTGCATCGGGAGCCGCGCCGATCAGACGTTCCGGCAGGGGCTCCGGCTGGGCAAGCAGGCTCCAGGGCCAGAAGCCGAGCGCCAGTCTGGCATCCGCCCGATCCCATGTTGCGGCGGTGGGGACGATGTCGAGGACGGCGATTTTGAGCACTTTGTCGGGATGGTCGAGCGCCAGGCGATAGGCAACCCGCCCGCCGCGATCATGCCCGGCAACCATGAACCGCTCAAACCCCAGTTGCTTCATGGCTTGAACCATGTCGCCGGCCATGGCGCGCTTGGCGTATTGGCTATGATCGGCAGAGGAAACCGGGCATCCGCTTTGGCCATAGCCTCGAAGGTCGGCGGCGACCACCGTGAAGCGGGGCGCCAAGGCTGCGGCGATATCCCTCCACATCAGATGCGTCTCTGGAAAACCGTGAAGAAGCAGCAGCGGCGGACCGGTGCCACCGACCCTTGCGAAAATGGTCGTATAGTCCAGTCGCAAGCTGGTGGCTCTGAAACCTGCAAACACCGTCAGCCTCCTCCGGCGCCGTCAGACAAACTCTCTAAGGGCGCTAACGGTCGCCTGAGGCGAAAACCCCGGCCGCGATGGCCAGGGTTCAAGCCGGCCAATTGCTAGAATCGAAACCAGACCCAGACGCGCCTGCGGAAGCACCGCCTGCGCCGATAGCCATTCCGCCAGTAAACGCGACAGACCCTTCTCCAAGCACGCCGGCGGCGCCGGCGCGGCCGGTGCCACCGGCGATGATAGACTGGTTGCAACTCTGCTTGAGTATCGTCGTCGAAGGTCTCGACGTCCGGCGCCTCGAGTTCATCGAGAATGCCGTTTCTGGCAGTTGGAACGCCGGCCACTGCGTTGATTGGCCGAACCGTGCTTGCAAGGGCCGCGGCCCCGGCAATGCCAAACATTCCTGTCAAAAATAGTCGCCGATCCATGGAAACCTCCCAATCTTCAACCAGCGATAGAACAAGGCTAACGATGGGGAGATAGCGCAGTCGGTGCAAACGCCTAGTGCCGCGCGGCGATTAGCGGTGGTCCGGTCGGCCGGAGGGTGTTGCCTTCTCGTCGAAGTGGGACGGCTACTTCGATCGACAAACACCGGACGCTTTTTTGAATTGATGGCGGCCGAGACACAAGGAACATCGAATGACGTCTGCGCCATAGCCACCCAATTCCACGCTACTGCTCTCGCTTTGGTCGTTGCGTTGCAAGAGGGCTTGACTGCCATCCTACCAGAAGGTAGGTAGCGGCATGGGCAACGTGTCTACTACCTCCGACGACATCCTGGCTTGTGCGCGTTCTCTGATCGTCGCTGGCGGCTACAACGGTTTCAGTTATGCCGACATCGCTGATGTGGTCGGGATTCGTAAGGCGAGCATCCATCACCATTTCCCAAGCAAGGTCGATCTGGTCCGAACGCTGGTTGCGCGGTATCGGGAAGAAGCTGAAGCGGGGATGGCGAATCTCGAACTTCAGGTCTCCGATCCGCTCGAACAGCTTCAGGACTACGCTGGCTATTGGGAAGTCTGCATCGCGGATGCCAGCGCTCCGTTTTGTATCTGCGCGCTGTTGGCAAGCGAACTCCCCGTGCTGCCCGAGGAAGTTGGCCTTGAGGTCCGGGCGCATTTCCGCTCCCTGTCGGCTTGGCTGACATCCGTGCTGGAGCGCGGTGCGCGGCTCGGCCGATTCCAACTGATGGGTACCCCTCGTGCCGAGGCTGAAGCGTTCATGGCGACTGTCCACGGCGCGATGCTTTCGGCACGGGCCTATGGCGATCCGAAGATATTCGCCGTCGTGACACGCCCGCTCCTGGAGCGGCTCGCTCCGCGTTCCCTCCAGATACAATCCTAAGATCTCAACTAACCATAGCCGTAACGGCTCTGCGACGTTCGTCGAGAGCCCTACCTACTAGTCGAAAGGACATCCAATGACGGTTCACAATAGCGATCTTTCCCGCGCCAGCCAGGAACAATGGCTCAAGCTCTATTACTTCGCACGGACGGCGGTCTCGGCTGTCTGGGTGGCGGCTGCCTTTACAGTGGGACAGAATTCCGGGGTGGCGGCGGCGGTTTTGCTCGTGGCTTATCCTGCATGGGATGCCCTCGCCAATTTTGTCGACGCATCGCGCAGCGGAGGATTGGGACAGAATCGCACCCAGACCATCAACGTCGTGGTCAGTGTGGCGACAACGCTCGCGGTCGTTGTTGCGCTGAAGATGAGCATGAATTGGGTGCTCGGGGTGTTCGGCCTATGGGCGATCCTGTCTGGCCTGCTTCAACTCGGCACCGCGGTCCGCCGTTGGAAGAGCTCTGGCGCGCAGTGGGCGATGATCCTGAGCGGAGGGCAATCAGCGCTGGCAGGCACGTTTTTCATCGCGCAGGCGCGGATGCCGATGCCGCCATCCATCACCAACGTGGCCGGCTATGCCGCAGTAGGCGCCCTCTACTTCCTGGTTTCGGCGGTGTGGCTGAGTGTGAGCCAATTGCGGCGGAAGGCTGCATAGCCGCCATCTTGAGCCATCACCGACCCGATCAGAGGGCTGCCAGCTGCTAGTATCGGTTCGCCAAACACAACGACCCGCCCTTATCCTTAAGGACCGATATGTTTGGAATTTCACCACCCGGCTGGGGGCTAGCCGCTCATCCAAGGCATCTCGATCGCGCCGAACGATACAGCGATCCCGAGGGCCATCAGCGCAATGCCCAAAGCAACTTCGAAGCGGCGGCCGCGCTGCAGCAGCTTCTCGACGAAGACGACCAGCGTCAACAGCAGCATCCAGGCGACGCTCATGATGCCCACCGCGACCAGCACGGCAAACAGCGCCCAGCAGCAACCAAAGCAATAGAGCCCGTGCCGCAGCCCCATCTCGAGTGCGCCAACCCGCCCGTCGCGCCAATGCTGCGCAACGAAAGCGAGCGGCGAACGGCAATGGCTGAGGCAAATGTGCTTGAGGGTCGTGAATTGGTAGAGTCCGGCGACGCCAAGCGTGATACCGAGCGCGAGCGGCGCCCATTTCGAACGCTGAGGCGGATCGAGGCTGGTCGCAAACTCGCTTCCGAACTGGACCAGGACATACACGAGAAGGCCCGCCGCCGCCCAGACGAGCATGTAACCCGCGACGAATATCCACGTCGGGATGGCAACGTGCTGTTCGCGCATGGCCTGCGCCGCCGCGAACATAAAGATCATGGGCGCGGCCGCCGGCAGCATCATGGCAGCCATCATCACCGTCCATACAGCAAGAAAGGCGGCGGCGCCGGCGAGTGACCAGCCGTCGGCGGCAATTCCGGCCATCGCCATGCCGGCCATGCCTTCCATACCCTCCATCCCGCCGCGCACCGCAATGGCCATAGGCATATCCATGCTGAGGGTCAGCGCCCACGCCGCCGCTGTTAGCACGACGAGCGATGCGAGAAGGCCGAGCGGCATGCCACGCAAATTCCGGAGCCGCGACGATTTCCCGGGGAACGCGTCAGGCATCGGCACGTCCCTAGTTCGGGCCGGTCCAGTCGAACGGAATGTGTTTGCTCGAGCGCGCCGTGCCCGTCCAGTCGAGCCCGAAGCCTTTGGTGCTCACCTCGACCGAACGCCCCCAGGTGGCAACCTGGCCCGGGCCGACCTCCGAGCCCGGCGGGTTGATCGTCTGCACCCGCTTGCCGGGTGGTGTTGTGGGACCTGAAAGCGCTTCCGCATGCCCGACGACGAGGCCAGGAATCTCGACCCGCCAGGTGGCAAGGTCGCCCGCCACCTCGAAAGTGATCGGCACGAACTCCATGCCACGCATCTCGCCGATGTTGGCGGCAAAACCCGCCGGCCAGCCGCCAGCCTGCCCGCCGAAGATCGCCTGCAGGGCTTCACGTTGCCGCTCGTTCGCCTTCTCGTCGAGGTACATGCCCATCACAGCCTTTGCCTCGCCGGCCCATAGATTGCCTTCGAACTCGCCGAGCGCCACCAGCGACAGGCCGTCGAGCTTCACGTCGCCATACTGACCCTCGCGTACATGCCAGGCGAGCACGCCCTGGCAGTGATTGCCGGTCGGCCGCTGGGCGAACTCGCAAGGGCAAGGGATATCGCAGCTGCAGATGTCGAACCAGTCGCCTGCAAGCCACCATTGAGGCACTGCATTCATGGCTCTTCCTCCCGGAATGTAGCGCCATTTATACGTCGAAGGCGGGGCGCACTCCAGCAGTTAGTGCATCGCTCGGTGATTTTTGGTGAACTTGCCGACCCAGACACAAGTCACCGCGTTGATCAGCAACTGCTCGCGACGGAACCCAGCCACCATCCAATGCGACCACGAAAGTGGTTTCTTGCTCCGTTCCATGTGCTCGACGAGGTCGTGGGTAGGTTCGCGACGGGTCGATCACCAAATACACGATCCAGCTGACGCTCGCTTGACCCACATTGCGAACCGACAACCTTCCGCAACACCGCTCGGTTGCTTGGTCAACGACCTAGCGGGCCAAGGGTTAACGCCGGGCTGCAATTGAGCTCCGCGGCTTCACGAGCATTTATGGCTGAGTTCGGCAGGCCAAATCAAAAAATGAAGTTAGTATCACTGGCGGAGAGGGAGGGATTCGAACCCCCGATGGGCTTGCACCCATGCCGCATTTCGAGTGCGGTGCATTCGACCACTCTGCCACCTCTCCGCGGTCATGGTCCGCCGTTGCCGGCGCGGCGCACTAGATAACGGCTGGACAGACAGGTTACAAGGGCCAATCTGCCCCGGCGCCGCAGGTTCCCGTCCGTGCTGCGTTCAAAGCTGCGGTGCCCGATGTTCCATGTTTGCCGGACTGGGCTCAGCCCATTCGCAGCTTGCCCGCGGCGCTTGCCTTGACTCAAGCCGAACCTTCGGTTAGGGACAGCGCGCAATCGGCGTGGAGGGATCTTCCGCGCCGCTTGTTTTTTGAACCCGCAGACTGACAAAAAGACGGCCGAACCGCCTCAGGCGGTTCATCAAGGCCGACCGAACAGCGAAAGGCAAAAAATGTTCGCAGTCATCAAAACGGGCGGCAAGCAGTATCGCGTTGCCGCCAACGATCTCCTGAAGATCGAAAAACTCGAAGCCAATGTCGGCGACATCGTCGAAATCGGCAATGTGCTCGCGCATGGCGAAGGCGAGAACGTCACGTTCGGCGCGCCGTTCGTCGATGGTGCGATCGTCACCGCCGAAGTCGTCGAGCAGGGCAAGAACCGCACGGTCATCGCCTTCAAGAAGCGTCGCCGGCAGAATTCGCGCCGCAAGATCGGCCATCGCCAGCTTTTGACCACTGTCAGGATCGCCGAGATCCTGCTGGGTGGCGCCAAGCCGGCGAAGAAGACCGCCGCCAAGACCGAAGCGAAGGCCGAAGTTGCCGCCAAGACCGAGGCGAAGGCTGAAGCTGCGCCGAAGGCCGCAGCCAAGGCAGAGGCTGCGCCGAAGAAGGAAGGCAAGGCCGAGGCAAGTGAAGCCGCCGCGCCGTTGTTCAAGGCGCCGAAGGGCGAGCCGGATGACCTGACGGTGATCAAGGGCATCGGCCCGGTTGCCGCCGGCCAGCTCAACGAACAGGGCATCACCACCTTCGCCCAGATCGCCAAGCTGTCCGACAAGGATGTCGCCAAGATCGACGAGCACATGCCGTTCAGCGCCGACCAGATCAAGGACTGGCGCGAGCAGGCCAAGGAATTGGCGAAGAAGTAGAACGAACCGGCGCAATCGTCGCCGGATCGGACTTGAAACGGAACGCGAACGCGTTCATAAGATCGTTTAGGCGCCTTGCAGCGCATCGGAGTAGTTAGATGGCACACAAGAAAGCTGGCGGATCGTCGCGCAATGGTCGCGACTCCCATTCCAAGCGGCTCGGCGTGAAGAAGTTCGGCGGCGAAGCCGTGATTCCGGGCAACATCATCATTCGTCAGCGTGGCACGACGTGGCATCCAGGCACCAATGTCGGCATTGGCACGGACCACACGCTGTTTGCGCTGGAAGCTGGCGCAGTCACCTTCAACAAAAAAGCCAATGGCCGAACCTACGTATCGGTGAACCCGATGACGAAGGCAGCGGAGTAGCCGGTTCCGCAAGAGAACACCGGCACCCATCTCGGGACCGGTGTCTGGCCAAGCCAGGAAATGGATCAGGGGAGATGGGTTTCCATCTCCCCTTTTTCTTGCCTGGAGGACTGACATGGTTGCCGAAGCGGAAGCGACAGACGACGAAAGTTACGCGATAGATTGCCCGGTCCTGGTCACCGAGCGGCTGGTCATGCGGACCCCGCGTGAAAGCGACATCGAGCAATTGGTGGCGCTCGCCGATAACCGCCATGTCGCGGAAATGCTGGCCCGCATGCCGCATCCCTATGGCGACGCCGAGGCACGCGCTTTCCTGGCTATGACGGCATCGCGCCGGGCCGGAATCGCCTATGCGTTGACGCTGGCCGGCACCGAGACCTTCGTCGGCTGTGCCGGGCTCAACACCACGGATCGCGGGCTGGAGCTCGGCTATTGGATCGGCGAGCCGTACTGGAAACGCGGCTACGCGACGGAGGCAGCGCACGCACTGGTCGACCTTGCCTTCCAGAGAACCACGATCCAGGTGCTGCACGCCTCGACGCGGGTGATCAATCCGGCCTCGCGCCGGGTCATCCACAAATGCGGCTTCCAGTATGCCGGCCAGGGCATGCTGAATTCGATCGTTGCCGGCCAGGTGCCGGTCGAGCGCTACCGCCTCGATCGCAAGACCTGGACCAGCCTCAGGAATTGGGTGCATTTTTGATGGATGCGGCTCACGCCATCTCGACCCAGACCGGCAAGTGATCCGAACCGGCCGCTTGCCGGTCGACCCACAGGCGCCTCAGCGATTTGGTAAGCGAGGCGCTGGTGAAGATGTAGTCGATGCGCTTGTGGCGGCTGGCATCGCCCGGCCGCTTGGGGTCGACCCAGGTGACGAGATCGGCGCCGGCCGCGCCGAGGCGCGCGGCGGCATCGACGGCGAGGTCGGCGGTCACCGGCATGCCGAATTCATGGTCAGGCTGGCCGGCGAGTTCGACGTGTTCCGGCGATCCGGCGAGCATGTTGAAGTCGCCCATGACGACGAAGGCTTCGGGACAAGGCAAGTCCGGTAAGCCGATCTCGGCGACGCCGGAGAGCCCACCGCCCTCGAGCGGGTAGTTCAACAGGCGTTCGCGCAGAAAGCGGATCTGGCTCAGGCGTTCGACCGGGCTGCGATGGTCGAGATGAGTGGAATAGAAGCGGACGAAGCCAAGCGGCGTTTCGATCAGCGCCTCCAGCGCGCCGCGCTGGAAGTTCATCGCCTCGAAACTGCGGCTGCGCGGCAAAAGGAGATTGCGCGACAGATGGATCGGCGTTCTCGACAGCACCATGTTGCCGAGCTGGAAGGTGGTCGTGATGGCGCGGCCGTTCTCCAGGCGCGATCCGGCGTCGGCTTCGAAATTGCTGCCGTAGACGGCAAAATAGTCGGGCAGCGCCTCGCCGAGCTCGGCCACCATGTCGCGGCCGCCATTCTTCGGGTTGGCGCGGGTGACCTCCTGCAGCGCGATCACGTCGGCGCCGCGCACCGCATCGGCGATGCGACCGACATCATAGCGGCCGTCGAGGCCGATGCCGTAGTGGATATTGTAAGTTACCAGCTTCATTCCGACATCTCGCGCTTGGAAAGCCGAAGATCGATTTTCGGCAAGGGTCAACCAAATGCTACGCGTCCAGAGATACGCGCGACGTTACAGTAGCAAAAACGGCCCTCGCCCTTCGACCCGCCTTGCTTTAGAGCAATCCCGCAAAGCCAATAGCAGAAACCATACAATCCGATGAAATTTCTCGATCAAGCCAAGGTCTACATCCGCTCCGGCGACGGCGGCGCCGGTTCGGTGTCGTTCCGGCGCGAAAAGTTCATCGAGTTCGGCGGCCCGGACGGCGGCGACGGCGGCCGCGGCGGCGATGTCTGGGTGGAGGCGGTCGACGGACTAAACACGCTGATCGACTATCGCTACCAGCAGCATTTCAAGGCCAAGACCGGGACGCACGGCATGGGCCGCAACATGACCGGCGCCAAGGGTGCCGACGTGACGCTGAAAGTGCCGGCCGGAACACAGGTCTTTGCCGAGGACAATGAGACGCTGATCTGCGATCTGACGGTCGTCGGCCAGCGCTTCCTGTTGGCCAAGGGCGGCAATGGCGGCTTCGGCAACCAGCATTTCAAGACCTCGACCAACCAGGCGCCGCGCCGCGCCAACCCCGGACTGCCGGGCGAAGAGCTCAATATCTGGCTCAGGCTGAAGCTGATCGCCGATGCCGGCCTGGTCGGGCTGCCCAATGCCGGCAAGTCGACCTTCCTGGCGGCCGTCACCGCGGCCAAGCCGAAGATCGCCGACTATCCCTTCACCACGCTGCATCCGGGCCTTGGCGTGGCCCGCATCGACGGGCGCGAATTCGTCATTGCCGACATTCCCGGCCTGATCGAAGGCGCGCATGAAGGCGTCGGCATCGGTGACCGCTTTCTCGGCCATGTCGAACGCACGCGCGTCCTTCTGCACCTTGTCTCGGCGCAGGAAGAAAATCCGGGCAAGGCCTACAAGACCGTGCGCGCCGAACTCGACGCCTATGGCAACGGGCTGACCGACAAGGTCGAGATCGTCGCTCTTTCGCAGGTCGACATACTCGATGCCGACGCACGCAAAAAGAAGGCCGCCTCGCTGAAACGCGCCGCCGGCCGCGCGCCGATGCTGCTTTCGGCGGTCACCGGCGAGGGCGTCGAGGCGGTGTTGCGCGCGCTGATGGCTGTGGTGGCGGAGGCGCGCGAAGCTGTCGCTGCGCCGGTCGAGACGCGCTGGAACGCATAGCCATGGCCGCGCAATCGCTGAAAAATTATCGGCGCATTGCCGTCAAGATCGGCTCGGCGCTGCTTGTCGACCGCACGACGGGCCTGAAGCGCGACTGGCTGGCCTCGCTTGCCGACGACATCGCCGTGCTGGCCAATGGCGGCGCCGAAATTCTCGTTGTGTCTTCCGGTGCGATTGCACTTGGCCGCACCATCCTCGGCCTCGGCAAGCGGGCGCTGAAGCTCGAGGAGAGCCAGGCGGCGGCCGCCGTCGGGCAGATCGCCTTGGCCGGCGCCTGGTCGGATGCGCTCGGCAAGAATGGTTTGAAATCGGGCCAGATCCTGTTGACGCTCGGCGACACGGAAGAGCGCCGCCGTTATCTCAACGCGCGGGCGACGATCTCGACGCTGCTCAAGATGAAGGCGGTGCCGGTCATCAACGAGAACGATACGGTGGCCACCTCCGAAATCCGTTATGGCGATAACGACCGGCTGGCGGCGCGCGTCGCCACCATGATGGGCGCCGACCTTTTGGTGCTGCTCTCCGACATTGACGGGCTCTACACGGCACCGCCTGCGCGTGACCCGCACGCTCGGTTCATTCCGATCGTCGACCGCATCACCCCCGACATCGAGGCGATGGCGGGTGCCGCCGCTTCGGAATTGTCGCGCGGCGGCATGCGCACCAAGCTCGATGCCGGCAAGATTGCAACCGCCGCCGGCACCGCCATGATCATCACATCAGGCACGCGGCTGTCGCCGCTGCTGGCAATCGAGCGCGGCGAGCGCGCCACCTTCTTCCGGCCGAGCAGCAGCCCGGTCAAAGGTTACAAGACCTGGATCGCCGGGCAGCTCGAACCGGCTGGCCGGCTGACCGTCGATGCCGGCGCCATCGGCGCGCTGCTCTCCGGCAAGTCGCTGCTGCCGGCCGGCGTCAAATTGGTCAGCGGCAATTTTGCGCGTGGCGACACGGTGGCGATCCTGTCGCCCGAGGGCCGCGAGATAGCGCGCGGGCTGGTTGCCTATGATGCCGCCGATGCCGTAAGGATCGCTGGGCTGAAGACGACCGAGATCGAAACCGTGCTCGGCTACGAGGCGCGTTCGGCGATGATCCACCGCGACGACCTTGTGGTGAGCCATGCCGGTGGTGAGCAAGTAGTCGGTGACCAGGTTACATAGCGGAGGATGAGCCATGCTGACGCTGCATGAAAAATCCCGGGATGATACCGTCGCGCTGATGGCCGATATCGGCCGCCGCGCGCATGCCGCGGCCCGACCGCTGGCCATCGCAGCGGCCGAGCGCAAGCACAAGGCGCTGGTCGGCATGGCTCAGGCGATCCTTCGGCATGAGCAGGATATCCTCGACGCCAACGCAATCGACATCAGAAATGGCGAGGAGGCTGGCCTATCGGCAGCGTCGATGGATCGGCTGAAGCTCGATCCGGTCCGCATCCGCGCCATGGCAGACGGCATCAGCGAGATCGCCGAGTTGCGCGACCCAATCGGCGAAATCATTGCTGGATGGGACCGGCCGAACGGGTTGCACATCGAACGGGTGCGCACGCCGCTAGGCGTCATCGGCGTCATCTATGAGAGCCGGCCGAACGTGACCGCCGATGCCGGTGCGCTCTGCCTCAAGGCGGGCAATCCGGTGATCCTGCGCGGCGGCTCGGATTCAGCGAATTCTTCCGCCGCGATCCATGCCTGCCTGGTCGAGGGGCTGAAGGCAGCCGGGCTGCCGGAGGATGCCATACAATTGGTGCCGACCACCGATCGCGCCGCCGTCGGCGAAATGCTGAAAGGGCTTTCCGGCAATCTCGAGGTCATCATTCCGCGCGGCGGCCGCAGCCTGGTCGAGCGTGTGCAGAAGGAGGCGCGGGTGCCGGTCTTCGCCCATCTCGAGGGCATCTGCCATCTCTATATCGACCGATCGGCTGATCTCGACATGGCGGTCAAGATCGCGGTCAATGCCAAGATGCGGCGCACCGGGGTGTGCGGCGCTGCCGAGACGCTGCTGGTCGACCGTGCCGTCGCCGTCACGCACCTGGTGCCGATCCTCGAGGCCCTACGGGCGGCAGGATGCGAGATCCATGCCGATGCCGAGGTGCTGAGGCTTTATGCCGATGCCCAGCCCGCGACCGATGCAGACTGGGTGACCGAATATCTCGACGCGATCATCGCTGTGAAGCTGGTCGACGGCATTGGCGGCGCGATCGAGCATATCGAGACGTTCTCCTCGCATCACACCGAGGCGATCGTCGCCGAGGACGCCACAGCGGTCGACCGGTTCTTCAACGAGGTCGATTCGGCGATCCTTCTGCACAACGCCTCGACCCAGTTTGCCGATGGCGGCGAATTCGGCATGGGCGCCGAAATCGGCATCGCCACCGGCAAGATGCATGCCCGCGGACCGGTCGGCGTCGAGCAACTGACGTCGTTCAAATATCGTGTACGCGGGTCGGGACAGGTGAGGCCTTGAAGCTTTGTGTTCAAAGAACCTGAAGCCTTGCGCCCAGCCACCCCCCTCTGTCCTGCCGGACATCTCCCCCTCAAGGGGGGAGATCAGCTCTCGTTCGCGATTTCGCCAATTGCCGGGCGGGCAGGATTCAAGCTGTCATTGAAGCTGACAATCTCCCCCCTTGAGGGGGAGATGCCCGGCAGGGCAGAGGGGGGTGCCTGACGCATGCTTGCCTTGTCCGAACATGCCATATCCTCCCGTTACCTCAAGATGCCGCATGCCGGGAAAGGCGTGGCGGTCGGGCTGTTTGGCGGTTCGTTCAATCCGCCGCACGCCGGGCATGCGCTGGTCGCCGAGATCGCACTCAGACGCCTTGCTCTCGACCAGCTGTGGTGGATGGTGACGCCCGGCAATCCGCTCAAGAACGCTGGTGAACTTGCGCCGCTGGCCGAGCGGCTGCAGCTGTCTGAAAAGATCGCCAAGAACCCGAAGATCAAGGTCACCGCCTTCGAGGCGGCCCACCACGTCCGCTTCACCGCCGACACGCTGGCGTTGGTCAAGGCGCGTAACCCCGGCGTCGATTTCGTCTGGATCATGGGGGCCGATTCGCTTCGCGACTTCCACCGCTGGCAGCGCTGGCGCCGTATCGTGATGACGTTCCCGATCGCGGTGGTCGACCGGCCAGGTGCGACGCTGTCGTTCCTGTCGTCCGTGGTCGCCAAGACTTTCGACTATGCCCGCGTCGACGAAGGCGACGCACCGCGGCTCGCCCGCATGAACGCGCCGGCCTGGACCTTCATCCACGGCCCGCGTTCGTCGCTGTCGTCGAGCGCGATCCGCAATGTGGCAAAGGGCTGAGCGGGCGGAAGGCAAGTCCAGCCATGTCGCATTTGCCGCTGCCTTGACCTGCTTGATGGGCGATCCTCGGTCATGACGATTCTCGAGCGCGACCAGGACAAGAACGGTCTAGGGCAGCCGGCGCCCTCGATCGCCATTGCCAGCATCCTCTTGTCGATGGCGCTGATCGCCGTCGGCAATGGGCTCATGTTCGCCTATATCCCAGTCCGGCTCGGCGCCGAGGGCTTCGATCCGACTTGGGCGGGGCTGATCGTCACCGGCCTTTCGGCTGGCGGCCTCGCTGGCTGCATCCTGACCGGGCCGCTGGTGCGGCGTGTCGGCCATGCCCGCGTGTTCATGGTACTGTCGGCGCTGATCGTGCTGTCCAACGCCGCGGTCGGCGCCGGGCCGCACCCATTGCCATGGATCGCTGCACGGGCGCTCTACGGCTTTGCCATATGCGGCCTGTTCATTGTCGCGCAGAGCTGGCTGAACGATGTCGTCGCAAACGCCATCCGCGGCCGGGTCATGGCTATCTTCTACGTTGCCTATGTCGCCGGACTCGGCGTCGGCTATTCGACGCTGGCGTTGATCGATATCCGCGCGGCCGATGCGCCGCTGATCGGCATTGCCTTCACCGCGCTGTCGATCCTTCCCGTCGGGCTGACGCGGCTCGCGCAGCCACCGGCGCCGCAAGCGGCGTCGGTGGCGCTCGGCCGCGCCTGGCGAATCTCGCCGGTCGGCGTTGCCGGCATGCTTGCCGTCGGCGGCCTGTCGATGACGATTTCGGGTTTTGCGCCAATCCATGCCACCGCCAGAGGCTACAGCCAGGCCGACGTCGCCTTGCTGCTTTCGGCAATGCCGGTCGGCACGCTGATCCTGCAGATTCCCCTCGGCTGGATTTCCGACCGCACCGACCGGCGCTTTGTGCTGATCGCGGCGTCGGCGCTTGCCGCCGCGGCGGGCCTGTTTGCACTGGGTTTCGACGGTGGCGCTCTGGCGACGCTGCTCGTCATCTACGTGGTCTGGGACGGCGCCTCGGAATCGATCTATTCGCTGGCCAGCGCCCATGCTGGCGACCGCGCCGGCAAGGACGACATGGTGGCGCTGTCGAGCTCGCTCTTGTTTGCCTGGTCGCTGTCCGGCTTCGTCGTGCCCGGCATTGTGACCGGGCTTTCCGCCATCTATGGCACGCAGGCCTTCATCTATGTGGCAATCGTCATTGCCGCCGCCTACTGCTTGTTCGTTCTCTGGCGCGTCGGCATGGTGCGGCCCGTGCCCGCCACCGAGACCGGCAGTTTCGCGCCGATGACGGCGCAGGCGCCGTTGCCTGTCGATCTCGCCTTCGCGCCCGAAGATCAGCGCGGGCGCGGAGAGCTTTGAGGGCCATCTGCGGGCTGGCTTCAAATGCTCTATTGCTGCGTGGCTGAGGCCTCCGGCTGCGGCGCTTGCGGCGCCGGCGCCGGAATTGAAAGGCCTTCGGCATCGAACGCCTGCTTGACACTCTTGGTGAGGTCGATCTGGGCGGCGAAGAAATCGGCAGCCGCCGTCCAGTAGCGCAAGGTGATGGCGACGGTGCTGTCCCCGACAGTCGCGACAAAGGCGATCGGCGCCGGCTGCCGCCTGACGCGCCGGTCGGCGGCGGCGACACCGAGCATGGTCTTTTGCGCGAAATCGATGTCGTTCCACGAGCCGATGCTGAGCGTGATGTCGCCGCGGCGCACACCATTGCGGGTGAAATTGCGGACCGGCTGGTTCCACAGGGTCGAGTTAGGTGCAAGCACGTAGACACCTTCGACCGTCCTCAGCGTTGTTGCAAACAGCCCGATCTCCTCGACGGTACCGGATATGGCGCCGACCTCGACATATTCGCCGATGCGGAACGGCCGCAGCGCCAGCAGCATGATGCCAGCGGCAATGTTCTGCAGCGTGCCTTGCAGCGCCAGACCGATGGCCAGGGCGGCGGCACCGATGGCGGCAATGATCGAAGCCGTCTGCACGCCGAACTGGCCGAGAACCATGATCACGACAAGCCCGAGGATGGCGTAGCGGACGACCTGCGAGAAGAAATGGCGGAGCGTTTCGTCGAAGCCGTGAACGTGGCCGAGGCCGGCATAGATCGAACGCTCGGCGAGGCCGGCGACGATGTAGCCGATGACCAGCAGGATGACGGCGCCGACCGCCGAAAGCGAGTAGGAGACGATCAGCGTGCTGAGTTGCGCCAGGCCGGATTGCACGGTGAGGAGGGCGTTCTGAGGATCGATCGGCATGTCGGGATTCCGGTTCGTGGATGAGCCGATAACCGCTGCGGGGCGAGGCGGTTCCGAATTTCTGGCCCGGAAAAGCCGCATATTCGGCCGTTACCGGGCGTCTGCTTGCGAGCGGTGTCTTGAAACTGCAACCTAACTCTGCCTATCTAAGCAGTGTCACCTGATTTGAAAGGTGATTTGGTTGTTCTTGCTGCGAAAGGAAATACACTGAGAACAGCACTGCGGAAGAAGGCCGACATCGTGCCTTCGCCGGCCGGGATCAGCGTAAACGACGCCGTGTCCCGCGCCATCAAGACAGTCCTTGCCAGTCTGGAAGACTCCAAGGCCGAAAACATCGTCTCAATCGACATTCAGGGGAAATCGAGCCTCGGCGACTACATGGTCGTCGCGTCGGGCCGATCGCACCGTCATGTCTCGGCTGTCGCCGATCATCTCCTCAAGGCGCTCAAGGATGCCGGGCTCGGCACGGCGCGCGTCGAGGGGCTGGCTGGCGCCGACTGGGTCCTGATCGATTCGGGCGACATCATCGTCCATGTCTTCCGTCCCGAGGTCCGCGACTTCTACAATCTCGAAAAGATGTGGCAGGCGCCGGATCTTGAGGAAGAGACCCTCCACTGAGCCGTATTCGTCTTGATGCATGTCGTTGTGCGACACGCATCAGCGGCTCTCCGAGGCAGGGATGAAGATTACCGTTAATGCCGTGGGCCGAATGAAAGCCGGCCCCGAGAAGCAGTTGGCCGACCGCTATTTCGAGCGTTTCGCCAAGAGCGGCCCTGCCGTAGGCCTCGAATTCGCCGGGATCGCCGAGATTGCCGAAGGCCGCGCGCAGACGGCCAATGAGCGCCGGCGCGAGGAAGGCCAGAAGCTGCAGACGCACTTGCAACCGGGCACGGCGCTGATGCTGCTGGATGAGCGCGGCAAGAACCTTTCCTCCGAGGATTTCGCCGGCCGCATAAGCTTGCTGCGCGATGGCGGGCGCAAGGCGCTGGTGATCGCCATTGGCGGCGCCGACGGCCATGACCAGTCGCTGCGTGACTTGGCTGATCTGACGGTGTCGCTCGGCGCGCTGACCTGGCCGCATCAGCTGGTCCGCGTCATGCTGGGCGAGCAGCTTTACAGGGCGGCCACGATCCTTTCCGGCCACCCCTACCATCGTTCATGAAGCCGGTTCGATCAGCGAATTGACGCCAGCCGCCCGGATTTCTGCCCCAATGCTCATCGACAGTTTGGGCTCATAGGGGTTTGCGGATGGCGGCCGGGCTCGAACATGGTTGATGGTTCGTTAACGAAGCCGCGCATAGAGTTGGGCTTCAATGTCTGAAGACTGGAAATCACGAACGGGCTCCTGGCGCGTGCGCTACGGCATCGCAGCGGCGGTGATCGTGGTTTCGCTCGGGATCGCGCGGGCTGAGAACACGCTCGACCTGGCGCCGGACCCGGACCAGAGCCGCGCCGAATACGAAAAGGTATCGAAAGAGATCACGCTGTCGTCCGAGCGGCTGGCCAAGCTCGCCGCCGACATAGCGGCGGTCAAGAAGGACCATGCCTCGATCACCGCGGCACTGATCCAGTCGGCGATGACCGAGCAGAAGCTCGGCCAGGACATCGAGGACATTGGCGGCAAGCTGGAAGGGCTGAAGGCGCAGGAGCAGAAGATACGCGCCTCACTGGCCGCCAGACGTGACGTTCTGGCCGAAGTGCTCGGCGCGCTGCAGCGCATGGGGCTCAATCCGCCGCCGGCGATCCTGGTCAAGCCGGAGGACGCATTGTCGTCGGTGCGCAGCGCCATCCTGCTCGGTGCCGTGGTGCCGGAACTGCGCCAGCAGACCGACATGTTGCTGGCCGATCTCAAAGAGCAGTCGCGGGTGACGGCCTCGATCGAGGCCGAGCGGGCGCGGCTGACGGCAGCGGTCGGCGAGCAGGCGGCGGAAAAAAAGCGGCTCGGCATGCTGCTCGAAGCCAAGCAGAAGCTCGCCGCCGATACGCAAACCGCGCTGGCCGCCGAAAAGCAACGGTCCGCGACGCTGGCGGCCAAGGCCGGCAGCCTGAAAGAGCTGATCGCATCGCTCGAGGCCGACAGGGCCCGCAAGGCGGCGGATGCGGCCAAGGCAGCCGAGCAAAAGACGGTGGACGCCGACAAGGGCCCGGCATCGGCCCCGGCGCCAACGGAACTGGCCTCGCTGCCGGTGCCGGAGAGCAACAGGCTCACCGCTGCTGCGCCGTTTTCCGCGCTTCAAGGGCAGATCGCGCTGCCGGTCACCGGCAGGATCAAGCGGCGCTTCGGGGCCAACGACGGTAACGGCGCGGTGATGCTCGGTGACATGGTTGCGACACAATCGGGAGCCATCGTCACAGCGCCGGCGGATGGAAACGTGCTTTATGCGGGGCCTTTCCGCTCTTACGGTCAACTCTTGATCCTGAATGCGGGTGACGGCTATCATGTCGTCCTAGCGGGGATGAGCAGAATCAGCGTCGCGTCTGGCCAGTCGGTGCTCGCAGGTGAGCCGGTCGGCGCGATGGGAGAGGCCCGGGTGGCGAGCACCTCGGCATCGAAGAATGGAAATGCCACGCCGGAGCTCTATGTCGAGTTCCGCAAGGATGGAAAACCCGTCGATCCGGCCCCATGGTGGGCGGACCGTTTTTCTGGAAGGACGTGAATGATGCGGAAACTGTCGCTTCTGTTTGCCGGTGCGCTGATGGGTGCATCGGCGATGAGCCTGGTCTATGGCGCGCCCGGCTCGACGGCGAAGGCTGCGGGCTCCGAGACCTATAAGCAACTGGCGATCTTCGGCGATATCTTCGAGCGGGTGCGGGCGAATTATGTGACGCCGCCCGACGACAAATCGCTGGTCGAAAATGCCATTAACGGCATGCTGTCCTCGCTCGACCCGCACTCCTCCTACATGAATGCCGAAGAAGCGCAGGACATGCGCGTGCAGACCAAGGGCGAGTTCGGCGGCCTCGGCATCGAGGTCACCATGGAGAACGACCTGGTCAAGGTGATCACGCCGATCGACGATACGCCGGCCGCCAAGGCTGGCGTGCTCGCCGGCGACTATATCGCCAAGATCGACGGCGAGGAGGTTCGCGGCCTGACCCTCAACGACGCCGTCGAGAAGATGCGCGGGCTGGTCAACACACCGATCAAGCTCACCATCCTGCGCCAGGGCGCCGACAAGCCGATCGAACTGACGGTCGTGCGCGACATCATCAAGGTAAAGGCGGTGAAGTTCCGGGTCGAAAACGACATCGGCTACATGAAGATCACCTCCTTTACCGAAAAGACCTATGACGACCTCGAGAATGCCATCGACACCATCAAGAAGCAGGTGCCGAACGACAAGCTCAAGGGTTACGTGCTCGACCTGCGCCTCAATCCGGGCGGTTTGCTCGACCAGGCGGTGAGTGTGTCGGATGCCTTCCTCGACCGTGGCGAGATCGTCTCGACGCGCGGCCGCGATCCGAAGGACGTCACCCGCTTCGACGCGCGGGCCGGCGACGACGTCGGCGGCAAGCCGCTGATCGTGCTCGTCAATGGCGGCTCGGCCAGTGCCTCGGAAATCGTCGCCGGCGCGCTGCAGGATCTGCGCCGCGCCACGGTGGTCGGCACGCAGTCCTTCGGCAAGGGTTCGGTGCAGACCATCATTCCGCTTGGCGAGAACGGGGCGCTGCGGCTGACGACGGCGCTCTATTACACGCCGTCCGGCAAGTCGATCCAGGGCAAGGGCATCACGCCCGATATCAAGGTCGACCAGCCGCTGCCGGCGGAACTGCAGGGCAGGGACCTGACGCGCGGCGAATCGGACCTCAAGGGCCATATCAAGGGCGCCGACGAAGGCACGACCGGTTCGGGCTCGGCAGCCTATGTGCCGCCGGAACCGAAGGACGATTTGCAGCTCATCTATGCCGAGCAGCTGCTGCGCGGCCAGAAGACCGATCCGGCGTTCCCACCGAATCCGCAGAAGGCCGTGTTGAACCAATAAGGGCAGGCAAGCCGGGCCAAACAGGTCTGGCTGCCTGAGCGAAGCGATGCGATGCTGCCGGGGCCGCGAGGCTCCGGCAGTTTGATTCGGGGCCGCGGCCGGCATGCTGCGCGTCCAGTGAAGCGAGGGGACGCGCCGACATTTTGGATTTGCGCCTCCGGAGGTTTCACTTCGGAGATGCGCGCCGGGGGTGCGGGCTTGGCTGATATCGGCAAGGACATAGAACGACCTCTCGGACAGGCGATCCGGGCGCCGCGCCCAGGCAGCAGGATCAGCGCCGGTGCAGTCGCGGCCGCGCTCGTCGTGCTGGCCGTGGTCGGCGTTTCCGGCGCGATCGCCTTGCGCGACAAGCCGTTCCGCAAGCCGCAAGAAGTCGCCGTTTCGACGCCGAAGATGCCGGCAGCGGCGGATCCCGCCGCGGCGCCGGCCAAGGCGACGCCCGCAACGGAAGCGCCAAGCAACGCAAGCGAACAGAAGACGGGCGAACAAACGACAAGCGGGAAGATGGGCGGTCCGCAGATCATCCATGTCCAGACCGAAGAGGGCGACGGTCCGCCCAAGGCGGCCATTGTCATCCGCGACCCTTCGACGATCGGCCAGAACCTCAGGATCGCGCACATTCCCGACAAGGCGCTGATCGAGGCCAGCGAGACCGGTCCGCTGCCGATCCGCGCCGCCGACGGCCGGCGCCCGTTCGATGTCTATGCGCGGCCGTGGTCCGGCGCACGCGGTGCACGCGTGGTGCTCGTCATCGGCGGGCTTGCCGTGTCGCAGACCGGCACGCAGGCAGCCATCGCCAAGCTGCCGGCGGAAGTGACGCTGGCCTTCGCGCCGCAAGGCAACAGCATCGGCCGCTGGATGCAGGTGGCGCGGCAAGGCGGCCATGAGGTCATCATGCAGGTGCCGCTCGAGCCGTTCGACTATCCGAACGTCAACCCCGGCCGTAACACGCTGACCGTGGCAGCGGCGCCGGACGAGAATTTGAAGAATTTACGCTGGGCGCTGTCGCGAACGACCAACTACACCGGCGTCATGAACTATATGGGCGCCCGCTTTTCGGCCGACGCGACGGCGATGGGGCCGTTGATGGCCGAGCTTGGCAAGCGTGGTCTGGCCTATGTCGACGACGGTTCGTCGGCGCGCAGCCTGGCATCCGAATTGGCGCTGAAGGACGGCGTGCCGTTCGTCGGCGGCGATACGGCGATCGACGCGGTGCAGGACCGCGGCGCCATATTGAAGAAACTGGATGGGCTGGAAGCGACGGCACGGGCGAAAGGCTTTGCCGTCGGCATCGGCTCGGCCTTCGACCTGACAGTCGATACCGTGTCGTCCTGGGTGACCGAGGCCAAGAAGCGCGGCATCGAGATCGTGCCGATTTCGGCGGTGGCCATAGATCCGGAAAAAGGCTGACATGGCAAAGAACAAGCTCGTTGACGCCGAGACACTGCCCTACCGGCCCTGCGTAGGGGTGATGGTCCTCAATGGCGATGGCATGGTCTGGGTCGGCCATCGCATTGCCGAGCCGGACAGCGAATTCGCTGGAACCACGCAGCTCTGGCAGATGCCACAGGGCGGCATAGACGATGGCGAGGAGCCGCTGCCCGCGGCGGAGCGCGAGCTTTACGAAGAGACCGGCATGCGCTCGGTGTCGCTGCTGGCCGAGGCGCCGCACTGGATCAAATACGACCTGCCGGCCCATCTGGTCGGCGTCGCCTTCAAGGGACGATATCGCGGCCAAACGCAGAAATGGTTTGCCTTCCGCTTCCACGGTGACGAAAGCGAGATCGAAATCAATCCGCCGCCGGGTGGCCACAAGGCCGAGTTCGACCGGTGGGCGTGGCGGCCGATGCTGGAACTGCCCGGTCTGATCGTGCCGTTCAAGCGCAAGGTCTACGAAGACGTGGTGGCAGCGTTCCGGCACCTGGTGGCGTAGCCGCCGGCCTTCCGCTAAAACAGGTCGGCATGACCGACATCTCCAGCAAATCCCTTCCGCAGACCGTCTCTCTACCGCAGGCCGGCGCCCCGAGTGAGCCGATCAGCGAAGCGGCGGCGGGGGCGATCCTGACCGTCGATCTTGGCGCCGTCCGTGAGAATTACCGGCGGCTGAAGGCGCGTCTGGGCGGCGTCAGCTGTGCCGGAGTGGTCAAGGCCGACGGTTACGGGATTGGCGCGGCGCCGGTGGCGGCGGCGCTGATGGCTGAAGGCTGTGATATTTTCTTCGTCGCGCATTTGGCCGGCGGCGTCTTGCTGCGCAAGGCGCTCGGCTCAGACCCGGCCATCTACGTGCTGAACGGCATTCCGCCAGGTGCGGAACGGGAAGCGGTTGCGGCGGGGCTTTGCACTGTCGTCAACAGCGCCAGCCAACTTGCGGCATGGCGCGAGATGGCCGGGCGGGTGGGCCATAAATTGCCTGCCGCCGTCCAGGTCGACAGCGGCATGTCGCGGCTCGGCATGGCGCCCGAGGAGGTGAAAGCCATCGCGCAGGATCCGCAGGCTTTCGATGGTGTCGAACTGACCTTCGTGATGAGCCATCTCGCCTGCGCCGACGAACCCGAGCAACCGGCCAACGAGCAGCAACGGCTGGAATTCGAACGGCTGCGCCGGATGCTGCCGGGAGCGCCGGCGTCGCTTGCCAATTCATCAGGCATTTTTCTCGGGCAGCGCTATCACTACGACCTCGTTCGTCCGGGTGCCGCTCTCTATGGCATCAATCCGACGCCGGCGAAGGACAACCCGATGCTGCCGGTGGTGCGATTGCAAGCCAAGGTCATCCAGACGCGGATGCTGGAGGCTGGCGCCGGTGTCGGCTACGGCCACACTTTCCACACCAAGGCCCCGCTTGCCGCGGCGACGATTTCGCTCGGCTACGGCGATGGCTGGCATCGACGCGCCGCTTCCGCTGCCTGGTTCGAAAATGTGCGGCTGCCCTTCATCGGCCGGGTTTCGATGGATTCGATCATCCTTGACATTTCCGCATTGCCGCCCGGCAAGCTGAAGGCCGGCGACCTCGTCGAACTGATCGAGCCGTCGTCGCAGACCGTGGACCAGGTAGCCGGCCAGGCCGGCACCATCGGCTATGAGGTCTTGACCAGCCTCGGCCACCGCTTCCACCGGCGCTATGTGAATGGCTAGGACGCAAGCTTGTTGTCCTCACGCATGTCGTTTCCCTCAGCATCGGCACTTGGCGGACGCCGCAGAATCCGGCAGACAGAAGGCGGCGATGATCCCGGACCCGAACCCTGACGAGACGCCGTTGCGGAGAACTAAGCGATGAAGATCTTCGTGCTGGGCGGCGGTGTGATCGGGGTCACCACCGCCTATTTTCTTGCCGAGGCCGGCCATCAGGTGACGGTGATCGACCGCCAGAAAGGCCCGGCGCTGGAAACCAGCTTTGCCAATGCCGGCGAGATCTCGCCCGGCTATGCCTCGCCCTGGGCCGGGCCCGGCGTTCCGCTGAAGGCCGTCAAATGGCTGTTGATGAAGCATGGTCCGCTGGTGGTGCGGCCGGCGCTCGATCCGCATATGTGGATATGGCTGGTCAAGATGCTGCGCAATTGCACGGCTGAACGCTACGCGCTGAACAAGGCGCGCATGGTGCCGCTGGCCGAATACAGCCGCGACACGCTGAAGGCGCTGCGCGAGGCGACCGGCATCGCCTATGACGAGCGCGCCAAGGGTACGCTGCAGCTTTTCCGAACGCAAAAGCAGCTCGATGGCGTCGGCGGCGATGTCGAGGTGCTGAAGACCTATGGCGTCCCTTATGAGGTCCTCGACCCCGACGGCTGCATTGCTGCCGAGCCCGCGCTGGCTGGCGTGCGCGAGAAATTCGTCGGTGGCCTGCGGTTGCCCGGCGACGAAACCGGCGACTGCAAGATGTTCACCGACAGGCTTGCGGAGCTTTGCGCGGCACGCGGCGTCACCTTCGAATACGACACGGAGATACGGCGCGTCGTCAAGAAGCGCGATCGCATCACCAACATCAGCACCAGCAAGGGCTGGATGGTCGCTGACGCCTATGTGATGGCGATGGGCAGCTATTCGGCGCGGTTCATGCGCATGCTGAAGCGGCCCATCCCGGTCTACCCGGTCAAGGGCTATTCGATCACCCTGCCGATCAAGGACGCCGCCGCCGCGCCGGTGTCGACGGTGATGGACGAGAGCTACAAGGTGGCGATCACCCGCCTCGGCGACCGTATCCGGGTCGGCGGCACGGCGGAAATCTCCGGCTTCGACATGCGGCTGCACGAATCGCGGCGCCGCACGCTCGAACATTCGGTCGGCGACCTTTTCGCGGGCGGCGGCGACATGCGGTCGGCCACCTTCTGGTGCGGGCTGCGGCCGATGACGCCGGACGGGCCGCCGCTGATCGGGCGCACCGATTTCTCCAATCTCTATCTCAATACCGGCCACGGCACGCTCGGCTGGACCATGGCCTGCGGCTCGGCCAAGGTTCTGGCCGACATCATCTCCAGCCGGGTGCCAGACATCGACGTCGGCGATCTCGGGCCGGGACGATACGCCAAGTAAGACCCCCAGCAGCTAAGACAGCCAGCGGCCGATAGATCTCACGCGAACAATCCCCGATCCCGTTCGACGGCCTTGGTGATGAAGCTCGCGACGATCTGAACGCGGCGCAGCGGCCTGACCGATTCATGATAGACCAGCCAGTAGGCGCGGCGGATGGGTGCGACGATATCGAGAGGCACCAACTCCGGCATCGAGTGGGCAACGAAGGTGTGCAGTATGCCGATGCCGGCGCCGGAACGCACCGCTTCGGCCTGGCCGAGCGCTGAGGAAATGGCGAAGCTGGTGCGCCAGTCGGCGCTGAATTCGGCCGCGTAGTCGAGCGAGGGACTGACGATCAGGTCCGGCACGTAGCCGATCAGCGTGTGCTGGCCCAGCTCGGCGGCGCTTCCGGGCAGGCCATGCGTGTCGGCGTAGGCCCGCGACGCGAACAGGCCGAGCGTGTAGTCGACCAGCTTTCCCGCCACCAGCCGGCCTTCCGTCGGCCGTTCGACGGTGATGGCAATGTCGGCCTCGCGCCGGGATAACGAGAAGGAGCGCGGTACCGGCACCAGCTGGATGGTGAGTTCACGGTGCAGAGCGGTCAGCGCGCCGAGGCGCCTGGCCAGGAAGGCGACGCCAAAACCGTCCGGCGCGCCGATGCGCACGGTGCCCGAAACGTCGTCGCCTTCGCCTGAAACGGTCGAGCGCGCGGCGATCATGTCGCCCTCCATGCGTTCGGCGATTTCGAGGAAACGTTCGCCTGCCGGCGTCAGCTCGCTGCCGGTGGTAAGCCGGCGAAACAGTTTTGTCCTGAATGCATCCTCGAGGGCGGCAATGCGGCGCGAGACGGTCGCGTGATTGAGCTCCAACCGCCTGGCGGCGCCGAGGATCTGGCCGGCGCGCGCCACGGCAAGGAAGATGCGAACGTCATCCCAGTTCATGGGGATGGTCCGTTTCGATAAAGAGCGCCGTGTTCCCGCCCACCCCCCTCTGGCCTGCCGGCCATCTCCCCCGCAAGGGGGGAGATCGGATGTCCGGTCGGCTTTCGCCAATCTCCAACGTCGCAAAAAGGGCGGTAAGGCCGAAGTCGCCAATCTCCCCCCTTGCGGGGGAGATGTCCGGCAGGACACAGGGGGGTGTGAAGAAACTCAACTCAGCAATCCAAGCGATAGGAGTACACTCCCTACCATTTGCGCCATTTGATGCACAATCGCGCGCCGCTATCTATTTTCTGCACAACGGTTGCGTTTTCACTCGCGTTGCCATCGCTCCCGCAAAGGCGGACAATGCCTCATCACGAACCAGGGAGAGAGACCATGATCGAATACGGTCATTTCATCGGCGGCAAGCGTGTCGCCGGAACCAGCGGCCGCAAGCAGGACGTCATGCAGCCGATGGACGGCACGGTGCGTGGCACGGTGGCGTTGGCTTCGCAGGCGGAATTGCGCGCAGCGGTCGAAAACGCCAAGGCGGCACAGCCCGGCTGGGCGGCAACCAACCCGCAGCGGCGCGTGCGCGTCTTGATGCGGTTCCTCGAGCTGGTCGCCAAGGAGTATGATGCGCTGGCCGAGATATTGGCGCGCGAACACGGCAAGACCGTCGCCGACGCCAAGGGCGACATCCAGCGTGGCCTCGAAGTGGTCGAGGTCTGCATCGGTGCGCCGCATATGATGAAGGGCGAGTTCACCGATGGCGCCGGCCCCGGCATCGACGTCTATTCGATGCGCCAGCCGCTCGGCGTCGTCGCCGGCATCACGCCGTTCAATTTTCCAGCGATGATCCCGTTATGGAAGATCGCGCCGGCCATCGCCTGCGGCAATGCCTACATCCTCAAGCCGTCGGAGCGCGATCCGGGCGTGCCGATGCGGATTGCCGAACTGTTCATCGAGGCCGGCCTGCCGGCGGGCATCCTCAATGTCGTCAACGGCGACAAGGAAGTGGTCGACGCCATCCTCGACGATCCCGACATCAAGGCTATCGGTTTCGTCGGCTCGACACCGATCGCCCAGTACATCTATTCGCGCGGCTGCGCGGCCGGCAAGCGCGTGCAGTGCTTCGGCGGCGCCAAGAACCACATGATCATCATGCCCGATGCCGACATGGACCAGACCGTCGACGCGCTGATCGGCGCCGGCTACGGCTCGGCCGGCGAGCGCTGCATGGCGATCTCGGTGGCCGTCCCGGTCGGCAACGACACCGCCAACCGCCTAATGGAAAAACTGGTGCCGCGCGTCGAGAGCCTGAAGGTCGGTCCGTCGACGGATTCTTCCGCCGATTTCGGCCCTCTGGTCACGGCGCAGGCGCTGGAGCGGGTCAAATCCTATGTCGACACCGGCGTCAAGGAAGGCGCCAAGCTGGTGGTCGATGGCCGCGGCTTTTCCATGCAGGGCTACGAGAACGGCTACTATATGGGCGGCTGCCTGTTCGACAACGTGACTGCCGACATGCGCATTTACAAGGAAGAGATCTTTGGGCCGGTGCTGTCGGTGGTGCGCGCGCCGACTTACGAAAACGCCATCAAGCTCGCCAACGAGCACGAGATGGGCAATGGCGTCGCCATCTTCACCCGCGACGGCGATGCGGCGCGGGATTTCGCCTCGCGAGTCCAGGTCGGCATGGTCGGCATCAACGTGCCGATCCCGGTGCCGATCGCCTACTATACGTTTGGCGGCTGGAAGGCGTCCTCGTTCGGCGACCTCAACCAGCACGGGCCGGACGCGTTCCGCTTCTACACCAAGACCAAAACGGTGACGTCGCGCTGGCCGTCCGGCGTGAAGGACGGCGCCGAGTTCGTCATCCCGACGATGAATTAGCCGGACGGTTTCCTGTCTGCGCGTCCTCGCTTCGGCTGCGGGCGCGCGGGCCGGCGTGAAGGACGGCGCCGAGTTCGTCATCCCGACGATGAACTGATCCAAATCGCAGAAAGCAAGAAAAGGCCCGGGCTTGGAGCCCGGGCCTTTTTTGTCGCCGTCCTCATCGGCATGAACACGAATGTGATGGAACCAAGAAGGCAGCAATCCTCTTAGGTTGCAGTCCTGCCGCGAAGGAGGAGTTGGCAGATCAACCAACGGCGCTGGTGACGGCTCCGGGGGATATCGTCCGGCGCAAAGGAGATGTCAGATGACACGTCTCATGGCGATCATAGCTTGCGCGGCAACGGCGGCGCTTTCCGCCATCCCGGCAATGGCTGCCGAGCAATGCGCGGCACGCGCCGATATGGTCAAGGCGCTCGGCGAGAAGTTTCATGAAAACCCGAGCGCGGTTGGCGTCGTCAATCCGAATGTGGTGCTTGAAGTCTTCGTTTCCGACAAGGGCACCTGGACCATCCTCGCCAGCGATACAAAAGGTCAAAGCTGCGTGATTTCAGTCGGCGAAGGCTGGGAGAGCGCGATGACGATAGCGGCGCTGCCCGGTACCTGAAGTAGGCCTTCCTATTCACCTGGCCGCAGCCTCGGCACGACAGCCGGGCTGCGGCCCTGTTCTCGGCGACCTTGAAACGGATCTCCCCGCGCCCACTTGAGGCGCGCACGGCTTGCTATTTTTCGTTAGCGATACCATATATGGAACATAGCGAGAACATCCAGAATCGTTCCCGCTGGCGGCAGACCGGAACACGGAAAGGAGCGACGCGATGATGACGTCGGAACCGGCCTGGATCGCTCCGGCAAAATGAGGCCGTCAATCACCTCCCTTTGCCGGATCGTGATGGCAAAGGAGGTGCCCTATGGCACGCAAATCGCTGTTAGGATGGGTGAAGACCGTAGCTTTTGCTGGCTTATTCGCGGTGGGTACGAATGCCGCAAGCGCCCAATATCAATACTGCGTTGAACATGGCGACCTCGTCGCCCACCTGGCCGAGAATTTCCAGGAAAGACAGTTTGCTCTCGGACTGATCGGTCAGGAGGCGGTCATGGAAGTTTTTGTCGCCGATAGCGGAAGCTGGACGGTCATCGTGACCGACGTCGCCGGCAGAAGCTGCATTGTCGCAGCCGGCGAAAATTGGGAAAGCGTGGACGCCCTGCCCGGCCAAAACTCATGAGGGAGCGGGCGGCGTCAGCGCGTAGCAGCTGCCTCAGCGTGGCCGCGCAGCAACGCCATCAGCCGCTTGGCGTCCTTGGCCGCGGCCTCTTCGTCGCCGGCGAGGATCGAGCGGATCAATGCGACATGGTGCTCGGCGGATTCGGCCAAGCCGGTATCGGCCTTGTAGCGGAACCAGAAGCGGCGGCTGTGGGTTTGCAAGGGCGCCGCCAGGCGCGCCGCGAACGGGTTGTCTGCAGCCAGCGCCAGCGCCTCATCAAGCGCCTTGTCGGCTTGGATGAAGCAAAGAACATTTTCCGAAATCACGGCCTTTTGCATGGCCAGCGCTGCGTCATGAAACAGGTCGGCGGCCTCGCGGGTGACGAAGCGGGCGGCCGAGCGGGCAAGCACGACCTCGACGCCGCGGCGGGCGTCGAGGACGCGCAGCCAGTCGCCAGGGTGAAGCGGGGCAATGGCAATGCCGGCACGCGGCCGGACCTCGAGCAGCCCCTCCCAGGCCAGCCGCTGGATCGCTTCGCGCACCGGGGTGCGGCCGAGGCCGAGCCTGTCGATCAGCGCCCCCTCGGTGATGAAGCTCGCGGGCGCCAGTTCGAGCGTCACGATCATATGCTCGAGCCTGCGGTAGGCCTTCGCAGTCGCCGGCTCGGAGCCTGGGTTGTCATATACCAATGCGGCATCTCCTGATATATTTTTGATATATCATATCAGATTCAACGTTGACAGCCGGCTTCTTAAGAAATATACGACTGATATATCAGATGGAGCAACCGACATGTGGGCCGGAGTTTTCCCCGCCGTTACGACCAAATTCACCGAGGATGATCGCCTCGACCATGCCGAGATGGAGCGCTGCTTTGCGCTGCAGATGGAGGCCGGCTGCGACGGCATCATCGTCTGTGGCTCGCTTGGCGAAGGACCGATGCTGTCGCATGACGAAAAGATCGAGGTGCTGAAGACCGCGCAGAAGATCGCCGGCAACAAACCGGTGCTGTTGACGGTCAACGAAGCCGGCACACGCGAGGCGGCGACGATCGCGCGCCGCGCCGCAAAAGAAGGCGCCAACGGTTTGATGGTGGTGCCGAGCCCGATCTACCATACCAATGCCGAGGAGACAGTCGCGGCACTCAGCGCCGTCGCCGCGGCCGGCGACCTGCCGGTGATGATCTACTCCAACCGGTTTGCCTACCGCGTCGACGTCACCGTCGACCAGATGGAGGAACTGGCGAAGGACCAGCGCTTCGTCGCCATCAAGGAGTCCTCCGACGATATCCGCCGCTCGACCGAGATCATCAACCGCCTCGGCGACCGCTACGATTTGTTCACCGGCGTCGACAATCTCGCCTTCGAGGCGCTGTCGGTCGGCGCTATCGGCTGGGTGGCGGGCCTGGTCACCGCGTTCCCGCGCGAGACGGTCGCTATCTACCAGCTGATGAGACAGGGCCGCCGTGAGGAGGCGCTGAAGATCTACCGCTGGTTCCGGCCGCTGCTCGATCTCGACGTATCGACCTATCTGGTGCAGAACATCAAGCTCGCGGAAGTCTTCGCCATCGATACCAATGACCGGGTGCGCATGCCGCGCCAGCCATTGTCGGGCGAGCGCCGCAAGGCTGTCGAAAAGATCGTCAGGGATGCGCTGGCGGTGCGGCCAGAGCTGCCGACATTCTGATCCAGTCACTTTGAGGCTATTTGCAGATGTGCAGCGCGGCGCATGGCAATGAATGATGATGCTACGCTCGATGTTGCCATCATTGGTGGCGGCATCATCGGCATCTGCGCCGCCGCCTTTCTGGCCGAGGCGGGGCGAAACGTCACGATCTTCGATCGGACGGGGATCTGCGAGGAAACCAGCTCCGGCAATGCCGCTGCCTTTGCCTTCTCCGATGTGCTGCCGCTCGCCCACAAGGGCATGATCAGGCAGCTGCCGAAATGGCTCGCCGACCCGCTCGGCCCGCTCAGTATTCCGCCCGCCTATTTGCCGAAGCTGTTGCCTTGGCTGGTCCGCTTCTGGCGGGCCGGCCGAAGCGACCGCTATGAAGCCGGCCTTGCCGCGCAGGCCGGGATGATGAAGCTCGCCGAGGCGGAATGGATGGGCTTGCTCGACCGTTCCGGCACACGGCCGATGCTGCACGAGGACGGCTCGCTCGAACTCTACGAAAGCGAGGCCGAGTTCAAGGCGTCGCTGCCCGGCTGGGCGGCAAGGCAGCGCTTCGGCATCGGCTTCAACCATGTCGAAGGCAGCGCTCTCGCCGCCTTGCAGCCCGGCCTGTCGCCGCGCTTCGCCAGGGGCACGTTCGTGCCGGGGTGGAAGACCGTCGCCGACCCCAAGCTGCTTGGAAAGGCCTTATGGGCCTATGCCGAGAGGTTGGGCGCGGGGTTCGAAAAGGCCCGGATCGAGCGTATCGAGGCGGGACAGGGCGACGCGATCCTGACCATGGCCGACGGTACGACGCGTCGGGCAAAGCATGTCGTCATCGCTGCCGGGGCCTGGTCGCATCTGCTGGCAAGACATCTCGGCGACGGCATCCCGCTGGAGACCGAGCGTGGCTACAACACGACGCTGCCGAAGACTGCGTTCGACGTAAAGCGGCAATTGATCTTCTCCGGGCATGGCTTTGTCATCACGCCGCTCGAGACCGGCCTGCGCGTCGGTGGCGCGGTCGAGCTCGGCGGCCTCGAAAGGCCGCCCAATTATGCGCGCTCGAAAGCACTGCTCGAAAAGGCGCAAAAATTCCTGCCAGGGCTGGATCCGGCCAATGGCCGCGAATGGATGGGGTTCCGGCCGTCGCTGCCGGATTCGTTGTCGGTGATCGGGCGGTCGCAAAAAACGCCGTCGGTGGTGTATGGCTTCGGCCATGGTCATCTCGGCCTGACCCAGGCCGCGGCGACCGGACGCTTGATCCGTGAGCTCGTTCTCGGGCAGAGTCCATCGCTCGATCTCGGTCCGTTCAGTCCGCAACGGTTTTGAGATCGAAGACATTCAGTTGGGAGCCGGCATGGCCAAGAATTCCTTCTTCTGCATAGACGGCCACACCTGCGGCAATCCGGTGCGGCTGGTCGCCGGCGGCGGACCGCTGCTCAACGGCTCGACGATGATGGAGCGGCGAGCGCATTTCCTGGCCGAATATGACTGGATCCGCACCGGGCTGATGTTCGAGCCGCGCGGCCATGACGTGATGTCCGGCTCGATCCTCTATCCGCCGACGCGCGAGGATTGCGACATCGCCATCCTGTTCATCGAAACCTCCGGCTGTCTGCCGATGTGCGGCCACGGCACAATCGGCACTGTGACCTTTGCCGTCGAACATGGGCTGATCAAGCCGAAGACGCCGGGCGTGCTCAGGCTGGATACGCCGGCGGGCCTGGTCGTCGCCGAGTACAAGCAGGTCGGCGACTATGTCGAGGAGGTGCGCATCACCAATGTGCCGTCCTTCCTCCATGCCGAGGGACTGACGGTCGAATGCCCCGGGCTCGGCGAGATCAGCGTCGATGTCGCCTATGGCGGCAATTTCTACGCCATCGTCGAACCGCAAACGAACTATCGCGACATGGCCGACCATTCGGCGGGCGAGCTGATCGCCTGGAGCCCGGTGGTGCGGCAGCGGCTCAACGAGAAATATTCCTTCGTCCACCCGGAGAATCCCGGCATCGACAAGCTGTCGCACATATTGTGGACCGGTGCGCCGACCAACCCGCAAGCCGATGCCCGCAACGCCGTCTTCTACGGCGACAAGGCGATCGACCGCTCGCCCTGCGGCACCGGCACCTCGGCGCGGATGGCGCAGCTTCACGCCAAGGGCAAGCTTGGGGTTGGCGACGACTTCGTCCATGAATCGATCATCGGCTCGCTGTTCAAGGGCAGGGTGGAAAAAGAGGTCACCGTCGCCGGCAAGCCGGCGATCATTCCGTCGATCGGCGGCTGGGCACGGATGACCGGATTGAACACGATCTTCATCGACGACCGCGACCCGTTCGCGCACGGCTTCGTCGTCAAATAGAAAAAACGCTGACGCAGGGGAAGAAAGAGAGCGTAAACGGATTGCGATCAACGACGCAACGATCCCGCTCATCAACTTATTTTGACGGCGATTTCTTCGAAACGAGGCGCATGGTGCGGTTGAATCGTCAAAGACATTGCGTTAGGCCAATGGTAGGGTCCGCGATGGTCCAGGGGCCGGACGGGAATAAAACGGGCAATCGGACGGCGTGCGGCGAAAACACGCATAGCCATCGAAAAATCACGTTGCAATCCGGGCTCGAAACTTTACGACTAGGGGAAATACGAAAAGGAATGCGTCTGCATGGGCGACATTCCAGGGGAGCCACGACAGCATGCAGTATTTTGTCCAGCAGCTTATCAATGGGCTGACGCTGGGATCGATCTATGGGCTGATAGCGATCGGCTATACGATGGTCTACGGCATCATCGGCATGATCAATTTTGCCCATGGCGACATCTTCATGGTCGGGGCATTCACCGCCCTCATCGTTTTCCTCATTCTCGGCGCATTGTTCTATTCCTTGCCGGTGGTGATCGCGCTGCTGATCATGATGATCGTCGCGATGCTGCTGACCAGCCTGTATAATTGGACGATCGAGAAGGTGGCCTACCGGCCTTTGCGCGGTTCGTTCCGGCTGGCCCCGCTGATCACCGCGATCGGCATGTCGATCGCCCTGTCGAACTTCGTCCAGGTGACGCAAGGGCCGCGCAACAAGCCGATCCCGCCGATGGTGTCCACGGTCTACAACATCGAGGGCATCAGCGTATCGCTGAAGCAGATCATCATCGTCATCGTCACCGCGCTGCTGCTGGCGCTGTTCTGGTATTTGGTCAACAAGACCTCACTGGGCCGGGCGCAAAGGGCATGCGAGCAGGACCGCAAGATGGCGGCGTTGCTTGGCATCGACGTCGACCGCACCATCTCGATCACCTTCGTCATGGGTGCGGCCCTTGCTGCCGTCGCCGGCACGCTGTTCCTGATGTATTACGGCGTCATCGCCTTCTCCGACGGTTTCACGCCCGGCGTGAAGGCGTTCACCGCGGCGGTGCTCGGCGGCATCGGCTCGCTGCCCGGCGCCGTGCTCGGCGGGCTGATGATCGGCTTCATCGAAAGCATGTGGTCGGCTTATTTCTCGATCGACTACAAGGACGTCGCCGCCTTCTCCATCCTGGCGATCGTCCTGATCTTCCTGCCTTCCGGCATATTGGGCCGGCCAGAAGTCGAAAAGGTCTGAGGTCATGGCGGTCACTGTATCTCCGGAGCGCGGCGTCGTCGCCACCCCAGTGCAACGCGCCACGCGCGAGGCGCTTTATGCTGGTGCCATCGCGCTCGGCCTGTTCGTGCTGTTCATCGGCCTGCGGACCGATCAGAACATCTCCAACGAGCTGATCCTCGTACAGCGCTGGGGCCTGCTCGCCGCCGTGGTGATCGCCACCATGCTCGGCCGCTTTCTCTACGTTGCCTACGGCCAGCCCTTCATGGCCAACCAGAAGATTGCCGACATCGCCACCGGGCTGTTGCCGGAAAGCGTGGCGACGCGGTTCTTCCGGTTGCCGTATTTCATTGCGGCCGTCGTCGTAGTGGCTGTGCTGGCGCTGCTGGCCGGCTCGCTCGATGGTCTGCTGGGGCCGGGTCTCGCCGGTTATGCGCGCTTCGCGCGGGCGCTGGCGATCATCTATGCGCTGGCCTCGGTGCTGTTCTATTTCCGCACCTTCATCCTCGCCCATTTCTCGGCGTTGGGCATAACCGCACTGGCGCTCTACCCGATCATCGTCGTGGCGGTGCTTGCCGTGTACGCAGGGTCGATGGCCGGCGGGTTCCAGGGTTCACTGAAATGGGTCGACAATTTCGGCATCCAGATCCTGATCTATGTGATGCTGGCCTGGGGGCTGAACATCGTCGTCGGCCTCGCCGGCCTGCTCGATCTCGGCTACGTCGCCTTCTACGCGGTCGGCGCCTATGCCTATGCGCTGCTCGGCACGCATTTTGGCCTGTCGTTCTGGATCCTGCTGCCCGCCGCCGGCGCCATGGCCGCCTTCTGGGGGGTATTGCTCGGGTTTCCGGTGCTGCGTCTGCGCGGCGATTATCTGGCGATCGTGACGCTTGCCTTCGGCGAGATCATTCGTCTCGTGCTGATCAATTGGCGCGAGGTTACGAACGGCTCGGCCGGCATCTCCGGCATCCCCAAGGTCACCTTTTTCGGCCTGATGACGTTCAACGTTTCGGATCCGAATTATATCGCCAAGGTGTTGGATATCGCCACATCGAGCGCCTACTACAAGATATTCCTCTACTATCTGATCCTGGGGCTCTGCCTGCTCACCGCCTTCGTCACGATAAGGCTAAGGCGCATGCCTGTCGGCCGCGCCTGGGAAGCGCTGCGCGAGGATGAGATCGCCTGCCGCTCGCTCGGCATCAACACCACCACCACCAAGCTCACTGCCTTTGCCACCGGCGCCATGTTCGGCGGCTTCGCCGGCTCGTTCTTCGCGGCACGGCAAGGTTTCGTCAGCCCCGAATCCTTCATCTTCCTGGAGTCGGCCATCATTCTGGCTATGGTCGTGCTTGGCGGCATGGGTTCGCTGGTTGGCATCGCCGTCGCCGCCATGGTGATGATCGGCGGCACGGAGGTGCTGCGCGAACTCGATTTCCTGAAGCAGGTCTTCGGCCCCGACTTCACCCCGGAACTCTACCGCATGCTTTTATTCGGCATGGCCATGGTCATCGTCATGCTGTGGAAGCCGCGCGGCTTCGTCGGCAGCCGTGAACCGACAGCCTTCCTCAAGAAGAGCAAGGCCGTATCCGGCTCCTTCACCAAGGAAGGCCACGGCTGATGAGTGATACGAACCCATCTCCCATGAACGATGCCATCCTGCAGGTCGACCATCTGTCGATGAAATTCGGCGGTCTGGTCGCCATCGGCGATCTCTCCTTCCAGGCCAAGCGCGGCGAGATCACCGCGCTGATCGGACCGAACGGCGCCGGCAAGACCACGGTGTTCAATTGCATCACCGGTTTCTACAAACCGTCGGAAGGCATGCTCACGCTCAATAGGCGCGACGGCTCGAGCTATCTGCTCGAACGCCTGCCGAACCATGAAATCCCGGCACGCGCCAAGGTGGCGCGCACCTTTCAGAACATCCGCCTGTTCTCGGGCATGACGCTGCTCGAGAACCTGCTGGTAGCCCAGCACAACAAGCTGATGAAGGCGTCCGGCTACACCGTGCTCGGCCTGTTCGGCTTCAGCGGCTACCGGAAGGCATCGGCCGAGTCGGTCGAACTGGCCAGGCACTGGCTGGAGAAGGCCGATCTCGTCGACCGTGCCGACGACCCGGCCGGCGACCTGCCCTATGGCGCGCAACGACGCCTCGAGATCGCGCGGGCGATGTGCACGGGTCCGGAGTTGCTCTGCCTCGACGAGCCGGCTGCCGGCCTCAATCCGAAAGAATCAATGGCGCTCAACGCGCTGCTGATGGACATCAAAGACAACACCGGCACCTCGATCCTGCTGATCGAGCACGACATGGCGGTGGTCATGCAGATTTCCGACCACGTCGTGGTGCTCGAATACGGGCGCAAGATATCGGACGGCAGCCCGCATTCGGTACGCACGGACCCGCGCGTCATCGCTGCCTATCTCGGCGTCGAAGACGAGGAAGTCGAGACGGTACTGACCGAAGTCGGCGACGAGGACGTCATCGAGCAATTGGACACCGGTCCCGATTCCGCGCACGGCCCAGGCACATCGTCTTCGTATCTCGCCGGACCGGTGACCGATACGATCGGCCACAGCGAGGGCGAGCGCGTGACCGTGTCGAAAGGCGCCTCGAAAGCCGGGCAGTTCGATGCAAAGTCGAGTGCCGCGGCAAGCAAGGCAGCAGCGCAAGCCGCCGCTCCCCCGGCCAAGGCGGAACCCGCTGCAGCTAAGCCGACCGCGAAACCCTCCACGGCTAAGGCGCCGGCCAAGTCGAAGGTCGCGGGCGTTTCGAACCGGCTCACAGCGCCACGTGGCGGCGAGGCCGACAATCTGACCTGCATCAAGGGCATCGGCACGGTCAACGAGAAGAAGCTTAACCAGCACGGCATCTTCCATTTCGACCAGATCGCGGCATGGAAGAAAGCCGACGTCGCGGCCGTCGAGGCCTATCTCGCCTTCGACGGACGCATCGCCCGTGAGGACTGGGTTGGTCAGGCCAAGCTTCTCGCCGCCGGCAAGGAGACGGAATTTTCGCGCCGCGTCGACGCCGGGAAAGTGGAAACGAGCCACGCTTCCGGGAAAACTGCGAAAACAGTTGCCGGCAAGACTGCTGCCGCACCTGCGGGCAAGCGCGGAGGGCGCAAGTGATGGCCGGCACAACGCTGCTCGATATCAAAGGCGTCCAGACCTACTACGGCAACATCAGGGCGCTGAACGGTGTCGACGTCACCGTCAGGCAGGGCGAGATCGTGGCGCTGATCGGCGCCAACGGCGCCGGCAAGTCGACGCTGATGATGACCATTTTTGGTGCTCCGCGGGCCCGGGCGGGCACGATCACCTTCGCCGGCACCGATATTACCCAGATGCCAACGCATGAGATCGCGCGCATGCGGATCGCCCAGTCGCCGGAGGGCCGGCGCATCTTCCCGCGCATGACGGTGATGGAAAACCTGCAGATGGGCGCCAGCCTCGACGGCCTCAAGCATTACGACGAGGACGTCGAGAAGGTGTTCACGCTGTTTCCGCGCCTGAAGGAACGCATCGCCCAGCGCGGCGGCACCCTGTCGGGCGGCGAACAGCAGATGCTGTCGATCGGGCGTGCGCTGATGGCACGGCCGAAGCTGCTCCTGCTCGACGAGCCGTCGCTCGGCCTGGCGCCGCTGATCGTGAAGCAGATCTTCGACGCCATCCGCGAGTTGAACCGGACCCAAGGGCTGACAGTGTTCCTGGTCGAGCAGAACGCCTTCGGCGCGCTGAAGCTCGCGACGCGCGGCTATGTCATGGTCAACGGCAATGTGACGATGAGCGGCACCGGCAAGGAGCTGCTCGCCAATCCGGAAGTGCGCGCCGCCTATCTCGAAGGCGGCCACCACTGAGTTCAGGAGACTTCATCATGCAGGGCATTCTCTACGAGGAACCCTCGATCTGGCAGTTCTTCTTCGTCACCTGCCTGCTCGGCGGCTGGGCGGCATGGATGACCGGCAAGGCCAGCGCCCAGACATGGCGCAGCTTCCTCCAATTGTTCGCCTACATGCTCGGCCTTGGCATTGGCGTAAGGTTCATTCATCACGCGCTGTTCGGCGGCACGATGTTCTCGCTGCATTACTATATCGTGGATACGATCGTACTGATGATATTGGGCTTCATCGGCTATCAATACACGCGCACAAACCAGATGGTGACACAGTATAATTGGCTCTATGAAAGAGCATCGGTTTTGAGCTGGAAGCCGAAAGGTTGACGTTCATGATTAACGCCGTTTCGGGGATGAATCGGCGTGACAAGTGCCTGAAAATCGGCAAAGTACGTTTTCTGCGAGTAAAAGTGGGCATCGCATGAAAGCATCATCCAACGCCCACTCCGTAAATGGGAGCGTTTTACATGAAAAAATCACTTTTGTCCGCCGTCGCCCTGACCGCGCTGATCGCGTTCAGCGGCAGCGCGTGGGCTGACGTCCTGGTTGGCGTCGCCGGTCCGATCACCGGTCCGAATGCCGCCTTCGGCGCGCAGCTGCAGAAGGGTGCCGAACAGGCCGTCGCCGACATCAATGCGGCCGGTGGCATCAATGGCGAGCAGATCAAGCTCTCGGTCGGCGACGACGTCTCCGATCCGAAGCAGGGCATCTCGGTCGCCAACAAGTTCGTCGGCGACGGCGTCAAGTTCGTGGTTGGCCACTTCAACTCGGGCGTCTCGATCCCGGCGTCGGAAGTCTACGCGGAAAACGGCATCCTCGAGATCACGCCGGCCGCGACCAATCCGAAGTTCACCGAACGCGGCATGTGGAACACGTTCCGCACCTGCGGACGTGACGACCAGCAGGGCAGCATCGCCGGCGCCTATCTCGCGGCGAACTTCAAGGATGCCAAGATCGCGGTCATCCACGACAAGACGACCTACGGCCAGGGCCTTGCCGATGAGACCAAGAAGGCGATGAACGCAGCCGGCCTGACGGAAGTCATGTACGAAGGCGTCAATGTCGGCGACAAGGACTTCTCGGCGCTGATCGCCAAGATGAAGGAAGCCGGCGTTTCCATCATCTATTGGGGTGGCCTGCACACCGAAGCCGGCCTGATCATCCGCCAGGCGGCTGACCAGGGCCTCAAGGCGACGCTGGTTTCCGGCGACGGCATCGTGTCGAACGAGCTGGCCTCGATCGCTGGCGACGCAGTTGCGGGCACGCTGAACACGTTCGGCCCGGATCCGCGTCTGATCCCGACGAACAAGGAACTCGTCGAGAAGTTCCGCGCGCAGGGCTTCGAACCGGAGGCCTACACGCTTTACTCCTACGCCGCCATGCAGGCGATCGCCGAAGCAGCCACCGTTGCCAAGTCGAACGACCCGCAGGAAGTTGCCAAGGCGCTGCATGAGAAGGGTCCGTTCAAGACCGTTCTGGGCGACCTCTCCTATGACGCGAAGGGCGATCCGACGTTGCCCGGCTACGTCATGTACGAGTGGAAGAAGGGCGACGACGGCAAGTACACCTACATCCAGAAGATGTAAGCCTGTCGACGACGATAATTTTGGAGATGCCCGGCGCTTGCGCCGGGCATTTCCGTTTTGACGGCATCGAGTTGATTTAAATCGGTTTAGCCGCTGCCCGATTTTGTTTGCACTGCAGCATTTTCGCGCTAATCATGTCCGGCAGTTCCCTTCCCCGTGTCCGGAGCCCTGACCTTGGCAATCTCGAAGATCCTTGTCGCCAACCGCTCCGAAATTGCCATCCGCGTCTTCCGCGCGGCTAATGAACTCGGCCTCAAAACCGTGGCGATCTGGGCGGAGGAAGACAAATACTCCCTGCATCGCTTCAAGGCCGACGAAAGCTACCAGGTCGGGCGCGGGCCGCACCTGACCAGGGATATGGGGCCGATCGAAAGCTATCTGTCGATCGAGGAGGTTATCCGCGTCGCCAGGCTTTCGGGCGCCGATGCCATCCATCCAGGCTACGGCCTGCTGTCGGAGAGCCCGGAATTCGCCGAGGCCTGCGCCACGGCCGGCATCATCTTCATCGGGCCAAAGCCGGATACGATGCGCAGGCTGGGCAACAAGGTCGCCGCCCGCAATCTCGCAATCGAAGTCGGTGTGCCGGTAATTCCCGCCACCGATCCCTTGCCGGACGACATGGCGGCGGTGAAGGAACTCGCCAGGACGATCGGCTACCCGGTGATGCTCAAGGCGTCCTGGGGCGGCGGCGGCCGCGGCATGCGCGCCATCCGCTCCGAGGCCGATCTCGCCCGCGAGGTGATGGAAGGCAAGCGTGAGGCGAAGGCGGCTTTCGGCAAGGACGAGGTCTATCTCGAGAAGCTGATCGAGCGCGCCCGCCATGTCGAGGTGCAGGTGCTGGGCGACACGCATGGCAATGCGGTGCATCTGTTCGAGCGCGATTGTTCGATCCAGCGCCGCAACCAGAAAGTGGTCGAGCGGGCGCCGGCTCCCTATCTCGAAATGTCGCAGCGCGAGGAGCTTTGCGCCTATGCGCTGAGGATCGCGCGCGAAACCAGCTATATCGGCGCCGGCACGGTCGAGTTCCTGCAGGATGCCGATACCGGAAAATTCTATTTCATCGAGGTCAATCCGCGCATCCAGGTCGAGCACACCGTCACCGAACAAGTGACCGGCATCGACATCGTCAAAGCACAGATCCACATACTCGACGGCTTTGCCATCGGCACGGCGGAATCGGGCGTGCCGACGCAGAAGGACATCAGGCTCAACGGGCACGCGCTGCAGTGCCGCATCACCACTGAAGACCCCGAGCATAATTTCATCCCCGACTATGGCCGCATCACCGCCTATCGCGGCGCCACCGGCTTCGGCATCCGCCTTGATGGGGGCACCGCCTATTCGGGCGCGGTCATCACCCGCTTCTACGATCCATTGCTGGAAAAGGTGACGGCGTGGGCGCCGACGCCGGCCGAGACCATCGCCCGCATGAACCGGGCGTTGCGCGAATTCCGAATCCGGGGCGTGGCGACCAATCTCACCTTTCTCGAGGCGATCATCAATCACCGGAGCTTCGCCGACAATTCCTACACCACCAAGTTCATCGACACGACGCCGGAACTGTTCGCCAGCGTGAAGCGGCAGGACCGCGCGACCAAGCTGCTCAACTATCTTGCCGACGTTTCGGTCAATGGCCATCCCGAGACGCGCGGCCGGCCGCAGCCAAAAGCAGATGCGGCGCCACCGGTGGTGCCATATCTCAACGGCAATGTGCCTGACGGCAGCAAGCAGAAGCTCGACGTGCTCGGGCCGGAGAAATTCGCGGCGTGGATGCGCGAGCAAAAAGAGGTGCTGGTCACCGACACGACAATGCGCGACGGGCATCAATCCTTGCTCGCGACGCGTGTGCGCACCTATGACATCGCCGGCATCGCCGGCACCTATGCGCGCGCTCTGCCGCAGCTTTTGTCACTCGAATGCTGGGGCGGCGCAACATTCGACGTCGCCATGCGCTTCCTCACCGAAGATCCATGGGAGCGGCTGTCGCTGGTGCGCGAGGCAGCACCCAATCTTCTGCTGCAGATGCTTCTGCGTGGCGCCAACGGCGTTGGCTATACTAACTATCCCGACAATGTCGTCCAGCATTTCGTCCACCAGGCCGCTGCTGGCGGCATCGACCTGTTCCGCGTCTTCGACTGCCTGAACTGGGTCGAGAACATGCGTGTGGCCATGGATGCGGTCGGCGCCGAGGGCAAGCTGATCGAAGCGGCGATCTGCTATACCGGCGACATACTCGATCCGGCGCGGGCGAAATACGATCTGAAATACTATGTCGGCCTGGCCAGCGAATTGCAGGCGGCGGGCGCCCATATCATTGCCGTCAAGGACATGGCGGGGCTTCTAAAGCCGAGTGCTGCCCGCGTGCTGTTCAAGGCACTGCGCGAGGCGACAGACCTGCCGATCCACTTCCACACGCACGACACATCCGGCCTGTCGGCGGCCACCGTGCTGGCAGCGGTGGAGAGCGGTGTCGACGGCATCGACGCGGCGATGGATTCGCTATCTGGCAACACCTCGCAGCCATGCCTGGGTTCGATCGTCGAGGCGCTGAAGGGCACCGAGCGCGATCCGGGCCTCGACCCGCAATGGATCAGGAATATCTCGTTCTACTGGGAGGCGGTGCGCAACCAGTACGCCGCCTTCGAAAGCGACCTGAAGGGGCCAGCATCGGAGGTCTATCTGCACGAAATGCCTGGCGGGCAGTTCACCAACCTCAAGGAACAGGCGCGCTCGCTTGGGCTGGAGACGCGCTGGCACGAAGTGGCGCAGACCTATCACGACGTCAATCTGATGTTCGGCGATATCGTCAAGGTGACGCCGTCGTCCAAGGTCGTCGGCGACATGGCGCTGATGATGGTCAGCCAGGACCTGACCGTCGCCGACGTCGAGAATCCGGCGCGGGACATCGCCTTCCCGGATTCTGTGGTGTCGATGTTGCGCGGCGACCTCGGCCAGTCGCCGGGCGGCTGGCCAAAGCCATTGCAGAAGAAGGTGCTGAAGGGCGAAAAGCCGATCACGGTGCGGCCGGGTTCGCTGCTCAAGGCGGCGGACCTCACGGCCAGCCGCAGGGAGGTCGAGGAAAAGCTCGAGCGCAAGCTCAGTGAGTTCGAGTTCGCGTCGTGGCTGATGTATCCGAAGGTGTTTTCGGATTTCGCCGCCGCGCAGGAGACCTACGGCCCGGTCAGCGTGCTGCCGACACCGACCTATTTCTACGGCATGAAGCCGGAAGACGAGATTTTCGTCGACATCGAGAAAGGCAAGACGCTGGTGGTGCGCTGCCTTGCCATGGGCGATGTCGACGAAAAGGGCATGGTCACCGTGTTCTTCGAGCTCAACGGCCAGCCGCGCCGCGTGAAGGTACCGGACCGGGCGCATGGCGCGTCCGCTGCCAAGGCACGGCGCAAGGCGGAGCCGGGCAATGAGGCGCATGTCGGCGCGCCGATGCCCGGCGTCGTCTCGGCGCTTGCGGTCGCTGCCGGCCAGGCGGTGAAGGCCGGCGACGTGCTGCTGTCGATCGAAGCGATGAAGATGGAAACGGCGCTGCATGCCGAGCGCGACGGCACCATCGCCGAGGTGCTCGTCAAGGCCGGCGACCAGATTGATGCCAAGGATCTGCTGATCGCATTCGGGTGAAATAGGCCGGCATCAGACAGCCTTGTCGGCGCCTGGCAGCAGCCCTTCATGCCGCATCGATAGCACCTTGACCCGCCGCGCCCGGTCGGGCATCGAACCGCTGCAATTCGCCGCTCGGGTCACCCCGAGTCGCGGTGAGAAAACGACGCGGAGAGAAGAATATGGCCGACGACATCACCGAGACCAGCCAGACTGTTGCCGCCGGCCAGTTGCGCGCCTTCATCGAGCGTATCGAGCGGCTCGAGGAAGAGAAGAAGACGATTGCCGACGACATCAAGGAAGTGTTCGCCGAGGCCAAGGGCACCGGCTTCGACACTAAGGCGATGCGGTCGATCATCCGGCTGCGCAAGAAGGACCAGGCCGAGCGGCAGGAAGAGGAGTCCATCCTCGATCTGTACAAGGCCGCGCTTGGAATGGTGTAGGCCGGTAATAGCCTTGGGCGCCGGTTGCGGCGCCCCTCAACGGTTCGAACATGAGCGAATTCGATTTTGGCGCCCGCCGCGCCTCTGAATTCCGCCAACGCAGCTTCTGGACGCTGTTCGCGGAACGGCATCCGGATGAAAGGGCTCTGCTGGCGAGGCGTGGACCGTGGTTCTGGCAGCGTGGGCTGCCCGACTTCGCATTGGTCCTTTCCATGTACGTCGCGCCTGCGCAGAATCATGTCGGCGTCTTCTTCGGCCGCAACGAGAAGTTCGGTGCCACGCAAGCCTGGTCGCGGCTGAAGCCGTTCCAGCCGGCCATCGAAGACAGGCTGAAGCTCAGGCCAGAACAAAGTTGCGACGGCCTCGGCATCAATTCGATGTGGCGGGTGAATTGTTTTGCCGAAGACAATTGGCCGGCGATGACCGACTGGCTGGTGACGGAAGCCTCGCGTTTCGAGCGCGCGATTGCCGAAGTTCTGGGTCAGGAATAAAGCAGGGTTTCCAGACGCAATCCTTGTGGAAGGGTTGCGCTGGTGAGCAGAGCGAGGAGCCGGTCGATCGATGACGATCATGTCGCGCGTTGCCGCCTTCTTCCGCTCACGCTGGCTCGGCGGCGTGCCGCTCGATCGGCTGTTCTGGCGCGACCTGGTTGTTGTCGGCACAGCGATCAACGTCGCGTCGTCGGTGGTGGCGCTCATTCTGCTCGGGCTGAAGCTGCCGCTTGCGCTGGTTCTGGCGGTGCATTTCGCGCCGGTGCCCTACAACATCTTCCTGACTTTTGCCGTTTGGCGAACTGCCGGAAAATCAAGTGGCGCCAAGGCCTCGCTGATGACGCTTGGCGCCACGTTGTGGCTGATCCTGGTGGTCGTGGCCTGACGATCAGGCGGCCGGCTCGAATTTGAGCGCCACGCCGTTGATGCAATAGCGCAGGCCGGTCGGCGGCGGGCCGTCCTCGAAGACGTGGCCGAGATGGCTGCCGCAGCGGGCGCAATGGCATTCGGTGCGGACCATGCCGTAGCTGCGGTCGACAGTAGTCTCGAGCGAACCCGGCACCGGGTCGTTGAAGCTCGGCCAGCCGGTGCCGCTCTCGAATTTCAGCTTGGATTCAAACAAGGGTTGGTCGCAGCCGACGCAGGAGAAGGTGCCGGCGCGCTTCTCGTGCAGCAGGGCGCAGCTTCCCGGCCGCTCGGTGCCGTGGTTGCGCATCACCGCATATTGCTCAGGCGTCAGCCGGGCGCGCCATTCGGCGTCGGTGCGGGTAACGGGGTAGGTGTGGCTGTCCATTTTTTCCTCTTAGCTTAGGTCGCTATTTGGGTTGCCTTCCCAACTTCGCCTGAAATAGGGATTTGTTACCGCGTTTGCCCGTATTTCTATCCTGTCGCGAAGAATTCCTCAGGCGATGGCGGCGAGATAGCGCGCAACCGATGCTGAAAATGCCGCCTTTGCATCTCCGATGACGTTCTGGTTCCACCACGCGCCATAGATATGGTCGAACGCGAAAGGCTCCAGCGCGGCCTTGATGCCGAGCACTTTCGAAGCGTTGAGCGGGATGTAGTTCGGGTAGCTGTACATGAAGCTGAGATGGCGGCGAGTCGGCGTCACCTGCACGATGTCGCCGGCCAGGATGGCATTGCCGCCGTCGCGCTTCCAGTGCAGCACCTGGCCACCGGCAAAGTGGCCGCCGCAGCGGATGAGCGTCAGCGACGGGTTTATGGCGCGCGTCTCGCCTTGCCAGCTGATGATCGCCGGATGCGGCCGCATGATCCACTGACAATCATCGGCGTGCAGATAAATCGGCACGCCGCCAAACGCCTCGCTCCACTCGACCATTGCCGAATAATAATGGCAGTGGGAAATGGCGATCGCGGCGAGGCCGCCCCGGCGGTTGATCTCGGCCACCGCCTCGTCGCTGACCATCGAAATGCAGTCCCACAGCACATTGCCGTGCGGCGTTTGCGCCAGCAATGCCCGCTGGCCGATGGCGAAGCGCGGCTCGATGCCGAAGGCGAGCACGCCGGCGTCGTCTCTCATCGCGAGCCGATGGCCGGCGGCGAGCTCTTCCGGCGTGGTCCAGGCCTGGCCCTCCCAACGCACATATTGCCGCTCGTCCTCGCAGATCGGGCAATGTCGCGGCGGCGTCGCTGTCGCCGCGAACTGGACACCGCATTGCAGGCAAAGGAAACAGGTCGACCTTCCTGTTTTGCGTGGATCCATTCAGTGCTTCCTTGAAAGTTGCTTCGTCGCGGCTTCGAGGCCGGCGAGCGTCAGTGGAAACATGCGGCCGTCAAAAATATCGCGGATCATGGCAATCGAATGGGTAAAACCCCAGTTCTTCTCGGCTTCCGGGTTGAGCCATATGGCATTTGGCCATTGCTGCAGCAACCGCCCAAGCCAGACGGCGCCGGCCTCCTTGTTCCAGTGCTCGACCGAGCCGCCGGGATGGGCGATCTCGTAGGGGCTCATCGAGGCGTCGCCGACGACGATCACCTTGTAGTCGGGGCCATATTTATGCAGGAGATCGAAGGTCGGAATCACCTCGGCATGGCGGCGGCGATTGTCCTTCCACACGCCCTCGTAGAGGCAGTTGTGGAAATAGAAATATTCGAGCTGGCGGAATTCGGCGCGGGCAGCCGAAAATAGCTCCTCGACGCTCCTGATGTGGTCGTCCATCGAGCCGCCGACATCGAAGAACATCAGCAGCTTGACCGCATTGCGACGTTCGGGTTGTGTCTTAACGTCGAGATATCCGTGCTCGGCGGTGGCGTGGATGGTCCCTGGCAGGTCGAATTCCTCTTCGGCGCCTTCGCGCACCCAGCGGCGCAAGCGCTTCAGCGCGACCTTGATGTTGCGGGTGCCGAGCTCGACGGCATCGTCGAAGTTCCTGAACTCGCGTTTGTCCCAGACTTTTACCGCGCGGCGGTTGCGGCTTTCGTGCTGGCCGATGCGCACGCCTTCGGGATTGTAGCCATAGGCGCCGAAGGGCGAGGTGCCGCCGGTGCCGATCCATTTCGAACCGCCCTGATGTCGGCCCTTTTGCTCCTCCAGCCGCTTCTTCAGCCTCGCCATCAGCTTTTCGAAGCCGCCCAGCGCCTCGACCAGCTTCTTCTCCTCATCGGTCAGGTGCTTTTCGGCGAGCCTCCGCAGCCATTCCTCCGGGATGTTTGCGACATCGACCGGGTTTTCGCCAGCCCGCGCCTCGACACCTTTGAAGATGTGCGAAAAGACCTGGTCGAAGCGGTCGATGTGGCGCTCGTCCTTCACCAGAGCGGCGCGGGCGAGATAGTAAAAGCCCTCAACATCATAGTCGACCAGCCCGGCCTCCAGCCCCTCCAGCAGCGACAGATATTCGCGGAGCGAGACCGGAACCCGCGCTGCCTTCAGTTCGAGGAAGAAGGGGATGAACATCTCACGGTCTACAGCAGATCATACTCGATGAAGCCGGTCCTGCGCGCCACATGGTCGTAGAGCTTGCGTGCGGTGGTGTTGGTCTCGTGCGTCATCCAGTAGACGTTCTTGACGCCGATCTTGCCGGCTTCCTGCCTGACCGCTTCGATCAGGGCGGCGCCGACGCCCTTGCCGCGCACATCGGGGTCGGCAAACAGGTCCTGCAGATAGCAGTTGTTTATCTCCGACCAGCAGGAGCGATGGTAGAGATAGTGCGTCAGGCCGACGGCCTTGCCATCGAGGGTGGCGATGAAGCCTTTCGGCTCGAACTCGCCCGCCGTGAACAGCCGCTTCCAGGTGACGGCGTAAACCGCTTCCGGCAACTTGGTTTCGTAGAAGGTGAGATAGGCGGTCCACAGACGCCGCCAATCGGCATGGTCGGATTGCGCCAATGGGCGGACGGTGATCTCGGTCATTTCATTTCCCTCTGAACTCGGCAACCCGAAGCTGCCTCCGTCCCTGACCAAGGGCAACGGTCCAGCGACGGGAAACCGCTGTCCGAGGGCTTTCGTCGGCTTCCGACTGACCAGCCCCTCACCCCTGCCGTCTCGCCATGAAGGCCAGGCGCTCGAACAGATGCACGTCCTGTTCGTTCTTCAGCAACGCGCCATGCAGTTTCGGCAACGCATTCTTCGGGTCGGCGCGCAGGTCCTCGGGCGCGATGTCGTCGGCGACCAGCAGGCGGATCCAGTCGAGTGCCTCGGAGGTCGACGGCTTCTTCTTCAGGCCGGGCACATCGCGGATCTCATAGAACTGGGTCAATGCCGCTCGCACCAGTTTCTGCTTGATGCCGGGATAATGCACGTCGACGATTTTGTGCAAAGTGTCGACGTCGGGGAAGCGGATGTAGTGGAAGAAGCAGCGGCGCAGGAAGGCGTCCGGCAATTCCTTCTCGTTGTTGGAGGTGATGATGACGATCGGCCGGACGGTGGCGCGGATGGTCTCGCCGGTCTCGTAGACGAAGAACTCCATCCTATCCAATTCCTGCAACAGATCGTTGGGGAACTCGATATCGGCCTTGTCGATCTCGTCGATCAGAAGCACGACTTTCTTGCCGGCCGCAAAGGCATTCCATAATTTGCCGCGCTTGATGTAATTGCGAATGTCGTTGAAGCGCTCGTCGCCGAGCTGGCTGTCGCGCAGCCGCGAGACGGCATCGTATTCATAGAGACCCTGCTGCGCCCGCGTGGTCGATTTGACGTGCCATTCGATCAGATTCAGACCGAGCGCTGCCGCCACCTGGCGGGCAAGTTCGGTCTTGCCGGTGCCGGGCTCGCCCTTGACCAGCAACGGCCGCTCCAGCGCGATCGCCGCGTTGACCGCCACCATCAGATCCTTGTCGGCAACATAGGCTGCCGTGCCTTCGAAACGCATTTTTGCTCCCGGGTTCATCGCGCGACCCTAAGGACGCGGCCTTCGCTGTGCAAGGCGCTGCTGGCGAAGCGGGGATCTTGCCGGCGCTGACCTCGTTGAGGGGTTCTGCGTCGATTTAAGACTCGAACCGTGTCGTCTCTCTGGCGCTGGGCCTGCCGTCTGCCTATATTGGCGGGGACGGTCTGCGCTTCCCGGCAGGAGAACATTTTCCCCGGGGCCTTAATGATCCCTAGGGAGCTGTCCCTGGGAAGACCCGTGGGTTTTCTCATACGGCGCCCACCTACTTTGTAGGTTCCCGGGATCGCTCTCTCCACCGGTTGTGTGGATCGTCACTCACATTTCAGTGGGCCATGCGGTAGGAAACGTCGCTCCCAAAACCCCGTCCAGATCCGACTTTTTCTATCTTGACTCCATGACCTTCCGAAAAGACCTGAAAAAAAATCTCCGCAACGAAGCCCTCGGCCGCCGCGATGCGCTCGATCCGTTCTGGCGGGTAGAGGCAGCACTCGAAATGGCCGAGACGGCGCGCGACTGGATCACCGTCGAGCCGGGCCAGATCGTCTCAGGCTTCTGGCCGATGCGCTCGGAAGTCGACGTCCGGCCGCTGATGTTTGCCTTGCGCGAAAAGGGCGCGAGGCTCTGCCTGCCGGCCATTCTCGACAAGACCACCATCGTTTTTCGCGAACTGGTGCGCGGCGCGCCAATGATCGACATGGGCTTCGGCACCGTCGGGCCGCATGAGGAAGCCGAGGTACTCGATCCGCAGGTGATGCTGGTGCCGCTTGCCGCCTTCGATGCGCGCGGCCACCGCATCGGTTACGGCGCCGGCTATTACGACCGGGCGATCGCGCGGCTGGCCGACAACGGACAGCAGCCGCGGCTGATCGGCATTGCCTTCGACTGCCAGGAGGTGGCCCTGGTGCCGGACGAGCCGCATGACGTGATCATTCCGGAAATACTCACCGAGAGCGGGTTGCGCCTGTTCGCGCCGAAATTGTAGATAAGTTCCTGGACGCATGGTCTTTTCCGAAAGTCATGCAGCTTTTTGCTTCGCTGACCTTCAGTTCAGGATCACGCTTATATGAGACTTCTCTTTCTCGGCGACATGGTCGGCAAGACAGGACGTACGGCGGTGTGGGAACAACTGCCCGGCCTGATCTCGGATTTCAAACTCGACTTCGTCATCGTCAATGGCGAGAACGCCGCCGGCGGCTTCGGCATCACCGAGGAGATTTTTCGCGAGACGATCTCGGCCGGCGCCGATGTCGTCACCACCGGCAACCATGTCTGGGACCAACGCGATGCGCTGATTTTCGCGCCGCGCGAGGAACGCTTCCTGCGTCCGTCCAACTTCCCGAAAGGCACGCCGGGGCGCGGCTCAGGCGTCTACATCGCCAGGAACGGCGCGCGCGTGCTGGTCGCCAACATCATGGGCCGGGTGTTCATGCATCCCGAGCTCGACGATCCGTTCCAGGCCGGCGAGCGCGAACTTGCCGCTTGTCCGCTTGGCGAGCAGGCCGATGCGATCGTCATCGATTTCCATGCCGAGGCGACCTCGGAAAAAATGTGCTTCGCCCATTTCGTCGACGGCCGTGCCAGCCTTGTTGTCGGCACCCACACGCATCAGCCGACCGGCGATCACCAGATCCTCAATGGCGGCACCGGTTATATTTCCGATGCCGGCATGTGCGGCGATTACGATTCCTCGCTCGGCATGGACAAGGAGGAGCCGCTCAACCGGTTTTTGTCCAAGGTGCCGAAAGGCCGTTTCGAGGCGTCGACCGGACCGGCGACATTGTGCGGCGTCGGCGTCGACATTTCCGACCGTAGCGGCCTGACTGAACGGATCGCGCCGTTTCGCCGCGGCCCGCGGCTGGAGGAAACGGCTCCTTCCTTCTGGTCGTGACATTGATATGGACGCTTGCAATACCCAATTGCCGGCGAAACTGCTCTAGATCGTAGAGGGGACGACCTCCATGCAGCTAGTCGAATTCCTGGCGCCGCATTTCGCCTTTGTCTCCGACCCGACGGCATGGGTCGCGCTGCTGACGCTGATCGTGCTGGAGGTCGTGCTCGGCATCGACAATCTGATCTTCATCTCGATTTTGACCAACAAATTGCCGGTAGCGCAGCGAGCCCGCGCCCGGCGGCTCGGCATCTCCGCCGCGCTGGTGATGCGGCTGATCCTGCTGGCCACCATCTCGATCATCGTCCAGTTGACGATGCCGATATTCACCGCCTTCGGCCACGGCTTTTCATGGCGCGACCTGATCCTGATTGCCGGCGGCCTGTTCCTCGTCTGGAAGGCGACCAAGGAGATCCACCACACGGTCGATCTCGATGATCACCAGGACACGATGATGGGCGAAACACTGCAGCTGTCGCTGGCCGGCGCCATTTTCCAGATATTGCTGCTCGACCTCGTCTTCTCGATCGACTCGATCATCACCGCCGTCGGCATGACCGACGAAATCGCGATCATGTACATCGCGGTGATCGTGGCGGTGAGCGTGATGATGCTGGCGGCCGGGCCGCTGGCCGATTTCATCGCCAGGAACCCCAGCATCGTCATGCTGGCGCTAGGGTTCCTGCTGATGATCGGCATGACGCTGATCGCCGACGGCATGGGTTACCACGTTCCGAAGGGCTACATCTACGCTGCCATGGGTTTTTCGGCACTGGTCGAAGGGCTCAACATGCTGGCCCGGCGGCGGAAGAAGGCAAAGGGCGGCGGGCACTGAGGATGGCCCACCGCGGTTGACCTAATGCCCCGGCAAACCCTTCGGATGGCGGTCGCCGGTCAGGCCAAGCGTCAGGCCTTGCTCGAGCCACGCCTTGGCGCCGGCGAGCACCAGCGCAAAACCGCCGGTCGAGTCGATCGCCTGCTTGACCTGCTCATCGGGGCTGCCGGCAAAGCCGAAATTGCGGACCTCGAGAAAGGTCGTGCCGCCCGGCATCTCGGTAAAGGTCCACACCACCGTGGTCGGCGGATCGCTCCATTGCATGACGATCTTCTCGTTCGGCACGATCTCGCTGACCGTTACCGTCGTCGAGACGCCATACATGCGCCATTCCCAATGGATTTCCTTGCCGCTGTCCAGCCTGTCGCTGCCGTGGGTGAACCAGAATTTTGTCGTGATCGCCGGATCAACGATAGCTTCGAACACGTCGGCGACCGGCCGCCTTATCAGCATGCCGGCTTCGGCGGTCGGTGTTTCACGGATTTCCATAGCGTCCTCCTTTCCACGGCGCCGCCCCGGTTCACCAAGCATCGGGTTCGCGCACGAGGTGAATGATGTTGGCCGGGTTGGTGATCCAGCCGCCGCGAAAGCCTTCACCCAGTGCCTCGATGGCGTCGCAGCGCACGACGCCGGCCTTGGCGAGATGGTCCGCCGCGCCTGGAAAATCATCGGTGAACAGTTCCAGCCAGACCTCGGCCTGACTAAGCATCGGCGCCTCGTCGATCCACAGGCGATTGGGACCGAGTTCAAAGCCGATAGCGGGCGCCTTGGCCGTGAATGGCTTCAGGCCGATGACGTCGCGATAGAAGGCGATCGTTGCCTGGTATTGATGTGGCGGCACTTTCATGGCGATGTTGATGCCGCCGCTGATCTTCGCGGTCATTTGCTGGCTCCATTCCCGTGTTCAGGTTCGATTGGCCGGTTCGGTCCAGAACCCGCTATGCCAAATTGATTTGCCAGGAGACTCCGAACCTGTCGTTGAGCCATGCAAACCGGCGGCTGAAACCATAATTGTCCAGCGGCATCAGAAATTTGCCGTCCTTGGCCAGGGCCTCGACAATGCCGTTCAGCTCTGCCTCCGTGGAGCAATCCACATACAGCGAGACCGACGGCGTGAATGTGAAGGCATGGTGCACGGGGCTGTTGTAGACCATCACTTCCAGACCGCTTATGGACACGCGCGCCAGCTTGACCGTCCCTTCCGGGCCGTCTTCGCCGGAGCCGTAACGTGTGACGTCAAGGACGCTGCTGTCGGGGATCGTCTCGCAATAGAAGGTCATTGCCTCTTCGGCCTTGCCCTCGAACATCAGAAATGGCGTCACTTGCTTCATCGCAGGCCTCCGTCATCTTGGTGGTTTTTCAGATGTTGTTCTCGTTGGCCGGCTCGCCCTTCATCTCGCTGCGGTAATAGCCGTCGCGCAGATTGATGCCGTATTCGACATAGGCCTTATGCAGGCCAGCATCTGCGACCAGCCCTCGCAATTGAGATAGGACTTCTTCAGGCCGACCGCGTCCTCGCGCCAGCCGGTCTCGGCGATGGTGACAAAGGTGCCGCCATCATCGAGCGGTTCGAAATTCATCTCGATGCGGGTCTTGTAGGCTGGCTTGCCGTCGGCATCGGAGGCGTCCCAGTGCAGCACCATGCGGCTGTCCTTGATCACTTCGTCGACCTCGACGGGGACCTTGCCCCACCAGACAACACCGGCACCAGCCACCAGCGGCGCGCTGGCGCCGCCGATCGTAGTGAAATAGCCGCTAAGCTTCTTCGGATTGACGACCGCGTCGAAGACTTCGGCGACAGGTTTGCCGATGCGGCCCGAAACCCTGAATCCAAGAGACATATCCACAGCTCCTTCCTTGAATGGCTCAACGATATGTTATAGAAAAATAACATGTCAAGCCATTCGCAGGACGACAATGTTTTCAAGGCGCTGGCGCATCCGCGCCGGCGTGAGTTGCTGGACCGGCTGAAGGATGCGCCGCAGACCACCGGCATGTTGTGCGATGCCTTCCCCGACATGGACCGCTGCACGATCATGCTGCATCTGAAAGTGCTGGAGGAGGCAGACATGGTCGTGGCGCGGCGCGAGGGCCGCGAGCGTTGGAACCATCTCAACGCCCTGCCGATCAAGCACATCCACGACCGCTGGATCAGCCAATATGCCACGCACGCGATCAGCATTCTCGACCGGCTGGAGTCCGATCTGGAGGGGTGAACGGCCGCCGAAGCCTGCCTTTTCGGGTCTCAAGCCCTTGCGTGTCGTCTGCCACGGCGCGGCTGGACGAATTGAGCCGATTTATCTATAAGCCGGCCATTCCGACATAGAGCGCCGTACGTCCGTCCGGACGCAGCAGGACGTTCTGAGATTTTGAATTCGAGCACTTTGCAAGGCGCCGGGTGGTTCACCAGGCCGCGGATGCTCTAGCCGAGAAGACGACAGGGGTGCCATGGCTGGCCATTCACAGTTCAAGAACATCATGCACCGCAAGGGCCGTCAGGATGCGGTGCGATCGAAAATGTTTTCCAAGCTGGCGCGCGAAATCACCGTCGCCGCCAAGAGCGGCACGCCCGATCCATCGATGAACCCTCGCCTGCGCCTTGCGGTGCAGAACGCCAAGGCGGTGTCGATGCCGAAGGACAACATCCAGCGCGCCATCAACAAGGCGTCGATGGGCGATGCCGAGACCTACGAGGCCGTGCGCTACGAGGGTTATGGGCCGGGCGGCGTCGCGCTAATCGTCGAGGCGCTGACCGATAACCGCAACCGCTCGGCGTCGAATGTGCGCGCTGCCTTCACCAAGGCCGGCGGGGCGATGGGCGAGACCGGCTCGGTGTCGTTCATGTGGGACCGCGTCGGTGAGATCTACTATCCGGCATCGGCCGGCAGCGCCGAAAAGGTGATGGACGCGGCGATCGAGGCCGGCGCCGACGACGTCCAGTCGGACGAGGAAGGCCACACGATCTACTGCGCCTTCGAGAACCTCGGCGAGGTGTCGAAGGCGCTGGAAGGCGCGCTCGGCGAGGCTGAATCGGTGAAGCCGATCTGGAAGCCGCAGACCAATATCGCGGTCGACGAGGAGCGGGCACAATCGCTGATGAAGCTGGTCGCGACGCTTGAAGATGACGACGACGTGCAGAGCGTCTACGCCAATTTCGAGGTCGACGAGGAGACCTTGGCGAAGCTCAGCGCGGCATGACCCAACACGCGCTGCCTACAGTCCGCATCACCTATTGCACGCAGTGCCTGTGGCTGCTCAGGGCCGGCTGGATGGCGCAGGAGCTGCTGTCCACCTTCGGCACCGATCTCGGCGAAGTGACGCTGGTGCCCGGTACCGGCGGCATCTTCACCATTTCCTGCAATGACACGCTGGTCTGGGACCGCAAACGTGACGGCGGTTTTCCCGACGCCGCAAAGCTCAAGCAACTGGTTCGCGACGTCATCGATCCGGATCGCGATCTCGGCCATGCCGATCGCAAGGGTCATAAGTCGAAGGACCCTGCCTGAGGGTCTTCTTGCCCCGGCATTCACCGGCACGCGAAGATAAAGCAGCCCAGCGCCACGATGGCGGTGATGGTGCGGACATGGTTCCACATCACCCAGTCCTTGAGATAAGTGGCCCATACCGCGGCGCCGTTGGCGCTTGCCGGATCGACTGCGGCCAGGGCGTTGTTGAGCGGCACGTTGAACATCATCGTCACGATCGGGTTGCCGACGAGATAGATCAGGGCGCCGGCGAGAAGCCAGAACGCGCCCGGCTGGCTCCAGCCGATAAGAGCGCCGGCGGCAAGCACAAGACAGACCAGCCCGGTGCCGAATAGCGCGGTCATGAATGCCGGCGTAATCACGGTGATGTTGATCGAATTCATGGCGGCGATGCCGCCTCCGGCAGGCAAGCGGGCGAGCGCCGGCATGATAAAGTTGGAGAAGGCGAAGAAAACGCCGCCGACAACGCCTGAGCCAATGGCAGCGACGAAGGTGAGGGTGGGAAGCAGTTTCATGATCATGTCAGTTCCTCCAGATGCCCGTGGCGGCGGTTTCGGTTGCGTAGGTGGAAAAGTCTTTTGGGGCGCGGCCGAGCACGCGCTGGACGCCGTCGGTCAGCGTTTCGTTGCGGCCGTCGAGCACTTCGGTGAACAGCTCGTTGAGCAGCCAGGCGAACTCGGCCGGCAACTCGTGCTCGGCTATGGCGGCGGTGAACTCGGCATGGGAAACCCGCTTGAAACGGATGTCGCGGCCTGCGGCCCTGCCGATCTCGGCGACCGCGTCGGCAAAGCTCAGCAGCCGCGGCCCGGTCAGCTCATAGAGCTCTCCGACATGTCCTTGCCGGGTTAGCACGGTAAAGGCGGCCTCCGCGATATCGTCGGCATCCACAAATGGTTCGCCCACACTGCCGACCGGCAACGCCACCTCGCCCTCCTGCAAAGATTCGACGAGGAAGCCTTCGCTGAAGTTCTGGGAAAACCAGGCGCAGCGCAGGATCGTCCAATCGGCGCCTGAAGCTTTGAGCATCTCTTCGGCGCGCTGTGCTTCCGTTTCGCCGCGCCCCGACAGCAGTACCAGCCGGCGCACACCACACTCCACGGCAAGACGAGAGAAGGCGCCGACGGTGTCGGCCGCGCCGGGCACCGCAAGATCAGGATAGTAGCTGATGTAGACGGCGCCGACACCATCAAGCGCGGGTTCCCAGGTCGTGCTATTTTCCCAGTCGAAGGGCGGCGTACCCGAGCGCGAGCCGATCTGCACCGGCAGGCCCCGCGCCGTCAGCCGCTCGGCGAGACGGCGGCCGGTCTTGCCGGTGCCGCCGAGGATCAAAGTTGGTTTCGTTACAGTAGGGTTCATGTCGATTTTCCTCAGTTTGCAAATGTGAACAATCCTCACATTTGCCAAACGTGATAAACCCTCGTATTTTGCGAGTCAAGCCAATTTGTTGATTGTTCGCCTGGAGACAGTGATGGAAGGCTCTGCCGTATCGGATTCACAGGATGGCCAGATCGCATCGCCGCGCCGAACGCCGAGCCAGCAGCGTAGCCGCGAGCGGGTCGAGCGCATGCTGGCCGCAGCGTCGGCGCTGATCGCCGAGCAAGGCAGCGATGCGATGCGCATGGGCGAGGTGGCCGAGAGGGCCGGCGTGTCGATCGGCTCGCTCTACCAGTTCTTCCCGGACAAGCGGGCAATCATTTGGGCGCTGGCCGAACGCTACACCGCCGAAAGCCAGGCCTGCATCGCGGCGGCACTTGCCGACGTCAGTGACGCCGACGGCTTGCGCCAGGCGTTTTCGGAGCTGGTGGATATCTACTACCGGTTATTCCTGGCCGAGCCGGTGATGCGCGACATCTGGTCGGGGACACAGGCCGACAAAGCATTGCGCGAGCTTGAGCTTGCCGACAGCCGGGCCAACGCCGAATTCCTCACCACGGTGCTGAAGCGGTTGCGGCCGTCCGCCGATCCGGAAGCGCTGGAAACCACGGCATTTCTCATCTGGCAGATGGGCGAGGCCGCAATGCGGCTTGCGATTTCGGTCGACCGGCAAGAGGGTGACAGGCTGGTTGCGGCCTACAAGCGGATGGCTCTGCGAGAGTTGCTCGGCGCCTGACCGGCGCCGCGCGCATTCATTTTCCCTTGCCTGGCAAGGAGATGGCCGGCATCGTGCCCTTCGGCGGCCGATACTTCCGCCGCCATGCCTTCGGGCTCAGGCCGGTGATGCGCAGGAACTCACGGTTGAAGTTCGATTTGCTGAGGAAACCGGCGTCGAGCATGATGCGGGTGATCGGTTCGTCGGTCGCCGCGAGCAAGCGGCGGGCCTCATCGATCCTCCTGCCGTTGACGTATTGGGATACGCTCGATCCGTGGACGCGATTGACCGCCGATGACACTTGCCGTGCGGGGAGGCCGAGCCGCCTGGCGATGCGCCCGAGGTTGAGATCGACATCCTTGTAGAGATATTTCGATGTCATCAGCGCGTCGACCGCCGCCGCGACAGCGGAATCTTCGCTGGTCACCCGTGGCGTGGTTTGGGCGTGCGACACATCCACTTCCTCTTCGTCGGAAGCAGCGGTTTCGCTGGCAACAGCGGCCGCGCCGCCGAGCAGCAGCAGCGCCAGGACGTTGGCGGCGGCAATCACCGCGCCGGAATGAGTGCCACCTGTCCATTCGAGGTCGAAGCTGATGATGATGTCGGTGACCGGCGATGCAAGGATCGCCAGCGCCGTCACCAACAGCGATCGGTAGGACCGCAAGACGCCGTCGAGACGCGATTCGACAAGAACATCCGGACCGGCCAGCGCCAGCCAAAGAAGGGCGGCGCCATAGGACAGGAAAACGAGGATGATCACCGGCCCGACCGGCTCGCGCCAGAAGATCAGGAGCAGGACAACCAGGCAGGCCGGCAGCAAATGCGGCCAGAGTGATGCCAGGCGATGCGCGGACGGTTCCTTCGTCAAACCGCTGAAGGCTATCCAGGCAAGGGGTGCGATCAGTGTCGCCAGGACCGACTGGAACGGCATGATTGCCCTGACATCATAACCCCAGCGAATGCCGATCAGCACCGACTGCAAGGCATAGGCGGCGATCAGCAGCATGAAGGCGATGTTTTCACGCAGATCGGCCTCGTTTCGGCGGACCATCTGCACGAGCAGGATGACCAGCAACAGGGCAACGACGAATGGCAGGGGAATGAAGATCATGATCGCAAGCGTGGTTCCAAAGCGGGCAGCGGCCGACAATGACCCGGATTGCGTTCGCGGTCGTCCCGGATCGCGATCAAGGTCGCGGAAATCGACGTTTCAGATCATCTCGACAACGCCACGGTCCAGTCGCGACCGCCCAACATGATCGGAGACAATGATGAAATCCGCAATTCTCGTCTTGCTGCCTTTTGCCGGCGTTGCCCTGGCATCGCCGGCGACCGGTGAGGCCTCCAAGACGCTCGATCTCGTCGGGGTGAGCGCCGTCGTCATCACCGGCGAAGCCAGTTCCGTCAAGCTCACCACTTCGTCCGCGGCACCCTACCACGCGACGATCAGCGGCCGCCGTGAAGGCTGGTTTGCGAGCTGGTATTCGAGTTGGTTCGCCAGTGACTGCCGTTCCGCCAGCGACATGAAGCTGGTGGCCTCGACGCTACGCATCGATGTTGCTCCCTCCTCGTGGCTGGATCCTTCGGACTGCGTGGTCGAGATCAACGCCAACATCCAACCCGAGAGTTCCGTGTCGATCGACCAAGCGGCGCTGCAAGCCAACATGGCGGGGAATTTCTCTACTATCGCCATCGCGGGCAAGGCCGCCGATGTTTCACTCGACGGGCATGCTTCGAGCATCGATCTCAAGGGCGAGGCGCTGAAGGTCAATCTCTTCTATGGCAGCATCCGGCAGGACGAAAACATCGCGATTGCCGGCAAGGCGCTGGATGCCACGCTGTCCTTCGGCCAGCAGGTTCCGATCAGCTATTCGGTGACAGCATTGGCGTCCTTCGTCGACAGTTCGCTTCCCAACACCGCCGGCGCCAAACCCTCGATCGTCATCAAGGGCGATTTCGTTCGCGCGACGATCCGCTGAATAAAAAACCCGCCACAAGGGCGGGTTTTTTATCTGCAGGCAGCCAATGCGGCTTGAGCGTTCTTCGACCTTACAGGCCAAAACCTTCGAAGCGCTTCTTGAACTTCGACAGGCGGCCGCCGCGGTCGAGCAGGGTCTGCTGGCCGCCGGTCCAGGCCGGATGGGTCGTCGGGTCGATATCGAGGTTCATCGTATCGCCTTCCTTGCCCCAGGTCGAACGGGTCATGTATTCGGTGCCGTCGGTCATGACGACCTTGATGGTGTGGTAGTCGGGATGGATGTCGGTCTTCATGGTTCTGTTCCTGGCTTGCCGGGTGCTGCCGACGGGCTGAAGCCTGCGTCGATGCGCCCCTTTTTAAAACTCGAAGCCGCAGCTATTGAGGAGCCACGGCTTCTAAAACGGTCGGCGAGCCTATACATCAGCCGGAATTGAATCACAAGGCCGCGGCAAGCGCATATTGATGGCGCAAACCTCAAAAGGCCAAAGGACACGGTCATGGCGAACATCAGCGGCGATGCAGACGAGCGCAGGCGCTCGCTGAGGCCGCTGCAGCGCCTGTTTCCCTACATCACCCATTACCGCAAAATGGTCATCGGCGCGATCATCTCGCTGGCCGTCGCGGCGGCGACGACGCTGGCGCTGCCACTGGCCGTGCGGCGGATGATCGATCACGGCTTTTCCGCTTCCGATTCCAGCTTCATTGCCGAATATTTCGCCATGCTGGTGGTGATGGCCGCCGTGCTGGCGGCGGCGTCTGCCAGCCGCTACTATTTCGTCATCACGCTGGGCGAGCGCGTCGTTGCCGATATCCGCCGCGATGTCTTTGCCCACGTCACGACGCTGTCGCCCTCCTTCTTCGACACGGCCCAGTCGGGCGAGATCGTCTCGCGGCTCGCCGCCGACACGACACAGGTCAAATCGGCCGTGGGTGCTACCGCCTCGGTGGCTTTGCGCAACGTCATCCTCGGCCTTGGCGCCGTGGCGATGATGGTCTTCACCAGCCCAAAACTGTCCGGCCTGGTCATCGCGGCCATTCCGTTAATCGTGCTGCCGCTGGTCGCCTTCGGCCGCTCGGTGCGGCGCAAGTCACGGCTGGCGCAGGATACTCTGGCCAATGCCACCGCCTATGCCAGCGAGCAGATCGGCGCGGTCCGCACCCTGCAGGCCTTCACCAACGAGAAGCTTGTCACCGGGTATTTTTCATCCGCCGTGGAAGCAGCGTTCGAAGCGGCGCGGGCCTCGATCTTTGCCCGCTCCTTTCTCACCTTCTTCGCCATCTTCATGATCTTTTCCTCGGTGGTGGCGGTGCTGTGGTTCGGTTCGCGCGACGTGCTCGACGGCACGCTGTCGCCAGGTACGCTTGGCCAATTCCTGCTCTATTCGGTGTTCGCTGCTGGCGCGCTCGGCGCCTTGTCGGAGGTCTGGGGCGAACTGTCCCAGGCAGCAGGCGCTGCCGAACGGCTGACCGAGATCCTGGCCGAGAAACCCGCGATCCAGGCGCCCGCCGATCCGAAGCCGCTGCCGGCAAAGGCGAGAGGCGCGATCAGCTTCGACGATGTCTCCTTCTCCTATCCGGCCCGGCCCGACCGCGCCGCCGTCCATGGCCTCAGCTTTCAGGTCAAACCCGGCGAGACGGTGGCGATCGTCGGACCATCCGGCGCCGGCAAGAGCACCGTGTTTTCGCTGCTTCTGCGCTTCTACGATCCGGAAGCCGGCAGGATCGTCATCGACGGAGTCGATCTGCGCGAGGCCGATCCGGCCGCGATCCGCGCGCGCATAGCCATCGTGCCGCAGGATGTCACCATCTTTGCCGCAAGCGCGCGCGACAATATCGGCTTTGGCCGGCCCGGCGCCAGCCAGGCCGAGATCGAGGCGGCGGCGAAAGACGCGCTTGCCGACGAGTTCATCCTGAAACTCGAAAAGGGCTATGACAGCCAGGTCGGCGAGCGCGGGGTGACGCTGTCGGGCGGCCAGCGCCAGCGCGTGGCGATCGCCCGCGCCATTTTGCGCGATGCGCCGATCCTTCTGCTCGACGAGGCGACCTCGGCACTCGATGCCGAAAGCGAGACGCTGGTGCAGACGGCGCTCGACCGGCTGATGCAGGGGCGTACCACGATCGTCATCGCCCATCGGCTGGCAACCGTGCTGAAGGCCGATCGCATCCTGGTCATGGATGGCGGCCGCATCGTCGAGGAAGGCACGCATCAGAGCCTGGTCGCCAAGGGCGGCATCTATGCGCGGCTGGCCAAGCTGCAGTTCGAAACCGGGGCGAATGCCTTCAGGGGCGCGGCCGAGTAGGTCCCCCAGCGACCGCTGGGATTCTTCAGCTACCGAAAGCTCGGCGTTTGCCGCGTCGATAGGCGATGAACAGGGGAACGCCGACAAGCAACGACAACAAAAGCATGCTGGCGACGGTCTGGCGCTGCTCCTTTGCCGGATCGCTGAGCTGCACATCGGCAGGCGGCTCTTCATAGGTAAAATCGTACTGCCACCGGATTTCGTCCGCGACGTCATCGACGGTTTTCAGATAGTCGGCAATCGCCTTGGCCGGCACTTCAGTTGCCAGGCTCTGAAAGTTCCATTCGACTTGAAATTCGGTGGGCGTGTTGGACCAGGACGCCTTGAGAGACAGATAGGGCGTCACGACGTTTTTCATCGACTCGCCGGAAAACCTCGCCTTGAGGTTGCGCACCGTTATCTTGTGACGCCGGTAGAACTGGGGGCCGATGGAGACGGGCCCGGTTCGGTCGACGATTGTCGGGGTTGGAAGAGAGTTGTTGCCGAGATCGGCCGCGCGGATCGGGAAATTCTTTGCCAGATCGTTGGCCGCCAGCGCCTCTGCCGGCAAGCGATAACTTTCCTTCACGCTCACTATGTTGTCGTCGCGGCGATCCACGATTTCCGGCTTGGCGACGGTTTGGATGCCCGGATATTGCTTGTTGTAGTATTTCAGGTAGGCGTCCGACACCTCGCTCAGCGACCGGCTGGCCAAATTGCCGCGCATCCAATCGGCATCGGCGTCCTGATATGTCGAGAAGACCGTCAGCACGAGGGGATCGCCCGGTTTCCGCGGAAAATCGAAGTCCTCGGCGATCTGGATCGATGGGCTGGTAAGCACAGGACTCGGCATCTTCTCCAATCCGCCGGTGCTGGAAAGCGGCAGCGCGAAGCCGTAGTCCGACTGTGCGAGATTGGGCGCCTTGCCGCCCTGAAGATAGTCGGTAGCATCCAGCCAATATGTCTTTGTTCCGATCCTCGCCTTGACGATGGCATGGTCGAAATCGCGAAGCGCCGGCAGATGCTGGTCCAGGGCCCGCCCTTCGTCGAGATCGGCCAGGGCAACCTCGGCAGCAATGCCAAGCCGCACAAGCGAAGAAACCAGCAGCAGTGCCTTGTCCTTGCAGTCACCAAACCCGCTCAGGATGACGGTCGCGGGATCACGCGGAATGTAGGAACCGGCACCCATCGACAGGCTTACATAGCGGATCTGGTCCTGCACCAACCGCATTGCCTCGACCATCCGGTCTTCGGGCACGGGATGCCGCAGTGCGATGTCGTCGAGCTTTGCGGCAAAAGCCGAGGGAAAAACGGTCGCTGGCTTGTAATAGGGCGCAACAGCATCGACCACACTTTGCCAATTCGCGGTCGATGCGACATCGATAGAGCCCCAGCCTGGATATGTCACGGGCAGGTTGTCCTCGACATTGACCGGTTTCGGGTTTGGAATTTCCCACAGATAGGTCGTGTCCGGCCCTGTCGACGAGATCGAAGGCTTGAGTTGGGTCCCCCTTGTCTTGGTCTCGAGCGGCTGGCCCGAAGGCCAAATGATGCTCGTGCGGATAAGCGCTACCGGCTCTTCCCATTCGGTGGAGAAATTCTTGAAGAAGAGATCCTTGCCGACGAGCGGCGTTATCTCATAGGTCGATCCGTAATCAACGATGTCGCCGGCGCGCACGTCATCGATGTTGACATGTGCTGTCAGCCAGCCGTCGAAGACGCCTTTCTCGGCATCTCTTTCCCTGCGGAAGATGTCGAATTCGACGTCTTCCAGCCGGTCCAAAACGGCGCCGTCGCGGATGATGTGAAGATGGTTGAGCGTGACCTTGTGCCGGGACGGATCGAATTGCAGATCGATACTCGCGCCCCGATCCAGCCCGGGACGGTCAACGATTCTATAGACTGTGCGCGAGTACTCGACATAGCCGCCGGCGCGATGCTTGATCTGGTCGTCCGAGAGCAGCCATGAAACGCCATTCTTGATTTGATCCGATCGGGTGGGATCGGCAGCCGGAGTATCAACCTGCGTTACCCAGCTTTCCGCGGGGCCCTTGAGAACCATGTCGTCGGACATGGCCGGAGAACTCAGGCCGATCAACAAGATGAAAAATACCAAGCGGGGCCAGAAAGACTTCATCCCATGAAAACTGTAATAGGCAGACATCTACGCTCGCCCAACTTGGAAGAACTCCTTTTTCAGAGGCTTTCCCACCAAAGTAAAGGCCAGTTTCGCGGATTTCTGCGGTCACCGCAGCAAGAACCAGGAACAGACGAAGCGACTCAGTTACCGTACCGCTTCTTCAGGTGATCGGTGAAATGCACGGCATTGAGCTTTTCGCCGGTGGCGCGTTCGAGCAGTTCCGGCGTCGACCAGCGCGAGCCTTGCGACCAGATCCTTTTGCGGCGCCAGTCGTTGATCGCGGCGAAATCTCCCTTGGCGAGGTCTTCGTCGGCTGAAGGATGATCTCTGGTCAGCGCCGCCCATTGCTGCGCCGCCATCATGGCGCCCAGCGTGTAGGAGGGGAAATAGCCGAAGGCGGCACCCGGCCAGTGGACGTCCTGCATCGGACCATCAGCCGGATTGTCTGATGTCGACAGGCCGAGATAATCGCGCATCTTGGCATCCCAGGCCTCGGGCAGGTCGGCTGCTTCCAGCCGCCCCGAGACAAGCTCCTGCTCCAGCTCGTAGCGCAGGATGACATGCAGCGGGTAGGTGACCTCGTCGGCATCGACGCGAATCAGACCGCGCTCGACCCGGTGCACATGCGGCAGGATGTCGTCGATCGTCCAGCTCTCACCAAGGTGTCTTTCGACCACCGGCAGTGCCCAGCGCCAGAATTCTGGATTGCGGCCGATCTGCTTTTCGACGAACAGGCTCTGGCTTTCATGCACCGCCATGCCGCGCGCTCTGCCGAGTGGCCAGTGCGCCCACGCCTTCGGCAGGTTCTGCTCGTACAGCGCATGGCCGGTCTCGTGCAGCACGCCCATCAGCGCCGACAGGAAATCCGAGGTCTTGTAGCGGGTGGTTATGCGCACGTCGCTCGGCACACCGCCGCAGAAGGGATGGTGCGAAACCGACAGCGAGCCGTGGGTGAGGTCGAAGCCGACTGCGGCCATCATGGCGAGGCCGAGCTCGCGCTGCTTGTCCAAGGGGTAGCTGCCGGAAAGCGGCTTCAGCGGATGTTTCGCCAGCCGCTCCTCCTGCACGGCAAGTGCCTCCGGTACGAAGCCTTTCAAGAAAGTCTTCAACTCAGCAAATAAAGGCGTGATGTCGGCGGTGCGATTGCCCGGGTCATATTGCTCCATCAGCGCGTCATAAGGCTCGAGCCCGAGCACCTCGGCGCGAAATGTCGCCTCCTCGCGCACCAGCGCCACGACGCCTTCGAGCGCCGGCAGGAAGCCGGCCCAGTCGTTCTTGGCGCGCAGGTCGCGCCAGAGTTGCTCGGAGCGCATGCGCACAGTCGTCTGGCGCTCGACGAACTCGACCGGCAGGCAGGTCAGGTTGGTGTATTGCCGGCGGAACTCCCTGACCGCGGCCTGCTGCTCTTCGTTCAACGCCTCCTGCTCGGCCGCCGCGATCCAATCGGCAATCTCCGGCGCAGTCGCCTGGGCGTGGTGCATGCCGGCAAGCGCCGACATTGCCTCTGCGCGCTTCTCGCCGCCGCCGACCGCCATATGGGTCGCCTCGTCGGCGCCGAGAATGGCGAGGGCATGTTCCAGCGCTTCGAGCTTGTGGCCGAGGTCGTCGAGATTTTGAAAGGACATGGTGGGTTCCGCTGATTTGACGGCGGGAAAAGATACCAATGGAAAAGTGTTGGCAACCCCTGAAAACCGTCTGCGACCGATGCATCGACTGCCGGCCGCAACGGCCGAAAGGCATCTTGCGGAAGCGGTGGCGTGCGTGATCAATGTCGTTGGCGGCGGCAGACCGCAATGGGGGAGACGAAACATGATCGCCAATGTACTGGTCGGGCTGGTGGCCGTGATCCACCTCTGCATCGTCTATCTGGAGATGGTGCTGTGGGACACGCCGCGCGGTCACATGGTATTCAAGCTGACGCCGGAATTCGCCAGTGCCTCGAAAGTGCTTGCGGCCAATCAGGGACTTTACAACGGTTTTCTCGCAGCTGGGCTGATCTGGGGGCTTTACCTCGGCGAAGCCGGTTTCCAGTTCAAAGTCTTCTTCCTGCTCTGCGTCGCCGTCGCCGGCCTCTACGGCGCGGCGACGGCGGGCCGTAAAATCCTGTTCATCCAGACAGTGCCGGCAATGCTGGCGCTGATTGCGTTGGCGTTGTGCTAGCGCATGATCCCTGAACCGAAAACTGGAAAAGGATCATACGCAAAATCAATTGCCACAGCGCCGGGCGCTGCGGCCGATCTCAGCCGCCTGGATAGTTTGGGCCGTAGCCGTTAGGATAGTATCCGCCATCGCCGCCGTTGCCGATGAGGAAGGCACTGCCGGTATCAGCGCGTAGCTTTTGGCTGACATCGTCGAGCTGCGCCAGCAACTGCTGATATTGCGTGCTCGGCATCGTTCCCTCGCGCGCGGCCCTCTGGGCGGCCCGATCGAGTTGAGCGACCTGCGTGCGCAAGTCACGCGCCTCGCCCGGCTCGAGCTTGTTCGCCCGGATGGCGCCCTGGATACCCGTCTCCACGCTCTGGATCTGATTGATCAAGGCCGTCTCACGCGGGCCGGCGTAAGCGCCAGCAAACGGAACGGCGAGGAGAAGTGTGGCGAGCGTAGCAGTCCTGAGGTTCCTGGGAGCGAAGAAGCGCATGGTTGCGTCTCCTTTACTGGGGAAGGCGATGGTTGGGTTTTCCTGCCTTCCGGCCGCGGGCCGTCAGGTTCCGTCGCGTCGCGATGAGCGGTTCCACCGCCGGCGGTTCTCGGCCCAGACCAAGGCTAAAAGGCGGTGGCGGCAAAGTGTAATTAAAAAAAGGTAATTTTTTCAGCTCTTGCGGCTGCCGCACCAGTGCCCTAGATGCCGCCGACTTGAGCCGGCTCGATCCGGTGCATGTAACGAGCCAAAGGCTTGCAGATCACCGCTCGGTCAGCTTCAGCTCGATGCGGCGGTTCTTGTTGCGCGCCTCTTCGGTATCGGCGGGGTCGAGCGGCTGGAATTCGCCGAAGCCGGCCGCGACCAGCCGGTTGGCCGGCACGCCGTTCTCGATCAGGAACTTGACCACCGATGTCGAGCGCGCCGTCGACAATTCCCAATTGTCGCGGTAGCGGCCGGTGCCGGAGAGCGGCTTGTTGTCGGTGTGGCCGTCGACGCGCAGCACCCAGTTGATCTCCGGCGGGATCTCCTTCTGCAATTCGATGATGGCATCGGCGAGCTTCTTCATTTCGACCTTGCCGGCATCGTTGATCACTTCGGAGCCGGTCGGGAAAAGCACTTCCGACTGGAAGACGAAGCGGTCGCCGACGATGCGGATGTTCTCGCGGTCGGCGAGAATTTCACGTAAGCGGCCGAAGAAATCGGAGCGGTAGCGGTTCAGTTCCTGCACGCGTTGCGCCAGCGCGACGTTGAGGCGGCGGCCGAGATCGGCAATCTTGGTGTTGGACTCGCGATCGCGCGTTTCGGACACGTTGAGCGCTTCTTCGAGCGCTCCGATTTGCCTGCGTAGCGCCGCGATCTGCTGGTTGAGGATTTCAACCTGGCTCAGTGCCTGTTGACTGATCTGGCGCTGGCTGTCGAGCTCGCCGGAAAGTGCCGTTGCGCGCTGGTTGGCGGCGTCGCCGGCGCCAGCGCCTTGCGCCAGCAATTGTTCGAGCCGGCTCTTTTCCGCCTCCGATGCAGACAGCGAGGCCTGCAAATTGGCAAGGGTGTCCTCCTTGTCCTGCGTCGTCGAGCGCTCCAGCGCCAGAAGCTGGGTCAACTCATTGATCTGGGAGTTGAGGCGGTTGAGCACCGTGTCCTTGCCGGAGATCTCGCGGCCGAGCAGGAACTGCGCCAGCACGAAAACCGTGAGCAGGAACATGATCGCCAACAGCAGCGTCGACAGCGCATCGACGAAGCCAGGCCAGTAATCGATGCGGCGGTCGGAGCGCCGGCCTCGTGCCAACGCCACGTCAATGCACTCCAGGTTTCTTCAAGGCGTCGGCGATCTTCTCCAGGGTGTTGCGCATCGCCTTCTGCTCGTCGGACTGGGCCTCGACCCAGTCGCGCATGATCTGCTGTTCCGAGCGCATGTTCTTGACCAGGCCAGAAATGCCGTCGGCGAGATTGGCCATGGCGGTGGCGACGCGCGGATTGGAGCCGCCGCCATTCTCCTGCAGGGTGCGCAGCTTTTCCGACAACAGACGGATTTCATCGGAGGGTTCGCTCTTGGCCGCGTCGGCAACGACGATGTCGGAGGACAGGTCGGTGACCGAGGACAGCCAGTTCTCGAGCTCGGTATAGAAGCGCGTCTGGGCGCGGCCGGCCTGCAGGTCGAGGAAGCCGAGCACCAGCGAGCCGGACAGGCCGAACAGAGACGACGAGAAAGCGGTGCCCATGCCGGCCAAAGGGGCGGAAAGCCCCTGCTTCAGGGATTCGAGCACGGCCGCTGCGTCGCCGGTGCCGGGATCGAGCGACTCGATGGTTTCGCGGATCGAGCCGATCGTGTTGAGCAGGCCCCAGAAGGTGCCGAGCAGGCCGAGGAACACCAGCAGCCCGACAAGGTAGCGCGAGGTGTCGCGGCTTTCGTCGAGGCGGGTGGCGATCGAATCCAGCATGGTGCGCATCGAACTGGTCGAGAAGGCAATCGTCGAGGAGCGGCCGATCATCGCCTTCATCGGCGCCAGCAGCACGGGTTCGGTGGTTTCGGAACCGGCGCGGAACGAATTGACCCAGCGCACCTCGCGGAACAACCGGCCGACCTGGACGAAGGCCAGCAGGATGCCGACCGCCAGCACGCCGATGATCAGGCCGTTGAGGCCGGGATTGGTGACGAAGGCGGTCGAGATCTGGCGGGTCAGGATGGCGGCGATAAAGGCCACGATGAACAGAAAGATCACCATGGTCAGCAGAAAGACCTGCGGGCTCGACAATTTGTGCGGGTCGTAGATCAGAACGTCGGAGCGCCTGCCCATGCCGAAGGATCTGAGTAAAGTCATCCGTGCCCCGTTTCCGATGCCATCGCCGCCGATCACATTGTGTTTGCGACTCTAAACGGAATTGTGACGAAATTGAATGGCGCTTGGCAATATTGCCACTGTCCGCGACCGGAGGTCAAAGCCGGTTAATGACCAGGCAGTCGACCATGGCGGCCAGATGCAGGCCGGCGCCGGTGACGACAAAGCCGTGCCACAGCGCATTGTGGAAGCGCAGGCCTTTCCAGGCGAAGAAGATCACGCCACAGGAATAGACGATGCCGCCGGCAACGATGAGGGCGATCGATGTCGCCGGCAGCGTCCGTAGGAGCGGCTCCACCAGAACGATGCCGCTCCAGCCGATGGCGAGATAGAACACGATTGCCAGCCGGTCGAAACGGCCGGGGAGAAAGACCTTGATGGCGATGCCGACCGTCGCGGCGATCCAAACCAGGACGATCATCGAAACAGCCAGCGGCGAGCCGCCGAGCTGGGCAAGGAACGGCGTGTAGGTCGCAGCGATCAGCAGGTAGATCGCCGCATGGTCGAAGCGCCGCAATATCCATTTCGCCGGCGACGATACCGGCCACAGATTATAGGCCAGCGAAACCGACAGCACGGTGAGCAGCGAGACCACATAGAAGGCGGCGGCGACATATTCGCCGGGGCCGGTCCGATAGGCGGCCAGTGCCAGCAACGTCGAGCCGGCAGAGATCGCCAGCACGATGCCCACGGCGTGGACGATACCGTCGGCGATGATCTCGGCGCGCGAGTAATGCCAGCGCCCCATGAAGGGGATGTCGAGCTGGGATAATTCGCTCTGGGATGTGGGCCGGCTGTTCGTCATCGATGATCCTGCGTCGCCTTATCTGGGCGGCCGCGGGACAGTATTTCAAGCTTTGGTTGCGGTTTTGCGACTGCGGCGCTTCAGCGCGGCGCGACTACATCAGCGCGCTGGGAGCGGCTTCTTCACCGTCTTCAACAGCGCGCGTTGCATGAGTTCGTTGCCGGCAACGACCGAACCGGCGGTCAGCATGTCCTGGCCGCCGGCAAAATCGGAGACGAAGCCGCCCGCCTCGCGGATCAGCAACATGCCGGCGGCAATATCCCAGGCCGACAGGCCGATTTCCCAAAAACCGTCCATGCGGCCGGCGGCGACGTAGGCGAGATCGAGCGAGGCGGAGCCGAGGCTGCGCACGCCCGAGACCTCGGCCATGACATTGCGCAACTCGACAAGGAAATTGCCGTGCTGGCCACGCCCGAGATGCGGCACGCCGCAGCCGATCACCGCATCGACCAGCTTGGTGCGGCCGGCGACGCGCAACCGTCGATCGTTCATGAAGGCGCCGCCGCCACGCTCGGCGGTGTAGAGCTCGTCCATCGCCGGATTGTAGATGACACCGGCGACGATCTGGCCCTGGCGCTCCAGCGCGATCGAGATAGCGAAGAGCGGAATGCCGTGCAGGAAATTGGTGGTGCCGTCGAGCGGATCGACGATCCAGCGGTGCTGGCCGTCGTCGCCCTCGATCACGCCGCGTTCCTCCATCAGGAAGGCGTAGCCGGGCCGCGCCTTGGACAGTTCGGCAAAGACGATGTCTTCGGCCTTGCGGTCGGCCTGGCTGACATAGTCGCCCGGCCCCTTCATCGAGACCTGCAGGTTCTGCACTTCGCCGAAGTCGCGCGACAGCGAGCGGCCGGCCTTCATTGCGGCCTGGACCATGACATTGAGGATCGCGGAACGCGCCATTGCTCTTCTTCCTGTCGCTGCGCCTATCTGCTTTGACGCGTGATCCTATCCAAAAAGTCTGCCACTTTTCGGGATCACGCCTCAATCGGCGCGGCGCACGTAAGTGATTTCATTGGTGTCGACGATGATGCGCTCGCCCGAGCCGATGAACGGCGGCACCAGCACACGGATGCCGTTTTCGAGTATCGCCGGCTTGTAGGACGAGGCTGCCGTCTGGCCCCTCACCACCGGGTCGGCCTCGGTGATGGTCAGCGTCACCTGGTCGGGCAGCGAAATGCCGATCGGCCTTTCGTCATAGAGCTGGACCGTCACCATCATGCCGTCCTGCAGGAAGGCGGCGCGATCGCCGACGAACTCCTTCTGCAATTCGAGCTGCTCGTAGCTTTCGGTGTCCATGAACACCAGCGCGTCGCCCTGCTCGTAGAGGAAGGAAAAATCCTTCAGATCGAGCCGGATCTGCTCGACCGTCTCGGCCGAACGGAAGCGCTCGTTGAGCTTGGTGCCGTTGATCAGGTTCTTGAGCTCGACCTGGTTGTAGGCGCCGCCCTTGCCGGGCTTGACGGTGTTGGTCCTGACCGCCACCCAAAGGCCGCCATCATGCTCGATGACGTTGCCGGGACGGATTTCGTTGCCATTGATCTTGGCCATGGTGAGGTGATCCGGAAATGAGATGATCGCCGCAAAGGGCAATTTGGCGCCTCCAAGACCACAAATCGCTAGCAGAGGCAAGGAGCGCCTTCCGATGAAGCGGGAACGAAGCTCGCCCGGCAGCGCGGCGCGGCAGCCTCAGTCCGTCCTGACGATGGCGGTTACGGCCGCGCTCATGGCGTCGGCTACCTCTGTTAAAAGATGCAGGTGCGGCGAACGCAAGACGACAATTCGCAGCGACAGCTCGAGGCCGGGAGCGTCGACCAGGGCAATGCCCTCCGGCAGCTTTTCCTGCAGCAGCCGCTTGGGCAGCAGGCCAAGGCCTTGGCCTCGACGAACCCAGTCGATCTGCAGCGCGCTGTCCTGAATCTCGGCGCCGACCATCAACCTGTGGCCGCCCTCGGCAAGGGCAGCCGCCAGCCGCCGGCGCGCGTCGCAAGGTTCAGGACTGAGAACCCAGGGCATGGTCTTGACGTCGGCTTGCCGGCCGGTGTTTTCGGCGGCGATGATGGCGAGGGGCTCGGTTCCGACAACGCCGTCGCCAGTTTTGGAATTGCCGCCGTCCAGGATGAAGGCGAGGTCGAGCTGTCCGCGCTTGTGCTGGTCGGCCAGCTCAAGGCTCCAACCGCTCTTCAGACGCAGCGAAACCTTCGGAAACCGCGCCACGGCATCAGCAATGGCGGCGGCCACGGCTTTGTCGCAAAGTCCATGGGCGAGGCCGAGCCGCAGCAGACCCTCCGGCTCGTTGCCCCTGGCGAATGATCGCAGCGCGTCGACGGCGGCGAGAATGTCCTTGCCGCGTGCCAGCACCTCTACGCCGGCCGGGGTCAGTCGCGACGGCTTTAGCCGGCGGTCGAGCAATTCCGTGCCGAGCATCTCCTCCAGCCGCTGGATCTGGCGGGTGACGGCCGGCTGCGTCAACGGCAGGCGTCGAGCCACCTTCTGAATCGAACCCTCCTCGGCAAAGAGGGCCAGTGTTTTCAGTTCTTCGAGCACGAGACACCTGAACATGTCAGAGAGGCATAATTATGCTGAACATTATGAATTTGAAATCCGATGGATGGCAAGCGATTTTCCTCCGGCAGGACCAGCAGAGAAGGAACACGATGAAAGCGATCGAATTGCAGAGCCCGGGCGGCCTCGAGAATCTCAGAATGGTCGAGCGGCCGATGCCTGAACCAGGGCGCCAAGAGATGATTGTGAAGGTGAAGGCGACGGCGCTGAACTACCGCGATGCCGAGATCGTCCGCGGCAGCTATCACACGAAATTTGCATTGCCGCTGGTGCCGCTGTCGGACGGCGTCGGCGAAGTCGTAGCCGTCGGCGCCGAGGTCAGCCGGTTCAAGATCGGCGACCGGGTCTGCGGCACGTTCTGGCAGCGCTGGGTCGGCGGCAGTTTCGCGATGGCCGAGCCCTCCTATCAAGGTGGCGGCCCGATCGACGGGCTGCTCAGCGAATTTGCTCGGCTCGATGAACAGGCGGCGGTGCTGGCGCCGGCCAATCTGAGCGACTTCGAGGCGGCGACGCTGCCCTGCGCCGGCGTGACGGCATGGCACGCGCTGTTTACAGAGGGCAGCGTCAAGCCCGGCGACACCGTACTTTGTCTCGGCACCGGCGGCGTTTCCTTGTTTGCGATGCAATTCGCCGCCGCTGCCGGGGCGCGCGTCATCGTGACGTCGAGCAGCGACGAGAAACTTGCACGGGCAAAGCAACTGGGCGCGCATGATGGCGTGAACTATCGCAGCGTCCCGGACTGGGCATCGGCCGTGTTGGGATTGACGGATGGGCGCGGCGCCGACCATATCATCGAGGTTGGCGGACCGCAGAGTTTTACACAATCGCTGAGGGCAGCGGCGCGCGGCGCCCAGATCAACGTCATCGGCTATCTCGGCGGCAGTGACGGCGCCATCAACCCGCTCGACATCTTCCGCCGGCAGGTCAGGGCGCGAGGCATACCGGTGGGCTCACGCGAATCCTTCGAGGCGATGAACCGCGCCATTGTCGTCAACCGATTGAGACCGGTGATCGACCGGGTCGTACCGTGGACCCAGGCCGCCGAAGCCTTTCGGTACCTTGAACACGGCTCGCCCTTCGGCAAGGTCGTGCTCGATCATACGCAATGAGCCTCGCGCTTGCGAGTCCGGGTGCAATGAGTCGCGAGATCACAGTCAGGGCAGGCGATTGGCCCGTTGCAGCGCCTGCTGCGTCTGCTCGTCGGTCAGGCCCTGCAGGAAATCGTCCATCTCTTGGTCGATGAGCCCAGCGCGGCGGGCGACAACATACCAGGCGCCGGCGAGGATCAGATCCGGATCGGTGCCGATGCCGTTCATGTAGAGCTTGGCGAGACGGTTCTGGGCGGCGACGTTGCCGCCTTCTGCGGCCTGCTTCATCCAGTTAAAGCCCGATTTCAGGTCGCGGGCGCCGCCGCGCCCCTCGATCATCCAGGTGGCGAGATCGATCTGCGCCGTGTCGTAGTTCTGCCGCGCAGCCTGTGCCAGCAGGCCGCGGGCGCGGACATCGTCGCGCGGCTTGCCGCCGGCGCCATTGGCGTAGACCTGTGCCATCGCATATTGTGCGTCGGCAAGCCCGGTCGCGGCGGCGCGCTCGTAATAGGATACGGCTTTGGCAATACCGGCATCGCCGGGCTCCTGTTCGACCATCAGCTGGGCAAAATTAAACTGCGCCAGGCGGTTGCCGGCTTCGGCGGCGGCCTGCATCAGCGCATAGGCCTCCTTCTCGTCCTTTTTGACGTAGCGGCCATCGAGCAGCATCAGCGCATACTGGAATTGCGATTCCGGGATGCCCTGCTCGGCGGCAAGCGCATACCACTTCGCCGCCCCTGCCGCGTCGACCGGCACGCCGAGGCCGCGCGACAATATCTCGGCCACCAGCGTCTGTGCCGCCGGATCGCCGTTTTGAGCACGGGAAATCGCAAGGTTGTAGGCCGTCTTGTAGAGGCCGCGCTGAAAGGCGCCGTAGGCGGCGTCGGACGGTTTTGCGCCGAAGCGGTCGGGGTTGATGGTATCGGCCGACGGCAAAGGGGCCGTGGTGGCGGGCTGCGGCAATGGTGGGAGAAACGGCTTGTCGGCAGGCTCGCTGGAATCCGGCCTCGGCTGCGGCAGCGGAACGGGTTCCGCCGCTATCGCCTGGGTTACGGCCGTTGCGAGAAAAGCGCTGAAAAGGATCGTCCGAGAGAGCACGTCAGTCCTCGAAGCGCGGTGCGGTTTCGTCGAGCAGCGCGTTGGCGGTGGCAACCGCCGTCTTCGGATCGACGTCGCCGGCGAAAACCGCGCTGGAAAGCGCCACGAATTCGGCACCGGTGGCGGCGACAGCTTCCACCGAGGCAAGATCGGATCCGGCCATGACGATGCAAGGGATCTGGATCACGTCCGCCCACCATTGCCCGAGCGACAGGTTGCGGGGATGCGGCTCCGGCTTGTTGTCGTAGCCGAAGCGACCGAAGAAAATATAATCGGGCCTGACCTCGCCAAGTTCCAGCGCGTCGTCGCGGGTCTTGGCGCCGCCGGTGCCGACCATCATCCTGGCCTGGAAGTGTTCGATCGTTTCGGCGAGCTCGTCCTTGCCGACCTCGACATGGATGCCGTCGGCCTGGACGCGGCCGGCGATGCGGGTGTCGCCAGCAATGATGACGGCAATGCCGGCCGCTTGCGCCACCGGCACGATCTGCTCGGCAAAGGCCTGGAAGGCGGCCTCGTCCATGCCGTTTTCCGGCAGGATCAGCGAGGCGACGTCACCGCCGTCGAAGGCTGCGGCGATGCGCTCGGCCGGCACGTTCGGCGGCGCGATCAACACGATACGGCAGCGGTTGGGGGGCGTTGCGTCATTCATTGGTGTTCGGTCCCGGTTATCGCCTATGCCGGGCGAAGATGGTTGCATTGCGGCATAGAGCAAAGTGCGGGGATTGAACAGGCGGCAGGGGGATCACGATTGCCGGCTAGATCTATCGGGGCTCGGCGCATGACTACCGTTGGCCGAAATTCTCCTCGCCTGGTCGCTTGCGGGCTCTACGCAGGCACTTTCGATTTCCAAAGCGACCAGCCGAGGTTCATGCCGGCGGCGGCGACCAGGATGGCGGCGGCGCCGGCGATCTGCGCCGGATGCAGCCGGTGGCCGAAGGCGACGACGTCGACGAGGATGGCGACGACTGGATAGATGAAGGACAGCGACCCCTGCAGATGCGTCGGCAGTTTCTGGATGGCGCCGTACATGAGGATGTACATCAGGCCGGTATGGACGATGCCGAGCGTCGCCAGCATGACCCAGCTCCGCGCATCGGCGGGAAGGTGGGTGAGATTGGCGAAAGGTGCCAGCATGAGAACGCCGACGCAGACCTGGATCAGGGCGATCAGGTGCGGCGGCGTGCCTTTGAGCTTCTTGGTGACGATAGCCGCAACGGCCCAGAAGAAAGCCGCGGCCAGCGCCATCGCAATGCCGGTAAAGTAATCCGTACCATGATCGCCTGCATCGGGCGCGGCCTGCACGATCAGCAGCATGCCGGCGAAGGCGATGCCGAGCCAGGTCAGCTTGGTCACCGTCAGCCGTTCGGAGAAGAAGAGCGCGCCAAAACCGACCAGCATGAAGGGTTGCGTATTGTAGACAGCCGTGGCGATCGAGATCGACGCGCGGGAAAACGCGCTGAACAGCAGCAGCCAGTTGATAACGATGGCAGCACCGCCGAGAGCCGCGATCGCGACAATGCGAAGCGACAGCCTGCCGCGCAGCAGTCCCAGCGCCGTGCAGATAACCAGCAGCGTTACCGCACCGAAGGCGCAGCGCCAGAACACCACGTCCATGATGGGTTGGCCGGACAGGACGACGAACCAGCCGATCGTGCCGAGGATCGCCATCGCCGCAGTCATTTCGATCGTGCCGCGTACCGTGTTGTCCATGGATGCTCCCGAAACCCGTTGAGATTCTATAATCCCACGGCAGATATGGGCCTTTCCATGACTTGTAGCTGGTGATATGCAGAACGAACCTAATTTAATTAGGTAAACATCGGCTTTTTCTTGGAATTGTAAAATGCTGGACGAGCTCGATAGAAAGCTCCTCGATATCCTGGTCAGGGATTCACGGACCTCGCTGAAGGAACTGGCGCTGCAGGTCGGGTTGTCGTCGCCAAGCGTTTCGGAGCGGCTTCGGCGGCTTGAGGATCGCGGCGTCATTCGCGCATTCACCATCGACATCGATCCGCAGGCGCTCGGCTACGCCTTGCAGGCGATCGTTCGCATCCGGCCGTTGCCCGGTAAGCTGCACATCGTCCAGAAGCTGATCGAGGAAATCCCGGAATTCGGCGAATGCGACAAGGTGACGGGCGATGACTGCTTCGTCGCCCGGCTGTTCGTCCGCTCGATCGGCGAGCTCGACGGGATTCTCGACCGCATCGCCGACAAGGCCGAAACCAGCACCGCCATCATCAAGGCGCAGCCGATCCGGAGACGCCCGCCGCCGCTCGACATGCCAAATATGTGACGGGCTCCGGTGGCGTGGCCCACGTATTTGCGGTCGCGGTCTGGCCATTTCTGGTCTATTCCAGAGTTCAACTTTCCCTCCAGCCTCCTTTCCCCATGTCAGGCCTGCTCATCGATCCCTGGTTCTATGCCGCGGCCATGCCGGCCGTCATCCTCGTCGGCCTGTCGAAAGGCGGCTTCGGCGGCGCCGTCGGCTTTGTCGGCGTGCCATTGATGGCGCTGACCATGCCGCCGGTTCAGGCTGCCGCAATTCTTCTGCCAATTCTGTGCCTGATGGACATTGTCTCGGTGTGGACATGGTGGGGTATCTTCGACCGCAAGATGCTGGCCGACATGATGCCGGGTGCCGTGATCGGCATTGCCCTTGGCTGGCTGACGGCGGCACTTGTAACCGAAGAGATGGTCCGGCTGATCGTCGGCGCGGTCGCCCTGATCTTCGTGCTGCGCTGGCTCTATTTGCAACTCCGCCACGGTGCCGGCCACGCGGCGGAGCCCAACCGCGTTGCCGCCGGCTTCTGGGGTACCGTTGCCGGGTTCACCAGCTTCGTCGCCCATGTCGGCGGCCCGCCTTTTCAGGTCTATGCGTTGCCGATCAGGCTGGATCCGAAGGTGCTGTCCGGCACCGCGGCGATCTTCTTCGCCGTCACCAATGCACTGAAGCTCATCCCCTATTTCGCGCTCGGCCAGTTCGACACCACCAATTTGACCGCGTCGGCGGTGCTGATGCCGCTGGCGCCGCTGTCGACAATCGCCGGCGCCTGGCTGGTGCGGCGGATGCGGCCGGAGCTGTTCTATCCCTTCACCTATGCGACCGTGGCGGTCGTCGCGGTCAAGCTTCTGTGGGACGGCATCGCCGGCCTTCTGTAAGACGGCGGCCCCAGGCGGCCGCCGCCGGATTCCTTAAACCTCAGGCGGCACTCGGCAGCAGCGGCCGCGTCCTGCCAAGCGCGAGAGCAGCGCCGGTTGCCAGCACGAACGCCATGCAGCCAAGAATGGTGATGTCGTGCAGTGTCGGCTTCAGCACCATGTCCGCGATGATCATCAGCATCACCGAATAGTCGAAGCGCGCGGCATTGAGGACGCGCTGGCCCTGGGCAAGCACCGCCGGCGTCACGCCATCCTTGGCGATCATGCCTGCCATGCGGTCGGCAGTCGGCTTGAAGACGAACATGCCGATGCAGAAGGTCGTCGCATAACCGGCAAGGCCGATCAGCACCCACAAATCGGAAAAGCCGACCCAGAAGCCGCACATGATGAGGCCGAAGAGCAATGTCAGCATCGACATCGGCGCGAAGAACCGGTTACCGAGCTCGCCAGTGGCGCGCATCGCCTGCAACATGCCTTCGACGTTTCCAGCGCGGTCGGCGCGTACCGCAAGCAGCATCAGGGTGAAGCCGCCGCCGACCCAGAGGATCGCCGAGACGATGTGCAGAAATTTAACGGCCGAGTACCAGTCCATTGTTCGCTCCTTGAGAAATTTTGATGATTGCCGGAGCGCAATTTTGCTCCGCCTCGTTGCGAGGAGCGGGCGTTTAGCGCGGCGCCTGTTTCGGAACGATGTCGCGCGGCGAGCGGATCTGTTTCGGTATGTCGGTCACGATCTGGAGGAACCGTGGCGCAAGCGCGTCGCCCCCACTTTCCAGCCGGTGGTGAGAGCGGCGGCTTAGCCGGCCATCTGTGCTGTTACGGCACAGATGCTGGGCGCTTGATCGAAAAATATGCCCTGCGTTAAGGCTTTGTTAAGCTTTACAGGCGTTTACTATGTCCATCCAGTGATCTGGATTCTTACCGAGTGGTTGGAGCCACTTTGTTTGACGCCTCCCTGTTAAACTCCTGAGAGCCGCCTTATCCGCGGCTCTTTTTTTGTTCGCCGGCATGGAGCCCCTTGGGCCAAATGCGGCCGTTAACCGTTTGTTAAACATGTGCTTGCCTTCGCCGGCAGCGAAGCGCATTTTCAAGCTTCAGTCGTTTAGGCTGCCGGATATGGCGGCCAAGAGCCGAATCGGCCGGCTGTCAGGCAAGTGCAGGGGCGCAGCGATGAACGAGCCTTCGAAGGCGAGCGCGAACACCATCAAGCTGGCGGAGCGCCGGGTTTTCTCCCAATCCTTCAAGCCGCTCTATCAGGAAGGCATGGGCTTGGTCGAGCAGGCGGCCGAATATCTCGACGGCAAGGGCCGCGCCGAGGCCAAGAAGCTGTCGAGGCTGGCGGCGACGCTTTATGCGGCCGAGTCGATGCGGCTGACCACCAGGCTGATGCAGGTCGCCTCGTGGCTGCTTTTGCAGCGGGCGGCGAATTCCGGCGAGATGACCCGCGATCAGGTGGCTTCCGAAAAATCCAAGGTGCGTCTCGACACCGCCTCCGCGCATGACGAGGCGCCCGGCTGGGCCGAGCTGCCGACGGATTTCGTCGACCTCGTCAACCGCTCGCTGCGCCTGCAGGCGCTGGTGCGCCGCATGGACGAGGAGATCTATGGCGGCCTCGCCGAGGTGCCTCAGTCGAGCCGTCGCCTCAATCCGGTCTCCGACCAGATCACGTTGCTCAACACGGCTTTCGCCCGCGGCTGAGAGACCGTTTGGAAACTCTACTCCAGCGGCCATCTGGCGGCGTTTTCTCCGCTTACCTGCAGCGCCGCGTCCTTTTGGACGCGCAAAGGACGCTGCAGCACTTTGATTGCGCATGATCCCCTCGGGATCACGCGTGGGCTCACGGACCCAAATGTCCGCTGCGCTCCGGTTCTCGAAACCACCACCATATGACTCGCCGGAGCGACCTTTCGAAACGGTCTCAGAGGCTTTGTGGACATCACGAGCCCCGTTTCTGGTTTGTTCACATTTCGCTGGCATCGCTGCCCGCTGAAGGTAGACTTGGCGGATGGGGAAAGCGATTCGCATCATCGGCATCGATCCGGGGCTTAGGCGCACCGGCTGGGGCATCGTCGAAAGCCTTGGCAATTCGCTGCGCTTCGTCGCTTCCGGCACAGTACGGTCCGACGACAAGGCGGCGCTGGCGGTGCGTCTTTGCCAATTGCATGACGGGCTTGCCGAGATCCTGCATGCCACGATGCCGCACGAGGCGGCGGTGGAGCAGACCTTCGTCAACAAGGATGCCGCGGCGACGCTGAAACTCGGCCAGGCACGCGGCATCGCCATGCTGGTGCCGGCGCGCGCCGGCCTTGCCGTTGCCGAATATGCGCCCAACGCCGTCAAGAAGGCGGTGATCGGTGTCGGCCATGGCGACAAGAAGCAGATCCATATGATGGTCAAGGTGCTGATGCCGAAGGCGACTTTCGACACCGACGACGCCGCCGATGCGCTGGCCATCGCCATCTGTCACGCGCATCACAGGCAGAGCATCGCCTACAGGATGGCGATGCTGGCCGAATAAGTTTGTTCTTGACTTGTTCTCCAGTGAACAATAAGTAATACCAACGAGGTATTACCATGCGCGTTACCACCAAGGGCCAAGTGACCATCCCGAAGGAAATACGGGATCATCTGGGTATCGGCCCGGGCTCGGAGGTGGAGTTCGTCCCCACCGAGGACGGTGCTCGTGTCATTGCGGTCGACGAAAACATGTCGAAGGAGGAAGCCTCGCGCAGATTCAGCCAGATGCTCGGCCGTATGGCTGGTACGCTGGATCTGGGGGGCATGACGGCGGACGAATATGTGGAATGGCTGAGGGGCCCGCGTGAAGACCTCGACATTGATTGACACAAACGTCCTGATCGACGTTTGGGGTCCTGCCGGACGGGAGACGAAATGGTCGGCATCAGCAATTACCGCATGCCGGCGCGACGGCGCACTCGTAATCAATGCAATCGTCTGGTCCGAACTCGCGCCGTTGATCGCGACCGAACAGGCCCTTCGCCAAGCAGTCGACATGCTCAAGATGGATCGCGAATTCCTGCCGTGGGAAGCGGCCTTCCTTGCTGGTGTCACGCACTCCCGCTATCGCCGCGCCGGCGGCCTCCGCGAACGAACGCTGCCGGATTTCTTTATTGGAGCCCATGCGGTTGTCGCTGGGCATCGCCTGCTGACGCGCGATGCCGCGCGCTATCGCAGCTATTTCCCGGACCTCGATATCATCTCTCCGGAAACCCACCCGGCATGATCGGCAAGCTCAAATGATCGGCAAGCTAAAAGGCACGCTGGACGAGATCGACGAGGATTTCTGCATCGTCGACGTGCATGGCGTCGGCTATGTCGCCTATTGCTCGGCGCGCACGCTTGCCGCATTGCCGCCGCCCGGCGAGGCGGTGATATTGTTCATCGAGACCTATGTGCGCGAGGATATGCTGCGGCTCTATGGGTTCCAGTCGGTGCTGGAGCGCGAATGGTTCCGGTTGTTGATGAACAATGTGCAGGGCGTCGGCGCCAAGGTGGCGCTGGCCATCCTGTCGACGCTGGCGCCGGCCGACCTCGCCAATGCGATTGCGTTGCGCGATATCGCCATGGTCAGCCGCGCGCCGGGCGTCGGCAAGAAGGTGGCGGAGCGCATCGTCACCGAGTTGAAGAACAAGGCGCCGGCCTATGCGGGCACTGCCTCCGGCACCATCGGCCTGAGGCAGGAGCTCGGCGAGGGCGTTGCTTCGGCGCCGATTACAGACGCCGTCTCGGCGCTGGTCAATCTCGGCTATTCGCGCGACACCGCCGCCAATGCGGTGGCGGCGGCGCTGAAGACGGCAGGCGAGGAAGCGGACGCATCGAAGCTGATCCGCTTCGGGCTGAAGGAGCTGGCACGGTGAGACGTTGCTGGAAAGTGAAATTCCGACTACTATGTGATCGGTAAGAATTTTCTCCAGGAGTAAGAATATGGGCGCATATGCCAGTCTGACCTCCAAGGGACAGCTTACGATCCCAAAGGACGTCCGCGACGCCTTGTCGCTCAAGACAGGCGACACGATCGCCTGGACAGTCATGGATGGTTACCTGATCGGAACGCCGCGCAACCTCGGATTTGCCGACCTCGCCGGGTTCTTGGGAGATCCGCCTGGCGGTCCCGCTACGCTGGAGGAAATCGACGCCGCTGTGCGGGATGCGGTCGGCCGGCATGTTGTCGGGGATAGACCAAATGACGGACAAGAGGGTGCCGCTTGACGTCGATCGGCATCGATACCAACGTTCTGCTTCGCATGGTGCTCAACGATGATCCGGAGCAGCGGGCGAAGGCGCTTGCGTTCGGCCGCGGCCTCAGTCTGGAAATGCCCGGCTTCGTGAGCTTGATCGTGCTGGTCGAATTCAGCTGGTCGTTGGCTTCGCGCTACAGGCAGCCCAAGGAACAGGTGCTGGCCGCGATCCAGAGGCTGCTCAAGATCAAGACGCTGGAGTTCGAAGACTTCGATGCCATCGTCATCGCGCTCGAACGATCGAATTCAGTGCAGGTCGACTTTGCCGACGCGTTGATTGCGGAGCACAATCGAAAATTAGGTTGCACGCACACGGTCACCTTCGATCAGCGCGCTGCCAAGGCCATTCCCGGTATGGAACTGCTCGCATGAGCCTTTCGCCACGCCTCATTGCTCCCGACAAACGCGGCGAGGATGCCGAGCAGACCTTGCGGCCGCAGACGCTCGGCGACTTCGTCGGCCAGGCGGCGGTGCGGGCCAATCTCAAAGTGTTCATCGAAGCCGCCAAGGGCCGCAGCGAAGCGCTCGACCATGTGCTGTTCGTCGGGCCGCCCGGCCTCGGCAAGACGACGCTGGCGCAGATCATGGCGCGCGAGCTCGGCGTCAATTTCCGCTCGACCTCCGGTCCGGTCATCGCCAAGGCCGGCGATCTCGCGGCGCTGCTCACCAACCTCGAAGACCGCGACGTGCTGTTCATCGACGAGATCCACCGGCTCAACCCGGCGGTCGAGGAAATCCTCTATCCGGCGATGGAGGATTTCCAGCTCGACCTGATCATCGGCGAGGGGCCGGCGGCGCGCTCGGTCAAGATCGACCTGGCCCGCTTCACCCTCGTCGCCGCCACCACCCGGCTCGGCCTGTTGACCAACCCGCTGCGCGACCGCTTCGGCATCCCGGTCAGGCTCAATTTCTATTCCGTCGAGGAACTCGAGCAGATCGTGCGGCGCGGCGCCCGCATCCTTGCCATGCCGCTCGGTGACGACGGTGCTTTGGAGATCGCCCGGCGGGCGCGCGGCACGCCGCGCATCGCGGGCCGGCTGTTGCGCCGGGTGCGCGACTTCGCCAGCGTTGCCGGCGACGGCCATGTCGACCGCAGGATCGCCGACGAGGCGCTGACGCGGCTGGAGGTCGACGGGCTCGGCCTCGACGCGCTCGACCGCCGCTATTTGTCGATGATCGCCCGGAATTTCGGCGGCGGGCCAGTCGGCATTGAAACCATCGCCGCTGGGCTTTCCGAGCCGCGCGATGCCATCGAGGACATCATCGAACCCTTTCTGATCCAGCAAGGCTTTATCATGCGCACGCCGCGCGGCCGCGTGCTGGCGGCCAATGCCTGGCGGCATCTCGGCCTCGACGCGCCGAAGGACCTGGCGCAGCAGCAGATCAGCCTATTCCAGGAAGAGCCGTAAGTTCCGCTGCTTATGGCTTCGGTGCTGGCAGTTCCCGGCCCCGCCCTCCAGGTCTTGATCATCGCCGGTCTATGCGCAAAACAGGTGTTGCTTAAAACAGGGCCCGTCGGGCCAAAAGGACAGCAATGGACGATCACCGTGAATCGGCATTGTCCGCCGGGCTTTCCGGCGCGCTGACGGAATTCGGCCATCGATTGATGGCGCGGGTCTATTATGCAGACACCGATTTTTCCGGCGTCGTCTACCACGCGCGCTATCTCGAGTTCTTCGAGCGCGGCCGTTCCGATTATCTGCGCTTGGCCGGCGTCCACCACACCGAGCTTGCCGAGGGCAAACATGGCGAGAAAATAGTCTGGGTGGTGCGGCGCATGGAAATCGATTTCCGCGGTTCGGCCCGCATGGACGACATCCTGACCATCGATACGCGCACCGACGAGATTTCCGGTGCGCGGATCGTCATGGCGCAGCAATTGAAGCGCGGCAGCGAAGTGCTGGTCGAGGCGCGGGTCGAAGCGGCGATCGTCGGCGACAACGGACGGCCGCGGCGCTTTCCCAAGGACTGGATCGCAGCCTTCATGCCCAGAACGCGCAAATAAGGGTTCAGAGGCGGACAATCCCGGAGCTCTCGGTTAGGGGGCCAGGACCGCCGGCGGCTCGTCGGGGCGCGGCAATGCGCCGCGCTGTACGTCCTAACCCATCCTTAACCATAACGGTCCATGAAGGGATTGGTTAAGATTGGGAGAATCCAAGCGCCTTCCTTTCACCAATATTTGCCCCGAAAAGGCCGCCAATGGTGCATTTGGGGTTATTCCGCCAGCTTAACGCGAACGGACCACAAGGGATGCCCATGGGCCAGCCGCCAGCCACGCCCGGAAAATCTTTAAGGACGTAACATGGAAAACATCGCTCTCGCCGAACCGGGCGCGCATTTATCGATTTGGGCCTTGTTCATGCAGGCCGGTTGGGTGGTCAAGCTGGTCATGATCGGGCTGCTCTGCGCCTCGATCTGGACCTGGGCGATCATCGTCGACAAGCTCGTCGCCTATGCCCGCATGCGGCTGGCGCTCAATCGCTTCGAACAGGTGTTCTGGTCGGGACAGTCGCTGGAAGAACTTTACCGCACGCTCGCCGACCGCAAGACGACCGGCATGAGCGCGATCTTCGTCGCCGCCATGCGCGAATGGAAGAAGAGCTTCGAGAAGGGCGCGAAATCGCCGCTCGGCCTGCAGACCCGCATCGACAAGGCCATGGATCTGGCGCTGACCCGCGAGATGGAAAAGCTGGAAGGGCGGCTCGGCTTTCTCGCCACCACCGGCTCGGCGGCGCCCTTTATCGGCCTGTTCGGCACGGTTATCGGCATCATGACCTCGTTCCAGGCGATCGCCGCGTCGAAGAACACCAGCCTGTCGGTGGTCGCGCCCGGCATCGCCGAGGCGCTGCTGGCGACGGCCATCGGCCTGCTCGCCGCCATCCCTGCCGTCATCGCCTACAACAAGCTGTCGTCCGACGCGAGCAAGATCGCGGTGCGCATGGAAGGGTTCGCGGATGAGTTCTCCGCCATACTCTCGCGCCAAATCGATGAAAAAGTCGTGCAGAAGGCCTGAGGAACGATCATGGGAATGTCCGTAAGCGCAGGTGGCGGAGGACGCGGCGGGCGCGGCCACAGGCGGCGCGGCCGCCATCACGCCCTGATATCGGAGATCAACGTCACGCCGATGGTCGACGTGATGCTGGTGCTGCTGATCATCTTCATGGTCGCGGCGCCGTTGCTGACGGTCGGCGTGCCGATCGACCTGCCGGATACCCAGGCCAAAGCGATGAACGCCGATACGCAGCCTATAACCGTGTCCATCAACTCGGCCGGTCAGATCTACCTCCAGGAAACCGAGATCCCGATCGAGGAGCTGGTGGCAAAGCTGCAGGCGATCTCGAAGACCGGCTATGACGAGCGCATTTTCATCAGAGGTGACAAATCTACCGACTACGGCATGGCCATGAAGGTGATGGCTCGTATCTCGGCCGCCGGCTACAAGAATATCGGCCTGGTTTCACTGCAGGAACAGGATCAATAGACGCAAGATGAGGACCGGCCTCACCACATCGGTGATCTTGCATACGGTGGCGCTGGCCTTCGGCCTGTTCACGTTGTCCTCGCCGCCCGCGATGCCCGCGTCTGATGCGGAATCGGTGTCGGTCGAGATCGTGCCGATGGAAGCGACGGCACAGATCCTGCAAGGCGACAAGAAGGCTGTGATGCACGACAAGCCGGCGCCGGTGCCGACGCAGCGTCCCGACATCGTTCCCGACGCCCAGAAAGTCGGCGATAACAGCGTCGACACCGACAAGCCGCCGACACCTGAGCCCAAGCCCCAGCCGGTCGACATGACGGCGGCCCCGCCACCCGCGCCGACGCCGGTCGAAAAGCCCAAGCCCGAGGACGTGCCGAAGCCGAAGGAAGAGCCGAAGCCAATTCCCGCTACGGAGGTAGCGCCGGTGCCGCAGCCGAAGGAAGAGGTCAAGCCAGAACCGGTCAAGCAGACCGAGCCCAAGCCGACGCCGGCCAAGGAGCCGACGCCCACGCCGCCGCAGGACAAGACCGCCGCGATCGATCCACAGCCCGAGGTCAAGCCGGACGCCGTCGCCGAGGCGATTGCCAAGGAACCGCCAACCGAGGAGGCGCAGCTTCCCGACTCGGCCCCCGCGCCTGAGGCTCGGCCGAAGCCGCAGCCGGTCCAGGCCGAAAGCGCCAAGGCGCCGGAGCGCAAGGATGCCGACAAGCCGGTCAAGGAAGCCTCATCCAAGCCGAAATCGGACGACAAGCAATTCAACGCCGACGAGATTTCGGCTCTGCTCGACAAGCGGAAGCCGGCCGGTGGCGGCGCCAAGCGCTCGACCCAACAGTCTTCGCTCGGCGGCGACAAGGATCAGGGCCAGAAGCTCTCCAAATCGGAGATGGGAACCCTGGAAAATCAGCTTCAAGGATGCTGGACCCTGCCAGTCGGAGTGGAAGGCGCGGAGGATCTCGTCGCCGTGGTCCGCTTCAATCTTGACGCGTCGGGCAAGCTGGATGGCCGGCCTACTGTCGAAAAGTCGAGCGGAAACCGCCCGTTTGACGAAAGTGCCGTTCGCGCGGTTCAGAAATGCGACATGGCTGGCTTGCAGGTTCCCGCAGGCAAGCAGGACATCTGGTCCGACATCCAGGTCACTTTCGATCCGAGGGAGATGCTGGGCCTCTAGGCCGGCGCCCCCATAGAATCCTTGAAGAGAAGCGAGAAGACATGAAATCCATTCTCAAGCCGCTCCTGGCGATCGCAGCGATGGCGCTGGGCATGACCGTTGCTGCCACCCTGCCGGCGCGGGCGCTCGTTGAGCTCAACGTCAACAAGGGCAATGTCGAGCCGTTGCCGATCGCCATCACCGATTTCCAGGGCGGCGATGCGCTCGGCGCCGAGATTTCCGACATCGTCAGTGCCGACCTGAAACGCTCCGGCCTGTTCGCGCCGATCGACAAAAGCGCCTTCATCGAAAAGATCTCGAACCCTGATGCGACGCCGCGCTTCGAAGACTGGAAGGTGATCAATGCGCAGGCGCTGGTTACCGGCAGTGTCGGCAAGGAGGCTGACGGCCGTGTCCGCGCCCAGTACCGGCTGTGGGACACCTTTGCCGGCCAGCAGATGTCGGGCGAACAGTTCTTCGCCAACGACGCCAATACCAGGCGCGTCGCCCACATCATCGCCGACGCCATCTACGAACGGCTGACCGGCGAGAAGGGCTATTTCGACACGCGCGTCGTCTTCATCGACGAGTCCGGTGCCAAGAATGCGCGCAAGAAGCGGCTTGCCATCATGGACCAGGACGGCGCCAACGTCCGCTATCTCTCGAACGGCAAGTCGATCGTGCTGACGCCGCGCTTCTCGCCGAACCGGCAGGAAATCACCTATATGTCCTACGAGAGCGGTCAGCCGCGGGTGTACCTGCTGCAGATCGAGACGGGGCAGCGCGAGCTGGTCGGCAATTTCCCCGGCATGACGTTTGCGCCGCGCTTTTCGCCGGACGGCCAGAAAGTAATCATGAGCCTTCTGCGCGACGACGGAAATTCCAACATCTTCGCCATGGACCTGAGAAGCCGCTCGACGACCAGGCTTACCAATTCGACCGCCATCGATACCTCACCGTCCTACTCGCCCGACGGCAGCAAGGTGGTGTTCACCTCGGACCGCGGCGGCCGGGCGCAGATCTATGTGATGGGCGCCGACGGCTCGGGCCAGACCCGCATCTCGTTCGGCGACGGCGTCTATTCGACGCCGGTGTGGTCGCCGCGCGGCGATCTCATCGCCTTCACCAAGCAGACCGGCGGCGAATTCCAGATCGGCGTCATGCGCACCGACGGTTCGGGTGAGCGCATCCTGTCCACCGGCTTTCAGCAGGAAGGGCCGACCTGGGCACCCAACGGCCGGGTGGTGATGTTCTTCCGCGATTCCAATGGCGGACCAAAACTTGTGTCGGTCGACCTCACCGGCCGCAACGAACAGTCGATCCCGACAGCGAACTTCGCCTCGGATCCGGCCTGGTCGCCGCTGCTCGAATAGAGGAACTGAGGAATTGACGAACTGACGAGTTGAAGAACTGAAGAATGGAGAAGCCAGGGGCCTACATCGAGCACGCGAGGGATTTGGAAGTCTATAAGCGCGCCTATGCGGTTTCCCTTGGGGTACACAGAGCCACGCTTGCTTTTCCGAAAATGGAGCAATACGCGCTCGCCGATCAACTACGTCGTTCCAGCAAGGCGATCTGCGCCAATTTGGCTGAGGGTTTTGCCAAACAGACCCGCTCCAAGCCCGAATTCGCACGCTTCATTTCGATGGCCATAGGGTCATGCAGTGAAGTGGAGACGTGGATTTCGTATGCGTTCGACCTCGAGTATATCACACAGGTGCAACGCGACGACTGGTTGCAATCCTATGCCCGCATCTACGGAATGCTGGTCAATCTCAGAGAGAAGCTGAGGTGATCTCTTTCCTCAATTCCTCAACTCTTCAATTCTTCAATTCCCTCTTTTTCATGTTTTGGCCGCATTTCCGCCTACGGTCCGCGCTCATTGTCGCCCTTGAGTAGCCCTCGGCAGAACGGTTGTGGACGGCAGCCGAAACCAAATTTTAACCGTGTTTCTTGAGCGCCGGTTAACCCAAACGTGGTTACTGGACGATCAATGAAATCACTCGAATTGCGAAGGAGAGGCGGCATGGGCCGTATCGCAGCACTTACCACAAACCCGGTCATGATCGCGCTGGTCGCGATGCTCGCGATCACCGGTTGCGCCTCGAAGAAGACGCCAAACAGCGCCGCCGATCTCGGCCTCAACGGCGCTGGTGCGGCAACGCCCGGGTCAGCCCAGGACTTTACCGTCAACATCGGCGACCGCATCTTCTTCGACACCGATTCGTCGTCGATCCGCGCCGATGCGCAGACGACGCTGGCGCGCCAGGCACAGTGGCTGAACCAGTACAAGCAGTATGCCATCGTCATCGAAGGCCATGCCGACGAGCGCGGCACGCGCGAATACAATCTGGCGCTCGGCGCCCGCCGTGCTGCCGCCACCCGCGACTTCCTGGTCGCCAAGGGCGTTTCGGCGCAGCGCCTGAAGACCATTTCCTATGGCAAGGAGCGTCCGGTCGCGGTTTGCGACGACATCTCCTGCTGGTCGCAGAACCGCCGCGCCGTAACCACCCTGGGCGGCGCCGGCTCCTGATCGGCACAAATGCAACACTTGGTGCGAAAGGCGGCCAAAGGGCCGCCTTTTTCATATCTGCCCGCTCCAAACAAAATTTGGCCGAAGTCTCACGTCCTGTTAAGAGCCGAGAGCGTCTGGCTAGTCCCAGTTGGCTGGTCTACTTCGAGTGAGAGGCGCGCAACAACGGTTTCACGGCGAGAGGCACATGCATTTCAGATCGGTCTTGAGCGGCACGCTTGCGCTGCTGCTCGTATCAAGTATCGCGGCACTTGCTGACGGGGCAAGCGGCACCGGGCAGTCATCGGAAAGCGGCTTTTCCTTCCATCTGCCGACGATCAAACTGCCCGGCATTTTCGGTGAAAAGAAAAAGCCGGATCAGGTTCAACTCGCGCAACAGGATGGCACCGGCACTCCGGCGCTGGAGGAACAGCTCCGGCAGATGAACGGCAAGATCGAGGAACTCAACTTCCAGGTCCTGCAGATGCAGGAGCAGATCCGCAAGCAGCAGGAAGACAACGAATTCCGCTTCCAGCAGTTGGAAGGCGGTCCGCAAGGCGCGCAGCAGCCGGCCGAGCAGAAGAAGTCCGAGGCGGCGCCCAACAGCGACAACCCCAACGGCGACAGTAACGTGGCGGAGGCGCCTGCAACGCAGGCTCCGGCCGCTGCCGACACGCCGCCAGCCGGCGACAAGAGCGTCGAGGACGTCATCGTCGAATCGCCCAACGGCGATCCCGGCAAGCTGATCCCCGGCGCGCCGCCCAAGACGTTCGGCACCATCACCGTCGACAAAAACGGCAATGTCGTCGAAGCCGATGGCAATGCGCAGGCGAACGCGCCGGAGCAGAATACGGCCCCAGCCAACGGCGCCAACGCAGCCGGCAACAAGGCCGGCAAATCCGACGATACGGTGGTCGCGGCACTCCCCTCGACCAACGACCCGGAGGAGCTTTACCGCAACTCTTACCAGTTCATCCTGTCGGGCGACTACAGCACCGCCGAACAGGGCTTCCGCGACCATATCGCTCGGTTTCCCCGGGACGCCAAAGCGGCGGACGCGCATTACTGGCTCGGTGAATCGCTGCTCGGCCAGCAGAAATACCGCGATGCGGCCGAGACTTTCCTCGCAGCCAGCAAGGACTATCCCAAGGCCAAGAAAGCGCCAGACATGCTGCTGAAGCTCGGCGTCTCACTGGTCGGGCTGAAGCAGCGCGACGTGGCCTGTGCCACCTTCAGCGAGATCGGCAAGCGCTACCCCGATATTTCCGGCGCGCTCAAGGAGCGGGTCAAGCAGGAAAGGGCACTCGCGGCGTGCTAGTTTTTCTGTTGCACGTCGTTGCCCCAAAACCGGGCCCACTTTTGGGCGACATGCATGACGCTCGACACCGAGCCTGATCTTTCGGATTTTTCGCGGATCGACTTTTCCAACGGCGCTGTTGTGGCCGTGTCCGGCGGCAGCGACTCGACCGCCCTTCTCCTCCTCCTCCTCAAAGCCCATCTCGACCGTACCGCACCGGCAACGAAATTGCTGGCGGTGACGATCGATCACCAATTGCGGCCGCAAGCGGCAGCGGAAGCGCAAGCCGTGGCCAGGCTGTGCGCGGCGCGCGGCATTGCCCATCGCATCGTCGTCTGGTCGGGGCACAAACCAGCGACCGGCCTGCCCGCCGCCGCGCGCGAAGCCCGATACCGGCTGCTCGCCGAGGCCGCCGAAGCGGCAGGCGTCGGGCTGATCCTGACCGGCCACACCGCCGACGACCAGGCCGAGACCGTGCTGATGCGGCAAGCGCGTGACGAGGTGCCAAGTGAGGAGAGGCCGCGGGGCCTTGCCGGCATGGCGCCGGCAACCCTCTACGACTGGCGGTACTGGATCGTGCGGCCGCTGCTCGGCGTGCGGCGTGCGGCGCTGCGCGAATTCCTCCGGCGCGAACAGGTCGCTTGGGTCGAGGACCCGACCAATGCCGACACTGCTTTCGAGCGCCCGCGCGTCCGCGCAGCACTTGTTGAAGGCGACGATGCGCTTCGCATGGCTGAAACGATGGCGTTGGCCAGAAAGGCGGCGGTCGAGCGTGAGCAGTTAGGACAGCGCGCGGCCATGCTGATCCGCGGCTTGGCCTCCAGGCCGGCCGCCGGCCTCGTCCGCCTCGATCAGGATTTTGCGACGGTCGCCGACCGCCGGGCGGCTATTTATGCGCTGCGCATCCTGCTGGCGGCGACCGGCGGTACCGCCTTCCTTCCCGACCAGGCCCGCGGCGAAGCCCTTTTCGGCCGGCTCCGGGCCGGGCCGCTTTGTGCCACATTGTCGCGGAGCGTGGTCGATGCCCGGCGTACCGGCATCTTTCTGCATCGTGAGTTGCGCGATCTGCCGCCCGCTGTTGCGGTTTCCGACAATGCCCTTTGGGACGGCCGCAGACGGATCACATTGAGCGACAGTTCAGGTGCATTGTTGATCGCGCCGCTGTTGGTTGCCCCGCTCGGGGTGGCTCTTGCCGCAAAGCGGGCAATTGCCGGGCATGGCACGCCGGCAAGCCTTGTGCGTGCCGCCTTGGCCGCCGAACCAGCGCTATGGCGGGATGGCGAGTGCCTTGGTCTGCCTGGGCAAGGCCCGGGTTTGCCTGAGGAAAGCCCGATGCCGGCGGCGGTCGCCGCATATCCGGCAGTCGCGCCCTTCGCCCGTTTCCTGCCGTCCTTCGATCTGGCGCCGGCCGATGCCGTCGCCGCGTTGCTTGGCGCGGCGCCGGTTCCAGCCGCGCCATTCGGCGGCCACAGTGCCGGCCTACCACGGGCGAAAGCTTAACCGAGACCTGCTGTTATGCTTGGCAAGGGGAGACGCTCTCCCTATGTTAGGGCCAAGTTTCCTCTCACGACGTGCGTCCGCCCAGCGGGCGCCAACGGGACAATTGATGAATCCAAATTATCGCAACCTCGCGCTCTGGGCGATCATAGCGGTCCTGCTCATCGCTCTCTTCAATCTTTTCCAGACGCCGCAGACGCGTGGAGCCTCGAGCGATGTCCCCTATTCGCAGTTCCTACAGGAGGTCGCGGCGGGACGGATCAAGTCGGTGACCATCGCCGGCGCCCGTATCTCCGGCAACTACACGGACAGCTCCAACGGCTTCCAGACCTATTCGCCTGGGGACCCGTCGCTGGTTTCGCGGTTGCAGGACAAGAACGTCACCATTAATGCGCGTCCTGAATCCGACGGCTCCAATTCGCTGTTCGGCACCCTGATCTCCTGGCTGCCGATGATCCTCATCCTCGGCGTCTGGATATTCTTCATGCGCCAGATGCAGTCCGGTTCCGGCCGCGCCATGGGCTTCGGCAAGTCGAAGGCGAAGCTGTTGACCGAAGCGCATGGCCGCGTCACCTTCCAGGACGTCGCCGGCGTCGACGAAGCCAAGGAAGATCTGGAAGAGATCGTCGAGTTCCTGCGCGACCCGCAGAAATTCCAGCGGCTCGGCGGCAAGATCCCGCGCGGCGTGCTGCTCGTCGGTCCTCCCGGAACCGGCAAGACGCTGCTCGCCCGCTCGGTCGCCGGTGAAGCCAACGTGCCGTTCTTCACCATTTCCGGCTCGGACTTCGTCGAGATGTTCGTCGGCGTCGGCGCAAGCCGCGTCCGCGACATGTTCGACCAGGCCAAGAAGAACGCCCCTTGCATCATCTTCATCGACGAAATCGACGCCGTCGGCCGCCATCGCGGTGCCGGCCTCGGCGGCGGCAATGACGAGCGCGAGCAGACGCTGAACCAGCTGCTGGTCGAGATGGATGGCTTCGAATCCAACGAAAGCATCATCCTGATCGCCGCCACCAACCGGCCCGACGTGCTCGATCCGGCGCTGCTCAGGCCGGGCCGCTTCGATCGCCAGGTGGTGGTGCCGAATCCCGACATCGTCGGCCGCGAGAAGATCCTGAAGGTGCATGTGCGCAACGTGCCGCTGGCGCCCAATGTCGACCTCAAGGTGATCGCACGCGGCACGCCGGGCTTTTCCGGCGCCGACCTGATGAACCTGGTCAACGAGTCCGCCCTGATGGCGGCGCGGCGCAACAAACGCCTCGTCACCATGGCCGAATTCGAGGACGCCAAGGACAAGATCATGATGGGCGCCGAGCGCCGCTCGTCGGCGATGACGCAGGCTGAGAAGGAGCTGACAGCCTATCACGAGGCCGGCCACGCCATCCTGGCGCTCAATGTGCCGTCGGCCGATCCGCTGCACAAGGCGACCATCATCCCGCGCGGCCGGGCACTCGGCATGGTCATGCAGCTGCCGGAAGGCGACCGCTATTCGATGAGCTACAAATACATGATCTCGCGCCTCGCCATCATGATGGGCGGCCGTGTCGCCGAGGAGTTCAAGTTCGGCAAGGAGAACATCACCTCAGGCGCCTCTTCCGATATCGAGCAGGCGACCAAGCTGGCGCGCGCCATGGTGACGCGCTGGGGCTTCTCCGACAAGCTCGGCCATGTCGCCTATGGCGACAACCAGGAGGAGGTGTTCCTCGGCCATTCGGTGGCGCGCACGCAGAATATCTCGGAAGAGACGGCGCAGATCATCGACGCCGAAGTGCGCCGGCTGATCGACGAGGCCTATTCGACGGCAAGGTCCATCCTGACCAAGAAGAAGAAGGAATGGATCGCGCTGGCGCAAGGCCTGCTCGAATACGAGACGCTGTCCGGCGAGGAGATCAAGCAGCTGATCGCCGGCAATAAGCCCGCACGCGACCTCGGCGACGACACACCGCCGAGCCGCGGCTCGGCCGTGCCGAAGTCCGGCCGCCGCAAGAAGGGCCCCGAGCCCGAAGGCGGTATGGAACCCCAGCCGTCAAGCTAGGCTCCGGCCCAGGAGAGATCGACTTCGAAACGCCGCGGCTCTGACCGCGGCGTTTTTCTTTGGGGAATGCGACCCTTCCTGCATCGCTGGAAATTGGCGAAAGTGACGATGACGGCCAATCTCCCCCCTCGCGGGGGAGATGTCCGGCAGGACAGAGAGGGGCGCGAAGGAACGCGGCCTTCTATCGTCCTCGTTGACGACTTCGGGAAGATCGACAAGGCGCGCCGGTGAAGGAAATTCGCAGTTTTTTGCCGACGGCGCCACATTTTGTTCTTGCTTTGTGCCGGCAGCTATGCTACTAATTTGCGTATGGTGCCAATTGGCTCCAACGACCCGCCCGCCGAGGCGGGTTTTTTGTTTCAGGCTCCTTCGACCAAACGTGGCGCGTGCTGCCGACCATCGATGTCGGCGGGACAGCGCCCCTCTCTGTCCTGCCGGGTCCTGCCGGACATCTCCCCCACGAGGGGGGAGATCGCTAGAGCGGCGGCCGACTGCGCGCGGATGCCGCCTCTTCGGAACGCGCGGCAGCATGCAGCAACAAAAAAGCCCGCGAACCTTGCGGCTCGCGGGCTCATGTCGTCGGATGATGGCGCTGGTCAGCTCTTCAGCTTGGCGTTGCAGAGGCTGTAGAAGCCGCCGCCCTTCTGGATCCACCTGAGGCCGCCCAGCGTGTTGGCGTCCTTGTTGGCGTAGTACAGGTCGAGGCAGGTGTGCATGCGGCCCTTGGCCGGGGTCTCGGTAGCGTATTTCTTGGAGATCGCCGTCGGGAATTTCACGCCCTGGGGGGCGGTGATGGTCGGCGCTTGCGGATCGCCGGTGTACTTCGCATCGGGAGCCGGCAGGGTGTCGTCGTCGTCGGCTGCGCCGGCGCCGCATTGGCTCTTGCGGAAGTCGTTCCACTTCATGCCGTTCAAAGTATTGCCGGACTTGGCGGCCTGATATTTGGCGCTGCAATCAGCCATGCTGAGGCCTTTGCCGGTATCGGTCGCGGCAGCTGTCGTCACCTTGGCAGGTGCCGCGGCAGGTTGTGCCGCTGCAGTTGCGCCGGCGGCGCATTCACTCTTGCGGAAATCGTTCCATTTCATGCCGTTGAGCGTGCCGGCAGCCTTGGCGGCCTGGTATTTGGTGCTGCATTCCTTGGCCGTCAGGCCCGGCGCAGCGTCGTCGGCGGTGGCTGCCGCAGCCTTGGTCGTGGCGGCGGGTTGTGCGGCTGCCGTCGCGTCGGCGGCGCACTGGGTCTTGCGGAAATCGTTCCACTTCATGCCGTTCAGCGTGCCGGCGGCTTTTGCCGCCTGGTACTTGGTGCTGCACTCCTTCGCCGTCAGCCCAGGCGCCGCATCGTCGCCGGCGGCTGCCTTGGTGGTGTCGGCGGCCTTGGCCGTGGCTTTGGCTGGGGCGGGATCGGTCGTAGCGGCGGTGGCATCGGTGCCGCATTGGGCCTTGCGGAACTGGTTCCAGTTCTGCCCGCCAAGCGTTCCCGCATCCTTGGCCGCGTTATACTTGGTGCTGCACTCGGCCATGGTCAGCGCATTGGCAGGCGCCGCCAGGAATAAGGTCGCGACGGCAAGGCCCGTCAAAGTGGCAAGTCGATGGATGAGCATGCGTTTTCTCCCTATGGCGGTTCATGATATGTCCCAGTGCAGCAATAGCGCTCAACGGCTGGTTGCGCCAGATGCTAAGTAGCGTAGAGACAATTTAGAAGTGCATTCTTTTCTTTAAGGTGATGAATTCGTTGCCGGGACTGGTTCCCAGCCAAGTTCGTCCGGGTGCATTGCACGGAGCGCGCGCATATGGCTCGTTCCCAGCGAGTACACTGCGTCGCATGACAGCCAGTCAAATCGGCGGGTGCGACGGACCTGAGCCTATCTCTGTCTGAAGCAGCGCGATGCGGATTCGGGTTCAAGGCCACACTGTCACAAACCAAAGGATCCAGATGAGGTTTGAGGTTGACGTTTCTGATGCTGCTGCTGCAACAAGGGCTCGAAACGTGAAAATCAACACACTAGCGTGACGCAAAACACACAAGACAACAATTTTCTAAGGATTGATCGTCCATAATCATACAATGTGATGACAGAGCTCGGCCGATTTTATGGCATGAGATGCTCGGAAAGAACCATCGGGAAGCTGGCTAGCATGGCAGGACATTATTTCGGTACGGACGGTATTCGTGGGCGCGCCAACAAGTTTCCAATGACGGCGGAGGTCGCCATGAGGGTCGGCATGGCCGCCGGCCTCTCGTTCCAGCGCGGCAGCCACCGCCACCGCGTCGTGCTCGGCAAGGATACCAGGCTTTCCGGCTACATGATCGAGAACGCGATGGTGTCGGGCCTGTGCGCCGCCGGCATGGATGTCTTCCTGCTCGGCCCGATCCCGACGCCAGCGGTTGCAATGCTGGTGCGCTCGCTGCGCGCCGATATAGGGGTGATGATCTCCGCCTCGCACAACCCCTATTACGACAATGGCATCAAGCTGTTCGGCCCCGATGGCTACAAGCTGTCCGATGAGATCGAGGAGCGTATCGAGGGGATGCTCGACAAGGATATCGAACTGGCGCTTGCCGATTCTGATGGGCTCGGCCGCGCCAAACGCGTCGACGGCGTGCATGACCGCTATATCGAATTCGCCAAGCGCACGCTGCCGCGCTCGATGTCGCTGTCGGGCCTGCGCATCGTCGTCGATTGCGCCAATGGTGCCGCCTACAAGGTGGCGCCCGACGCGCTATGGGAACTCGGCGCCGAGGTCGTTGCCATCAATGTCGAGCCCAACGGCTTCAACATCAACAAGGAATGCGGCTCGACCCATCCGGCCGGCCTGCAAAAGAAGGTGCACGAGGTGCGCGCCGATATCGGCATAGCGCTCGACGGCGATGCCGACCGCGTCGTCATTGTCGACGAGAACGGCGCGATCGTCGATGGCGACCAGATCATGGCGCTTATCGCCGAATCCTGGCACCAGAGCGGGCGGCTGGCCGGCGGCGGGGTCGTCTCGACGGTGATGTCCAATCTCGGCCTCGAACGCTTCCTCGGCGACATGAACCTGCAGTTGCATCGCACCAAGGTCGGCGACCGCTATGTCGTCGAGCACATGCGTGCCCATGGGCTCAATGTCGGCGGCGAACAGTCGGGCCACATCGTGCTGTCCGATTTCTCGACCACCGGCGACGGCCTCGTCTCGGCGCTCCAGGTGCTCGCCTGCATCAAGCGGCAGAACCGGCCGGTCAGCGAATTGTCGAAGAAGTTCGAGCCGGTGCCGCAGCTGTTGAAGAACGTGCATATTTCCGGCGGCAAGCCGCTGGAGGAGGCGCCGGTCAAGGCAGCGATCGAAGATGCGCGCCATCGCCTCGGCAAGGCCGGGCGCTTGGTCATCCGGCCATCCGGCACGGAGCCGCTCATCCGTGTCATGGCGGAGGGCGACGACCCGCAGCTTGTCGAGTCCGTGGTCAACGACATCGTCGAGGTCATTTCGGAAACGCGCAGCGCCGCCTGATCTCCCTCCAATATCAGTTCAAAAAGCCCGCCTTGCCGGCGGGCTTTTTGTTGGATCGCCTGTCAGTCCTGCAACAGCAACGGCCGCCAGAATCCTCGGATTTTAGAGATTCGTGGTTAATCGATACGGTTAAACGCCTTTTAACCTTTCCGATTCATTATCCACAACTGAGGTCAATCATATTTCGGGCGCGTTCGCCGTTCGAGGGTTCTCAGGGGTGATAAGCATGTTCAACACAGCAAGAATGGCTCTCCTGGCCGCGCTGTTTGCCGGCGTCGGGCCGGCATTCGCCGCCGATTTCGTCGAGCCGCCGGTGGTCGAGGAGGCGCCGCCACCGATCGCCTACGAGCCGCCGGCCGAGTATGGCGGCTGGTATATCCGCGGCGATATCGACTATCACTGGTCGAAGTTTCGCGGTGGCGACTATATCACCTACGGTGTAGCGCCCCAGAATCCCGGCAAGTTCGATACAGGCAAGCTGGATGGCGCCTTCTCGGCTGGTGGCGGTGTTGGTTACCAGATCGACGAGCATTTCCGTACCGATCTCACCTTGGACTGGATGAGCAAATCCAAATTCCGCGGCTCGACCAACGGCTTCTGCGGCGTATTACAAACCCCTTGCACATCCGTCGACACCTCGTCCTATTCGGCGCTGCTGCTCTTGGCCAACGCCTATGTCGACATCGGCACCTGGCATGGCGTCACGCCTTATGTCGGCGCCGGCATCGGCGGCGCCTGGGTCAAATGGGATGATCTGCACAACGTCGACGATGACGGCGAGTTCGAGCATCATGGCGGTAAAGGCTGGCGTTTTGCATATGCTGCCATGGCGGGCGCATCCTACTGCCTGACCGACCGCGTCAAGCTCGATGTCGGCTACCGCTTCAGCCACATCAATGGCGGCAAGATGTTCGACTATGCTTCAGATAGCAATGTCGGCCCAGGCTATGACCGAGGCATCAACGTGCACGAAGTGCGCGGCGGCCTGCGCTACCAGTTCGGCAGGTCGGACTGTGCTCCGCCCCCGGAGCCCTATGTTCCGGAACCCGAGCCTGTCTACACGAAGTAGTCGCTTCGAAATCGAGGAATTCGTCGACCGCCCGGCTTAAGTCGGGCGGTTTTCGTTTGGCTGCCTAAAGATGCCGCGGCGCTCTGTAATACCGTCCAGCCCGAAGAGCGAAAGCCGCTCAAATCAACCGCTAACGCCTTGTTATCCTTAACCTGCACTTAACCACTATGGTTAACAATGCTTCCTGAAACGGCGCGTGCGATCGCGAATGCGCCAAGTTCGGGAGCCGGGGACCATGACATTCAAATCGCCTGTAGTGCTGGCGCTTGCAGCAATCGTCCTGATGCCGCTCACGCCGGCGCTTGGCGCCGACTACGATCCGCCGGTCTATGTCGACCAGGCGCCGGATTATGTGCCGGTCGAGGTTGGCTCGGGATGGTATCTGCGCGGCGATGTCTCCTATCTGGTGCAGAAGAGCTTCAAGGATGAGGATTTCGCCTTCACGCCCGCGAGGTTCGACGAAAAGGAAGATCCCATCTTCGCCAGCATTGGCTTCGGCTACCATTTCAATGACTATCTGCGCGCCGATCTCAATGTCGGCTATCTTCCCGGCAACAAGATCGACGTCGGCTATAACGACGGAACGACCGTGGCATCGGCGACCCTGAAGAACTATGCCTTCTCAGGCATACTCAATGGCTATGTCGACCTTGGCACCTATGTCGGAATCACACCTTATCTCGGCGCTGGTATCGGTGTCGTCCAGAGCAAGCGTCGCCTCTCGGCGAGCTACTTCACCGACAATGCCAACCCCGCCGACGATTTCGTCCTGCGTGACAACAAGACCCAATACTCCTTCGCCTACACGCTGAATGCCGGCCTTGCCTACCAAGTGTCCAAGAACGTCTCAGTCGATCTGGGCTATCAGTATTTTTCCGCGCCAGACGCCGAATATGTGACTGCCGAGAGCCTGACTTCTTTTCCGATCCGCAAAGGAATCAACAATCATCATGTCAAAGTCGGACTACGCTACGATCTCTGGTAGGCTCGATCGAAGCCGAGGCGTTAACAATGGCGGGTCGTAGGCCCGCCGTTTGCTTTTTCGCTCCGGGCGCTGGCAATATCCTGACAGCGACGAAAACTTTCCCCTTGACGCCGAAAGCCTGAACGCATATCGCCGTCCGTGGGCCACCCCTCCCCAACGAGGGGCCACTATCTGGAAGGATAGCCACGATGACGACGCAGACGAAGCCCGGACTCCGTCCGGCAAATCCCAATTTTTCCTCAGGTCCCTGTGCAAAACGTCCCGGCTGGTCGGTCGCGGCGCTCAAAAATGCCGCGCTCGGACGCTCGCATCGCGCCAAGATCGGCAAGACCAAGCTCGAACAAGCGATCGAGCTGACGCGGGAAAATCTGCAGGTTCCGGCAGACTATCGCATCGGCATCGTGCCGGCCTCGGACACCGGCGCGGTCGAAATGGCGCTGTGGTCGCTGCTCGGCGAACGCGGCGTCGACATGGTCGCCTGGGAGAGCTTCGGCTCCGGCTGGGTCACCGATGTGGTCAAACAGCTGAGGTTAGCCGATGTGCGCAGGTTAGAGGCCGACTACGGCGCGCTGCCCGACCTGACGAAAATCGACTTCGACCGCGACGTGGTCTTCACCTGGAACGGCACGACGTCGGGCGTGCGCGTGCCGAACGGCGATTTCATCCCGGCCACCCGCAAGGGCCTGACCATTTGCGACGCTACTTCGGCGGCCTTTGCGCAAAAGCTCGATTTCCGGAAACTCGACGTCGTTACCTTCTCCTGGCAGAAGGTGCTGGGCGGTGAGGGCGCGCATGGCATGTTGATCCTCAGCCCGCGCGCCGTCGAACGGCTGGAAACTTACAAGCCGGCCTGGCCACTGCCGAAGATCTTCCGCCTCACTTCCGGCGGTAAGCTGATCGAGGGCATCTTCAAGGGCGAGACTATCAACACGCCGTCGATGCTGTGCGTCGAGGACTATCTCGACGCGCTGCATTGGGCGAAGTCGATCGGCGGCCTCGATGGGCTGATCGCCCGTGCCGACGCCAATGCCGCCGTGCTCGATGGCTTTGTCAGGAAATCTTCCTGGCTCGGCCATCTTGCAGCCGACCCGGCGACGCGCTCGAACACTTCGGTCTGCCTTTCCTTCACCGATCCGGATGTCGCTGCACTCGACGCCGACGGACAGGCTGCGTTCGCCAAGGCAATTGTCTCGGCGCTCGACAAGGAAGGCGTCGCCTATGACATCGGCGCCTATCGCGATGCCCCGCCCGGCCTGCGCATCTGGTGCGGCGCGACGGTCGAGGCCTCCGACCTCGAGGCGCTGCTGCCTTGGCTGGACTGGGCCTTTGCGGCGCAAAAGGCGTCGCTGAAGGCAGCCGCCTGATCCCTCTCCCTCGAGGGGAGGGTGGCCCGAAGGGCCGGGTGGGGGTCGCCTCCACCCGCTCAAGGACACGAGCTCAACGATCCACCATCCAGAAAGATTCGGCCGCATCCGGCCGCACCGACCCCACCCCGGCGCTTCGCGCCGACCCTCCCCTCAAGGAGGGACGCCAATCGCAAAGGACCAAGCCAAATGCCTCGCGTTCTCGTCTCGGATAAACTTTCCACCACCGCCGTGCAGATCTTCAGGGATCGCGGCATCGACGTCGACTATTTGCCGGATCTCGGCAAGGATAAGGAAAAACTGCTCGAGGTGATCGACCAGTATGATGGGCTGGCCATCCGCTCGGCGACAAAGGTCACGGAGAAGCTGATCAACGCCGCGACCAGGCTGAAGGTCGTGGGCCGCGCCGGCATCGGCGTCGACAATGTCGACATCCCGGCGGCGAGCCGCAAGGGCATCATCGTGATGAACACGCCCTTCGGCAATTCGATCACCACTGCCGAGCATGCGATCGCCATGATCTTCGCGCTGGCCCGCCAGATACCGGAGGCCAACGCCTCGACCCATGCCGGCAAATGGGAAAAGAACCGCTTCATGGGTGTCGAGATCACCGGCAAGACGCTGGGCATCATCGGCTGCGGCAATATTGGCTCGATCGTCGCTACGCGCGGCGTCGGCCTGAAGATGCATGTCATCGCCTTCGATCCGTTCCTGTCGGACAGCCGCGCCGAGGAGCTCGGCGTCGAAAAGGTCGAGCTCGACGAGCTGTTCGCCCGCGCCGACTTCATCACGCTGCACACACCGCTCACCGACAAGACGCGCAACATCATCGATGCCGCGGCGATCGCCAAAATGAAGACCGGTGTGCGCATCATCAATTGCGCGCGTGGCGGGCTGGTCGTCGAGGCCAACCTGATCGCGGCACTGAAAAGCGGCAAGGTGGCAGGCGCCGGCATCGACGTGTTCGAGGTCGAACCGGCGGAGTATAATGAACTGTTCGGCATGGAGAATGTCGTGGCGACGCCGCATCTCGGCGCGTCGACCACCGAAGCGCAGGAGAATGTCGCCCTTCATGTCGCCGAGCAGATGTCCGACTATCTGATCAAGGGCGCCGTTTCCAACGCCATCAACATGCCGTCGATCACCGCCGAAGAGGCGCCGCGGCTGAAACCTTTCGTCAAGCTTGCCGAAGTGCTCGGCGCCTTTGTCGGCCAGGTCACCGAGGATCCAATCAAGGAGGTCGAGATACTGTTCGACGGCTCGACCGCGACGATGAACACGCGCGCGCTGATCAGCGCCACCCTTGCCGGGCTGATCCGGCCGCAGGTCTCCGACGTCAACATGGTGTCGGCGCCGATCATGGTGAAGGAGCGCGGCATCATCGTCGCCGAGGTCAAGCGCGACAAATCCGGCGTGTTCGACGGCTATATCAAGCTCACGGTCAAGACCGAGCATAGGACACGCTCGATCGCCGGCACCTGCTTCTCGGATGGCAAACCGCGCTTCATCCAGATCAAGGGCATCAATCTCGACGCCGAGGTCGGCCAGCACATGCTCTACACGACGAATGCCGATGCGCCTGGGATCATCGGCCTGCTCGGCACGGTCTGCGGCGAGAACGGCGTCAACATCGCCAATTTCCAGCTCGGCCGCAACCGGCCGGGCGGCGATGCCATCGCATTGCTCTATCTCGATGCGCCGTTCCCGGAAAAGGTGTTGGCGCAGGTGCGCTCGCACAAGTCGATCGACTCCGCCAAGCGGCTGCACTTCGACGTCGGCGTGGCCTGAAATTCGGTCACCCCGTGTGCAGCAGCACGCGGGGCGCTTCCACGGTCGTTGATGGACCGCAGTCAAACGTCGCGGCAAGCGACTTCATTCAGCGGCGGATATCGCCGTCTTCCGTCCGCTGTATTCGGCGAGGCTGATGCCGCTGAGCACCAGCGCGAGTGCCAGCGCCTGATAGAGCTGGAATGTCTCGCCGACGATCAGCACCGACAGCAGCGTACCGAAGATCGGCACCAGATTGATGAACAGGCCGGCCCTGTTGGCGCCGATCAGTTCGTTGCCCCTGATATAGAAGATCTGCGAAATGACCGAGGCACCGATGGCGGTATAGAACGCGACCGCCCAGCCGCGGGCATCGGGGACGATGACCTTGCCGGCGGCAATCTCCCACAGGAAGAAAGGCAGCGATGTGATGAGTGCGGCAACCGACAGCGCCAGCATCAGGCTCTGCCAGCGGATGGCCGGCTTCAGCCGCAACCCGACCGAATAGAAGGAGTAGCAAAGCACGGCGATCAGCATGATGGCGTCGCCGAAGTTGAGATCCAGCCTGAGAAGCTGGCGTGGATCGCCATGGCTCGCCGTCACCGCGACGCCGGCGATGGTCAGCACGACGCCGATGATCTGCACGCCGTTGACGCGCAGGCGAAAGAACACGAAATTGGCGATGATGATGACGATCGGGATCGCCGCCTGCTCGATCGAGACGTTGATTGCCGTGGTGTAGTTAAGCGCCGTGTAGAAGATCGTGTTGAAGAAGGCGAAGCCGCAAGCGCCGAGCCCGCCAAGCAGCAACCAGTGCCTGCGCACCACCGACCAGTCTTGGCGCAGCGTTGCCCAGCCGATCGGCAGCAAGATCAGAACCGCCAGCAGCCAACGCAGGAAGACAAGTGTCATCGGCGAGATATGACCGACCGCCAGCTTCCCCGCCACGGAGTTGCCGCCCCACAGCAAGGTGGTGAACAGCAGGAACAGATAGGCGGCTCGATGCATCGTGAAGTCCCGGCCAGGCGGAGAGAAATGCGCGGTCGATGCGGGCCTATTGCGGCAGCTCGCGCAAGTAAATGATGTCAAAGGCGAAAATTGTTGTGCCTCGGAGCGTTTTGGGCGGCAAAGAATGGTCGCGCTCGCCCGGTCTTGACGCTATAGAGGCCTGTCGTTTCGAACCGTTTCAAGCTGCCTGGCGCGGCATCTCAAGGGAAAAGAAGCATGGCCAATGTGGTGGTCGTCGGCTCGCAATGGGGCGATGAGGGCAAAGGCAAGATCGTCGACTGGTTGTCCGAGCGCGCCGACGTTGTCGTGCGCTTCCAGGGCGGCCACAATGCCGGCCATACGCTGGTCGTCGATGGCAAGGTCTACAAGCTGTCGCTGCTGCCGTCCGGCGTGGTGCGGCAAGGCAAGCTGTCGATCATCGGCAATGGCGTCGTCTTCGATCCGCACGCTTTCGTCGCGGAGGTGGCGAAATTGAAGGCGCAGGGCGTCGAGGTGACGCCGGACCGCCTGAAAATAGCCGAAAACACCGCGCTTATCCTGTCGCTGCACCGGGAGCTGGACGGATTTCGCGAGGACGCCGCTTCCAATTCCGGAACGAAGATTGGCACGACCCGTCGCGGCATCGGTCCGGCCTACGAAGACAAGGTGGGCCGACGCGCGGTCAGGGTGATGGATTTGGCGGATTTGGAAACGCTGCCCTTGAAGGTCGACAGGCTGCTGACGCACCACAATGCGCTGCGCCGTGGGCTCGGCCATGCCGAGGTCACGCATGAGGCGATCATGAGCGAGCTGATCTCGGTCGCCGACGAGATTCTGCCCTATATGGACCGGGTCTGGAAAATCCTCGATGACAAGCGCCGCGCCGGCGAGCGCATCCTGTTCGAAGGCGCGCAAGGCACGCTGCTCGACATCGACCATGGCACCTATCCGTTCGTTACCTCCTCCAATACGGTTGCCGGCCAGGCCGCCGCTGGATCCGGCGTCGGCCCGGGCGCCATCGGCTATGTGCTCGGCATCACCAAGGCCTACACGACGCGCGTTGGCGAAGGCCCGTTTCCGACCGAACAGAAGAACGAGATCGGCGAGTTCCTGGGCACGCGCGGCCATGAATTCGGCGTCGTTACCGGCCGCAAGCGCCGCTGCGGCTGGTTCGATGCCGTGCTGGTCCGCCAGGCTGTCGCCGTCAACGGCATCAAGGGCATTGCGCTGACCAAGCTCGATGTGCTCGATGGGCTGGACGAGATCAAGGTCTGCACCGGCTACCGCCTCGACGGCGAGGCGATCGATTACCTGCCGGCCAGCCAGGGCGCGCAGGCGCGCGTCGAACCGGTCTACGAGACGCTGGAGGGGTGGAAAGGCACCACCGCCGGCGCGCGCAGCTGGAACGACCTGCCGGCCCAGGCGGTGAAGTACGTCCGCTACATCGAGGAGCTGATCGGCGCGCCGGTCGCACTCCTTTCCACCAGCCCTGAACGGGACGACACGATACTTGTGACCGATCCGTTTCAAGACTAGTTTCTCAGCCTTTCCGGGCATTGCGGCTGATTTGCGGGGGGCCGGCCCAGAAACAAAATGCAGGTCGACTGAAGCATGGTAGATTTTGTTTCTGTTCTGAAAAAGACGCTCGACAATCTCGGCGAGCCGTCTGCGGAGGTGCGCGCCAGGGTCTACGACAAGGCTCGTTCGACGATTGCGAAGAAGATTGCCGAACGCGATCCACCACTTGCGCCGTCGGACGTCTCCAGGCAGAAGCGTGCACTCGAAGATGCCATCGCAAGCATTGAGCGAGAGTATGGCAAACCGGCGCCGGCATCCGATCCGCTGGCGGAGCTGGAGGACATCTTCTCCTCCATCGACCGCAACAAGAACCAGCCCAGCCATGTCCGCCAGCCGGCCAAAACCGAGCCGGCCAAGACCGAGCCGGCAAAGACCGGGCCGGCACAGACTGGGCCGGCATGGCAGCCCACGCCCGCCAAGCCGGCGCCGAACTGGCAAAAGCCGCAGCCCGTCGCTCTTTCTCAGGAGCGCGCTGGTCCGCCGCCGTCCGATATGGATCTTCCGACGGCCGATGACCAAGACGGGGTTTTTCGGGGCGATGACTTTTCCAACGACGGCGACCCCGCGGAGGATAGGTTCCAGCGGCTCCATCCTGCCGAGCGCAGGCGCAGCTATGGCGGTGTGATTGCCGCTGCCGTCGCCTTGCTGGTCATTGCCGGTGGCGGTTACGGCATGTGGCTGAACAAGGATGCGTTCGGCAGCATGCTCGGCCTCGACGGGACCAAAACCGTCGCCACCGAACCGCTGGTAAAGCCAGCCCCGGCCAAGCCGGTGGCCGATGCGGCCGTCCCGGCCGCCGCGCCTCCGACGGAGGCCGGCGAAGGCGCGAAGTTCACGCAGCGCCTGACGCCCGAAGGCCACGAGGTCGATCCCGGCCCCGCGGCCGGGCAGGCGGGCATCGGCGAAGGCGAATCCGTCGCCGCGCTGACCACGCCGCCGTCGGCCGCACAAACGCCGACCAGCCCGGTACCCGCCGCGCCGGCACCGGCCGCGCCCGCAGACGCGCAAGCCACGGCCAATGCTCCAGCAGTCGACGGGTCCGCTGCACCAACTCCCGCAACGCCGCCCGCCAACGGGGCGGCAGCGCCGGCCGATGCTGCAGCTGTCCCGCCAGCGCCTGCAGCGGCCGCCACACCGCCCGTGGCGGCAGCGGCACCGACGGTAGTTCCGCCGGAAGCCGCGCTGGCCGTCGGCCAGAAAGCGATCTTCTACGAGGAGCGCACCAGCACCGCTCAAGGCTCGGCCGAGCCCGGCAATATCGTCTGGTCACTGGTGCAGGAATCGCCCGGCGGCGACCTGCCGCCCGAGCCGGCGATCCGCGCCGAGGCGACCATTCCAGGCAAGGATATCCAGTTGCGCATGACGATCCGTCGCAACACCGACCAGACACTGCCGGCCAGCCATATCATCGAGATGATCTTCCTGACGCCTGACGGCTTCGAGGGCGGCGGCGTCGACAACATCCTGCGTGTCGCCATGAAGGGCTCCGAGCAGGATGCCGGCAGCCCGCTGATCGGCATCCCGGCCAAGATCGCCGACGGTTTCTTCCTGGTTGCGCTCAACGATACCAAGGCAGATGAAGACGCCAATCTGACCTTGCTCAGGGGCCAGGACTGGATCGACGTGCCGGTCGTCTACAAGACCGGGCGGCGGGCGCTGCTCACGATGGAAAAGGGCATTCCGGGCGAGAAGGTGTTCGACGAGGCGCTGAAGGCCTGGCAAACCAAGACGGCGGGTTGAGGCCGGCTCACCAGCCCAACCCCTCTTTGGCTCAGAAGCCTTGGAACAACATGTCGATTGCGCTCACGATGTCGTCGTGATGGCGAGAAAGATTTCCTTCGGCAATGGGCAATTCAGATGTCATCAAGGCTGACATGAATTGAGTGACCATGACATGGTCCTTACCGTTGATGGTGAAGATAGGATTTAGCCGGCGGCCCGGCACTGGAGCCTTATTGGCTGGCATCAGCGGGACGACTACCTTGGTGTCGAGCCGTCCCAGAAGGTCGGACTGGAGATCGAGAAGATAACCGTCGCCTTCGGCAGTCTGGTAGAAATCATAACGCGCCATCAAAACAGCCGGTGCTTGGCCAGAGGCAAGCCGTTGCGCCTGACATAGTCATTGGAACTCTCGATCGCTTCCTTGTTTTCCTCCTGCCATCGCCGGGTTTTTTCGGCCGAAATCGCCTTGGCGATACCCTCTTCTGCAGCGCGGGATATATTGATGCCCAACGCCTTGGCGTCCTCGATCAATCCGGAGTCGATCGATGTATTAACCGACTTTCTTTGGGTTTTTGGATTCGATCGAGGCATGGAGCCGCTCCCATTTATGCGCATAATGTAGGCGCATATGAGCGTGCATTCAACCTCTCACCCCTCCATCTCTTCGCGCAGCATCTCGAGTTCCAGCCATTCCTCTTCGAGCGCTTCCAGCGTGGCGCGCTCCTTGTCGAGCGCGGCAATCGTCTTCTGGAACGACGCCGGGTCGCGCTCATAATAGGCCGGATCGGCGATGTTGTTCTCCAGCCGCGAGATCGAGGCCGACACCGCCTCGATCTTCTTGGGTAAGGTTTCCAGCGCGAATTTCTGCTTGAACGACAGTTTCTTGGCCAGGCCCCTGCTAGCGGCCGCTTCGCTCCTGCTTGCCGCCGTCGCCTCGCCGGTCTCTGCCTTCGGCCGCGCCTTGCGGTCGTCCAGCCTGGTGCCGCCGCGCTGCGCCAGCATATCGGAATAGCCGCCGGCATATTCGATCCAGCGGCCGTCGCCATCCGGCGCGATGATGCTGGTCACCGTGCGGTCGAGGAAATCGCGATCGTGGCTGACCAGGATCACCGTGCCGGCAAAGCCGGCGACCAGTTCCTGCAGCAGCTCCAGCGTCTCCATGTCGAGATCGTTGGTCGGCTCGTCGAGCACAAGCAGGTTTGCCGGCCGCGCCAAAACGCGGGCGAGGATCAGCCGTGCCCGCTCGCCGCCCGAAAGCTCGCGCACCGGCGTGCGCGCCTGTTCCGGCTTGAACAGGAAGTCCTTCATGTAGGACACGACGTGGCGCTGCTCGCCATTGATGACAAGGTTCTCGCCGCGTCCGTCGGTGAGATACTGCGCCAGTGTCTCCTGCGGATCGACGGCCTCGCGCTTCTGGTCGAGCGTGGCGATCTCCAGGTTGGTGCCGAGCCGCACCGTGCCTGCGTCCGGCTTCAATTCGCCGGTCAGCATCTTCAATAGCGTCGTCTTGCCGGCGCCGTTCGGCCCGACCAGACCGACGCGATCGCCGCGCTGGATGCGTGTCGAGAATCCCTTGACCAGGGTCAGATCGCCAAAGCTCTTCTCGATGTTCTTGGCCTCAATCACCAGCTTGCCGGATTCGGCGGCGTCGCTGGCTGTCATCGTCGCCGCACCCTCGTCGCCACGATGACCGCGAAAGCGCTGGCGCATGGTCTGCAACTCACCGAGCCGGCGCATGTTGCGCTTGCGCCTTGCCGTCACGCCATAGCGCAGCCAGTGCTCCTCGCGCACGATCTGGCGGCCGAGCTTGTGCTGCTCGCGCTCTTCCTCCTCCAACACCGTGTCGCGCCATTCCTCGAAATAGGCAAAGCCCTTATCGAGACGGCGGGTCTGGCCGCGGTCGAGCCAAATTGTGGCGCGTGACACGCGTTCGAGAAAACGGCGGTCATGCGAGATGACGACCAGGGCCGAGGAGGTGCGGGCAAGCTCCTCCTCCAGCCATTCGATAACCGAAAGGTCAAGATGATTGGTCGGTTCATCGAGGAGAAGAATGTCGGGCTCGGGCGCCATGACGCGGGCGAGTGCCGCGCGCCGCGCCTCGCCCCCGGAGAGGTCGTTCGGCCGTTCCTCGCCGGTCAGGCCGAGATGCTCTATCAGATAGGTGGCGCGGTAGGGATCATCGGCGGGCCCGAGCCCCGCCTCGACATAGGCGCGAACGGTCGCAAAACCGTCCATGTCGGGCATTTGCGGCAAATAGCGCACCGTCGCCGAAGGCTGGCGGAAGACTTCGCCGTCCTGCGGTTCGATCAGCCCGGCAGCGATCTTGAGGAGCGTCGACTTGCCAGAGCCGTTGCGCCCGACCAGGGCGATCTTGTCGCCAGCTGACGCCGTCAGGGCGGCACCGTCGAGCAGCGGCGCGCCGCCAAAGGTCAGCTTTATCCCGTCGAGATTGAGAAGCGGCGGCGCCATGTCAGCTTTCAGGTAGGGGAAAAGGATGCGCGAGCAGCAGCGCGCGGCCGCTGGCCAGCGCGATTTCCAGCCGGCCCTTGACCTCGTTGGAAATGGTCAGCGACGAGCCGAAGGCAACCTCGACATGGGCGAGCGGCCATTTGGCGCCGGTGACTGTCAGGCCGGCGAGATCCGAAAAGCCGAGCACCGAAAACAGCGTACCGTCGACATAATCGAAGCCAGTCTTTCCAGGCAGCAAAGGAATGCCTTCCTGTGCGCCGCTGGTCAAAAGCACTTCCGTTCCGCCTTCCGCCAGCCGGACGCTGAGCGCCAAATGCAGGAAGATGTGGTCGGTGCGTTTGCCGCCGAAGGCGCCTGCGAGCACAAGGCTGGTCGCACCGCGTTCGAGCGCGGCGGCGATAGCGAGTTCACCGTCGGTCTTGTCCTTTTCGGCGGGAAACACCTGCCGTGGCACGGCGGCCAGATCCTCCGGCAAATCGGCAGGCACGGAATCGAAATCGCCGACCCAGAGTTCCGGCATCAGGCCCAGCATAAGGGCATGGCCGATACCGGCATCGGCAGCGATGACGCGGGAGCCTTCGACCTGGCGGTCGAGCAGCGGCGTGCGGATGAGATCGCCGCCAAGCAGGATGGTGAATGTGCTCATATCTCGTGGCCCTTACCAGCCCTGCCCCGGAAACGGAAGATGAAACGGCAGATGAAACAGGACGCCGCGCTTTGGATGCCCGGCAAACTTCCGCTTGCGCAGCACTTCGGCCGGGCCTATGTGTCGAAACGCTCTAACGGGGTGCCGGACGCGATCTTCGCGGACCGGCTGAGAGGCAAGACTGCCAACCCGCTGAACCTGATCCGGTTTGTACCGGCGGAGGGATTAGACGTTTCGGACAGCCCGACGCCTCAATTCCTTTCAACGCGAACGAAGGAGGCGCCGATGCGCAGTTTTTTCCACTCTCTTGCCTCGATTATCCTGCTTGCGGCATCCGTGCTTGCCCTACCGGGGCAGGCATCGGCACAGGATAAGCTGACCGTCTATACCTATGAAAGCTTCACCGCCGATTGGGGTCCGGGACCGGCGGTGAAGAAGGCCTTCGAGGCCGAGTGCACCTGCGTCGTCGAATTCGTCTCGGTCGCCGACGGCGTGGCACTGCTCAACCGTGTGAAGCTGGAAGGGGCCGCGACCAAGGCCGATATCGTGCTTGGCCTCGATACCAATTTGACGGCGGACGCCAAGGCAACCGGCCTGTTTTCGCCGCATGGCGCCGTGACGGACGTCAGTGTGCCGGGTGGCTGGAGCGACGATATCTTCGTGCCGTTCGACTATGGCTATTTCGCTATCGTCTACGATAGCGAAAAACTGAAGAGCCCGCCGAAGAGCCTCAGGGAATTGGTCGAGGGCGATGCCGGCGACAAGATCGTCATCCAGGATCCGCGCACCTCGACGCCGGGCCTTGGCCTGCTGTTGTGGGTCAAGTCGGTCTATGGCGACAAGGCTCCGGAAGCCTGGGCCAAACTCAAGGCAAAGGTGCTGACGGTGACGCCGGGCTGGAGCGAGGCCTACGGCCTGTTCACCAAGGGTGAGGCGCCGATGGTGCTGTCCTATACCACTTCGCCAGCCTACCACATGGTTGCCGAAAACACCTCGCGCTACCAGGCGGCGTCCTTCGAGGAAGGCGAATATCTGCAGATCGAGGTCGCTGGGATCACCACCAAGGGCGCGAAGAACCCGCTGGCGGAAAAGTTCATCGCCTTCATGACCGGGCCGAAATTCCAGGATCTCATTCCCGAAACCAACTGGATGTTCCCGGCCGGCAAGACCGACAAGCCGCTCAATCCGGCGTTCGACAAGCTCGTCAAACCGACCAAAACCTTGCTGTTCAGCTCGGAAGAGGTCGCCGCAAATCGCAAGGCCTGGGTCGACGAGTGGCTGGCGGTGATGAGCAAGTAGCTCGGATTGAAAGATGATCGCCCTACGGCGCCCCCCTCTGTCCTGCCGGACATCTCCCCTACAAGGAGGGAGATTGGCCGTCATGCCGGCTTTCGCCAATCTCCGACATTGCCGGAATGAGCGGAGCGCTGAACCTGCCAATCTCTCCCCATGTGGGGGAGATGTCCGGCAGGACAGAGGGGCGCGCGAAGGAACGCAATCCTCGCTAAGAATCTCGAATCTGGTGGTCTAGCGTGCAACGCGCGCCATCATCGGATACCCGCGTCGCTGCCGGTATCGTCGCGCTCGCCGCCATCGCGCTGCTGATCGGCGGGGCATTCGCCGGGCTCGTCGTCGAAGCCATGCGCGACCTGTCGGGCGCCGCCTCCGCCTTTGATTCCTATCTCCTCCGTGTTGCCCGCTTCACGCTCTGGCAGGCTCTGTTGTCGACCCTGCTCTCCGTCGCACCGGCGCTGTTCGTCGCGCGCGCGCTGTCGCGGCATCCACAGTTTTTCGGGCGAGGCTTTGTCCTGCAGCTTTTCGCCGTGCCGCTGGCGCTGCCGGCCATTGTTGCCGCACTCGGTGTCTTGGCACTCTATGGCCGCGCCGGGTATTTCGCCGGCTTGCTCGGTGCGATTGGCGGCCAGAACTGGCCCGGCATCTATGGCCTATCGGGTATTCTCGTCGCCCACGTCTTTTTCAACCTGCCGCTGGCAACGCGACTGTTCCTGGAAGCGTTGCAGACGGTGCCGGCTAACCAATGGCGGCTGGCGAGCCAGCTTGGCATGGGTGCTGCGCCGGCCTTCCGGCTGATCGAATGGCCGGCGTTGCGTGCGGCCCTGCCGGGCGTTGCCGGGCTCGTTTTCATGCTGTGCATCACCTCCTTCACCATCGTGCTTACGCTCGGCGGCGGGCCGCGCGCGACGACGCTGGAGGTTGCCATATACCAGGCGCTGCGTTTCGACTTCGACCCGGCGCGGGCGGTGACGCTGACCTTGTTGCAGATTGCCCTGACCTTCGTCGTCGTGCTGGCACTAACGCGGCTTGGCGCCAATATGACCGGCGACGCCAATCTGCCGGTAGCCCCGCGCCGGTATTTTTCAGCCGGTGCGGCCGAGACCGTGCTGAACGCACTGGTGATCGGGCTGGCACTGCTGTTTGTCGCCGGACCGATGGCGGCTACGCTGTCGGCCGGGCTTGGCGCCGATCTCGGCCGCCTGGCCGGCGAGAGCGCGGTGCGGCAAGCGACGGCGACCAGTGCCGTGCTCTCCCTCCTATCGGCGCTGCTCTCCTTGGCGTTGTCGCTGTCGCTGGTTATGGCGCGCCGGGCGCTGGCGCTCACCCGGCGGACCGGCAGGCTGACGCTGCTCGAACACCTGGCCGACACCGGTGCGGGGTTCGTCCTGGTGGTGCCGCCCATCGTCATCGGTGCCGGCTGGTTCCTGCTCCTGCGCAGCGTCAGCGATGTCTTTGCGATCGCCCCTGTCATGGTGGTTGTGGTCAATGCGGTGATGGCGATGCCGTTCGCCATCCGCGCCATCCGCCCCGCCTATGACGCGGCGAGCGAACGCCACGAACGGCTCTGTGCACAGCTTGGCATCTCGGGCTGGAACCGGTTGCGTCTGGTCGACTGGCCGTCGCTGCGGCGGCCGCTCGCCACCGGCTTCGCCTTCGCCATGGCGCTGTCGCTCGGTGATCTCGGCGTCATTGCGCTGTTCGGCAGCGATTCCGTGCAGACATTGCCCTATCTGTTGCTGGCGCGCATGGGCAGCTACCGCACCGAGGATGCGGCCGGCCTGGCGCTGCTGCTCGGCCTTGTCTGCCTGGCGCTTGTGCTGACCGCGGACTGGCTGGGAAGGAGGGAGAAATCATGATGCCGATCAGCCCGGAACGGTCGATTTCGGTCGAAAAAGGCGCGGCCGTGCGGCTCGATAATGTCTCGTTCAGCTATGGTGAAACGCCGCTTATATTCGATGTCGATTTCCCGGCGTCGGAAATCACCGCCATCATGGGGCCGAGCGGTTCGGGAAAGTCGACGCTGCTCAATCTGGTGGCCGGTTTCGAAGCGCCGCGGTCAGGCCGCGTGCTCATCGGCGGCGCCGACGTCAGCACTGCGCCGCCATCAGCGCGGCCGGTATCGATGGTGTTCCAGGAAAACAACCTGTTTGCCCATCTGTCCCTCGAGCAGAATGTCGGGCTCGGCCGCTCGCCTTCGCTCATGCTGAGCGAGGCTGACCGCGCCGCAATCGCCGCAGCGCTGAAGCGCGTCGGCCTTGCCGGCAAGGAAAGCCGGCTGCCGCGCGAACTCTCCGGCGGTGAGCGGCAGCGCGTCGCGCTCGCTCGGGTCCTGGTGCGCGACCGGCCGGTGTTGTTGCTCGACGAGCCGTTCGCTTCGCTCGGACCGGCACTGCGCGACGACATGCTCGACCTGGTCGCCGACGTCCATTCGGAGCAGCGCATGACGGTGCTATTCGTCACGCACCAGCCGGACGATGCGCGCCGTATCGGGCAAAACATGGTTTTCCTGGATGGTGGCACGGTTGCCGCGACGGGCACTGCGGCCGATTTTTTCGTCGGGGCTGGACCGGAGGCATTCCGACGCTATATCGGCTCGGGTCCGTTTGCGGCTGGATCACGAGATGTTGCCCGGAAGCGGACATAATTTATGGTCAAACCGGCGGAAGGCGAAGCGGCGCTTGCTTGCCATGGTCGAGGTAGTGTGGCTAGGTCCGCCAGGAGTTGGTCCGGCTTAGACCGTGATTTGCCCTTGCTGCCTCGTATCTGTCGGACGCACGAAGGACGCCGTAGCACTTGATTTTGCGCGTGATGCTTTCCGGAAATCGCGCCCGATTTTCGCGGTCACGTGCCAGGACTTGAAAGGAAGCCGATCTGCCGACCGGCATCGACAATCGGAGGGTGAAACCGCTGGCGCGCTTTCTGGCGCTGGCCGGTCTTGCCGTGGCGCTGGCAAGCTGCCAGATGTTCACGCCTCCCGACGTGCAGGAATCAGGCTTTCAGCCCTCAGACAAGCCGATCACGGTCGACAATGTCGCCGCCAACGGCAAGCTCGCCCAACTGGCGAAGGCGCAGCACCCGCGCATCCTCGCCACCTATGGCGGAGAATATTCCGACCCCAAGCTCGAGCGCATGGTGGCCAAGATCGTCGGCAGACTGACCGTAGTGTCGGCCAACCCGACCCAGACCTACCGCATCACCATCCTCAACTCGCCCAACGTCAATGCCTTCGCGCTGCCGGGCGGCTATCTCTACATCACCCGGGGCCTGCTGGCCTTGGCCAACGATTCAGCCGAGCTTGCCGCCGTCATTGCGCATGAGATGGGCCACGTTACGGCCAATCACGGCCTGCAGCGCCAGCAGCTGGAAGCCGAAGAGGGGTTGGCGACCAAGGTCGTTTCGGATGTGCTCGGCGACAACCCGACGGCCAAGGCGGCGCTGATCCGCGGCAAGCTGAGGCTGGCCCAGTTCTCGCGCAATCAGGAGCTGGAGGCCGACGCCATCGGCATCAAATCGATCGGCGAAGCCGGTTTCGATCCCTACGCCGCCGGCCGCTTCCTGCAGTCGATGTCGGCCTATACCGATTTCCGCTCGATCAGCGGCGCCACCGACGCCAGCCTCGACTTCCTGGCGACGCACCCCAACACGCCGCAACGTATCGACCTCGCGCAGCGCCACGCCCGCCAATTCGGCGCGCCCGGTGTCGGGTCGCGCGACCGCGATTCATTCCTTTCCGGCGTAGACGGGCTGCTTTACGGCGACACACCGGAGGAAGGCTATGTGCGCGGCGAAACTTTCCTGCATCCTGGCCTCGGCGTGTCGTTCTCGGTGCCCAATGGCTTCATCATCGACAATTCGGCAGCGGCGGTGACGGCGACAGGCCCGGGCGACATCGCCATCCGCTTCGACGGCGTTTCGATCGACAAGGGCCGCTCGCTGACCGACTACATCCGCAGCGGCTGGGTTGCCGGCCTCGACGCCAGCAGCGTGCGCCAGGAGACGATCAACGGCAACGAAGCGGCAACCGCGCATGCTGGCGCCGATGGCTGGCAATTCGATATTGCGGTGATCCGCGCCGGCGGTCAGGTCTACCGCTTGCTGACCGCGGCGCCTTCGGCCAGCACCTCGCTGAGCACGGTGGCGCGCTCGGTCAGCGGCTCGTTCCGCATCCTGAGTGCTGCCGAGAAGGCGGCGTTGAAGCCGCTGCGTATCCGCATCGTCACGGTGCAGCCCGGCCAGACAATGGGCTCCCTGGCCGCACAGATGGTCGGCGTCGACCGCAAGCTGGATTTGTTCAGGGTGCTCAACGCGCTGTCGCCGGGCGCTGCCGTTTCGGCCGGCGACAAGGTCAAGATCGTCACCGACAAGTAATCGCGACGCTGCTTGTGTAAGGGCCAGAGCCTGAATACCGTGGCAAGCTGCGCGCCATGCAACGAGGCGGTTTTGTACACTTTCTTCAATTTCATGATGAAAACGCTGGTCGCTAAAGCGGAGCGCAGCAGGTTTCCAAGGTTCTTTGTGGTGGTCTGCTGCCTGCTTTCGATTTCACTGGCGGTAGGCCTGACATATGTCAAACAGCATCAACCGGGCAGCGGGCAAGAAATAATCAGCCAGGACGTGGCACGTTAGGCTGCGAGAAATTCCGGGTTCTGCTTCACCAGAGCTGCCTTGAGCTTTTCCATGGCGCGCGCCTCGATCTGCCGGACACGTTCCTTGGAGATGCCGAGCGTCTCGCCGAGCGCTTCGAGCGTCGCGCCCTCGTCGCTCAGCCGGCGCTCCTCGATAATCCTGAGTTCTCGCGCATTGAGCGCGCCGAGCGCCGTCTTCAGCCAGACAGAGCGGCGTTCGACATCGATCGTGTCGCCGACGACCTCGTCGGGCAGCGGGTCATCCGAAACCAGGAACTCCATCCGCTCGGTTGCGCCCGCATCGTCGGCAAGCGGCGTGTTGAGCGAGCTGTCGGGTGCCGAAAGGCGGGAATCCATCATCGCCACATCGGCCTCGGAAACGCCGAGAGCCGCCGACACTTCGCGGTAAAGCGTGGCATTCGACGTCTGCTCGGCGCCGTTTGCCAGGCGGGCGCGCAGGCGCCGCAGGTTGAAGAACAGCGCCTTTTGCGCGGAGCTGGTGCCGCCGCGCACGATCGACCAGTTGCGCAGGATATAATCCTGCATCGAGGCGCGGATCCACCATGTCGCATAGGTCGAGAACCGCACCTCGCGCTCGGGCTCGAAACGGGCCGCGGCCTCCAGCAGCCCGACATGGCCTTCCTGGATCAGGTCGCCCAGGGGAAGGCCGTAGTGGCGGAACCGCGACGCCATGGAAATAACCAGCCGCATATGGGCGACGGTGATGCGGTGCAGCGCGTGCTGGTCATTGTTCTCCTTCCAGCGCAGCGCCAGGAGATGCTCTTCGTCGCGCTCCAGGTAAGGGGCTTTCATCGCCGCGCGAACCATGGTCCGTCCTGCACTGTCTTGCATCATGCCGCGCTCCTGCTTCAGGCGTTGCGGTGCGATCGCTGAATCGTGAGTTGGCGCCGATGGTTGAAATGGCGGCGCCGCGCCCTACAACAGCCAAGAACGTGCGATGCGGGGGAATGTTCCCCCGGACTGTCATGCCGATTGCGCTGTTCCAGGCGATTCGCCATCGGCCTTGACTCAGCCGGGTGGCGCCGGGAGGTGTTGGTTGAGAATGGGATTTCAAGGGCGCGAGATTTTTGAAATTTAGTTTCTTATTTTGGTATCGCGCATCTGTCATTTTCCGGCACTCGCAACGACGCCGGACATCGGCCAAGGACGGGATCACAGAAAAATGAAATGGCTCAAATCGCTCATTATCGCCGGAACGCTGCAGGTTCTGGCAATCGCCGCCGGTCATGCCGGCGCCAATCTCGACCAGATCAAGCAGTCCGGCGTCTTCAAGGTCGGCACGGAAGGAACCTATGCGCCCTTCACCTATCATGATGCTTCCGGCGCGCTGGTCGGCTTCGACGTCGAGATCGCCCGGGCCATCGCCGAGCGCCTCGGCGTCAAAGCCCAGTTCCTCGAAGGCAAATGGGACGGGCTGATCGCCGGTCTCGACGCCAACCGCTACGATGCCGTCATCAACGAGGTCGGCATCACCGAGGCGCGCAAGGCCAAATATGATTTCTCCGATCCTTACATCGCCTCCAAGGCGGTGCTGATCGTGCGCGGCGACAACACCGACATCAAGGGTTTCGCCGATCTCAAGGGCAAGAAGGCGGCGCAGTCACTGACCTCGAATTTCGGCAAGCTGGCTGAAACCAATGGCGCCGAGCTCGTCGGCACCGACGGCTTCGACCAGTCGATCCAGCTTCTTCTCACCGGCCGCGCCGACGCCACCATCAACGACAGCCTGTCCTTCCTCGACTTCAAGAAGCACAAGCCCGACGCCAATGTGAAGATTGCCGCGCAGGAAGAAAACGCCGACTATTCCGGCGTCATCGTGCGCAAGGGCGATCCGGAACTGGTGGCCGCCATCAATAAGGCGCTGGCCGACATCAAGGCCGACGGCACCTACCAGAAAATCGCCGATACCTATTTCGGCCAGGACGTTTCGAAGTAAGCGGCTTTTCTCGCGTGGGCCGAATGCCGGCCCGCGTCGTTCATGTCGCGGCGAGCTGTCTTTGACGGCTCGCCGCTTTCGCGTGATATGAGCGACGGCAATCTGGCAAGGAGGAGGCTTCGTGCCGCACTGGCTGCAATTGATGCTGGAATCCCTGCCTACGCTGCTGTGGGCTGCACTGATCTTCACCGTGCCGTTGACGCTGCTGTCGTTTGCATTCGGTCTTGTCCTCGGCCTGGTCGTGGCGCTTGTCCGGCTGTTCGGTCCCAAACCGCTGGTCGCGGTGGTCCGGTTCTACGTCTGGATCTTCCGCGGCACGCCGCTTCTCGTGCAACTGTTCCTTATCTTCTACGGCCTGCCATCGGTCGGCATCCTGCTCGACGCTTTTCCGGCAGCACTGATCGGCTTTACCTTGAACATCGGCGCCTATTCGTCGGAAATCATCCGCGCCGTCATCGGTTCGGTGCCGAAGGGCCAGTGGGAAGCGGCCTATTCGGTCGGCATGACATGGGCCCAGGCAATGCGGCGCACCATTCTTCCACAGGCGGGGCGCGTCGCCGTGCCGCCGCTGTCCAACACCTTCATCTCGCTGGTAAAGGACACATCGCTCGCCGCCGCCATTACCGTGCCGGAGATGTTCCAGGCGGCGCAGCGTATCGTCGCCACCACCTATGAGCCGCTTATCCTCTATGTCGAGGCAGCGGCTCTCTACCTGGTCATGAGCTCCGTGCTGTCGGCCTTGCAAGCCCGATTGGAAACGCGGCTCAACCGCTATGGCGGCTTCCTGGAGGCGCGCTCGTGATCGGCCTGACCAACATCGAAAAGCGCTTCGGCGACAATTTGGTGCTGAAGGGTGTGACCGTCACTATCGAGGAAGGCAGCGTCACCGCGCTTGTCGGGCCATCGGGAGGGGGGAAAAGCACGCTTTTGCGCTGCATCAACCTGCTCGAACTGCCGACTTCAGGCACGGTGCGGATCGGCGACGATGCACTCGAATTCCACCCCGGCGGCAGGGTCTCGACCAGGGATATCCGGCGGCTGCGGCTGCAGACCGGCATGGTGTTCCAGAATTTCCAGCTGTTTCCGCATCGCACCGCGATCGAGAACATCATGGAGGGGCTGGTGACGGTGCTGAAATGGCCCAAGGAGCAGGCGCGTGAGCGGGCGTTGGCTCTGCTCGAAAAGGTCGGCATGGCGCACAAGGCCGACGCCTGGCCGGCGACGCTGTCAGGCGGCCAGCAGCAGCGCGTGGCGATTGCCCGGGCGCTGGCGCCGTCGCCGAAAGTGCTGCTCTGCGACGAGCCGACCTCTGCACTCGATCCGGAACTGGCGCAAGAGGTGGTCGACGTGCTCGGCAGGCTCGCCAGCGAGGGCACGACCATGGTGATGGCGACGCATGATCTGAGGCTCGCCTCCAAGATCGCGCGGGAAGTGGTGTTCCTCGATGCCGGCAACATCGTCGAACAAGGGCCGGCCGCGGTGCTGTTCAGCAACCCGGAGCGCCAGCGGACCAAGCGGTTCATCGCCACGCTGAAGCAGGAGGCGGAAAGGGAGGGCGGTGTCGAAGGTTAGATATGCATTCGCCGATCCCAAAAATAAAAACCCGGCGCGAGGCCGGGCTTTTCTGAATTCGAAGGCGAAAAGGCTCAGGCGGCCTCTTCCTGCTCGGCTTCCTCGTTGTCGGCCTTGGCGCCGCGCTTCGGGCCCTTGTTGAGGTTCACCTCGATAAGGCGCACCGCTTCGGTCTCCGACATGCGGTTGACGGCCGCGATCTCGCGGGCCATGCGGTCGAGGGCCGCCTCGTAGAGCTGGCGCTCGGAATAGGACTGCTCCGGCTGGTTGTCAGCGCGATAGAGGTCGCGCACCACTTCCGAGATCGAGATCAGATCGCCGGAGTTGATCTTGGCATCATATTCCTGGGCGCGGCGCGACCACATGGTGCGCTTGACGCGGGCCCGGCCCTGCACGACCTTCAGCGCGCGCTCGACATAATCCTCTTCCGACAGCTTGCGCATGCCGATCGAGGTCGCCTTGGCGACTGGCACCTTCAGGCGCATCTTGTCCTTCTGGAAGTCGATGACGAACAGTTCCAGCTTGTGGCCCGCGACTTCCTGCTCATCGATCGAGACGATCTGGCCGACACCATGCGCCGGATAGACGATGTACTCGCCGGTCTTGAAACCGTGGCGCGCTGCGGTGGACTTCTTCTGCGGGGTGATCGTTGCCATTACGCCCTGAACTCCTTGTTGTGGTACCGGCATCGTGCCGGCCCGAACTCGTGCGACCGGGGTGACCGGTCCTTAGCCACACAACGATGAACTCACCGGAAGGCCAGGACCGGCAAATCGCAACATTGCGACCGCCTGCCCCAGATCGCTCTGGTCCGGATTGAGAAATTCACCTTTCAGTGATTTGGGGCGTTTGCGCCATAAATCGACGTTGTGTCACCGGCATGTTGGGCTGATATAACACAAAAAGTCGGAAGAATCAAGGTTTTGCTGCACGCGCGAAGGCCATGCGCCATCGCCGCCTGTCAAGGCAGTTAATGTATCACGTCTGTTACGCCGCGTCAGGCTGCCGCAATCAGCGCTCTCGTTAATCGCCTTCGCCGGGCTCCGGGGAGAAATATTTCTCGAATTTGCCAGCTTCCCCGTCGAAGGATTTGGCGTCGGCCGGGGGCTCCTTCTTGGCGGTGATGTTGGGCCATTTATCGGCATATTCGGTGTTGATCTGCAGCCATTTGTCGAGGCCCGACTCGGTGTCGGGCTTGATCGCGTCGGCCGGGCATTCCGGTTCGCAGACGCCGCAGTCGATGCACTCGTCCGGGTGGATGACGAGCATGTTCTCACCTTCGTAGAAACAGTCGACCGGACAGACCTCGATGCAGTCCATGTATTTGCATTTTATGCAATTGTCGGTCACGACATAGGTCATTGGTCGGCTCCGGGACGTCCCATTTTGTTGGGCTTTTTTGGTGAGGTAACGCCTTTGTCCGCCGCTGGCAAGGGCAGCCCTTGCCAGCGGTGCCGGGGTTTCCGGAATGGAATTCCAGAGGCCCGGCAAAGCGGAAGTTCGACCTTGCTCAATCGTCGCCGAGCAGGTGGTCGGTCTGGCGGCGTTCCTTCTTCGTCGGGCGACCGCTGCCGGCCTCGCGCAACGGCGGCACCGCATCCGGAAGCGCCTCGCCCTTGGGCGCGGGGGGCGGCGACATGTCCTCGTAAAGCAGGCGGGCTTCTTCGGCCGGGCCGCGCCGTGCGCCGGTGCCAAGGACTTTCCAGACGAAGATCCGCCGCTCGAGCGTGATGGTCAAAACGTCACCCGGCCGGACCGTATCGGATGCCTGCGCTGCTTTGTCGCGATTGATGCGGACGCGTCCGGTGACGACCAGCTTGGCTGCCAGCGTGCGTGATTTTACCGCGCGCGAGAAGAACAGCCACTTGTCGATGCGCTGGCGGGCATCAGTGACCATCGGACGAACAGCTTACTTCTTCAGCTGGTCGCGCAACGCGGCGAGCTTGGCGAAGGGCGAGTCCGGATCGAAGCGGACCGGGCGTTCCTCACGCGGCTTTGGCTGGAAGGCGGGCTTTGCGCCTTGGGCGCCGCCTTTGCCGTCCTGCCGTCCAGCCTTCCAGTCGGGCCGGTTTTCGCGCCGGTCGAGGCGTTCGCCTTGCGGCTTGCCGGCGCGCTGCTCTGCCGCCTCGCCTTGCGGCTTGGGCTTGAACTTGCTGCGGTCGAAGCGTGGCTTGCCGGCGCCGTCGCGCTGATCGTGGCGCCCTTGACGGGCGGGCCGGTCGCCCGGCGTCGGTTGCCCGCCGGCATCTACCGGCGCATCGCTGCGGCCGTCCGGCGCAGCTTGACCATTGCGCGGGCGACTGTCCCGATGATTGTCCCGGGGGCGGTTGTCATGCTGGCGATGACGCGGGCGCTGGTCGAAACGACCCTGCCGCCACAACAGCACAGGTTTTGGCTCCTCGGCTTCTGGGGCAGCTTCGCCGGCGACGGCTTCCGCCGTTGCTGCAGGTTCGGCCGGCGATGCTTCCATAGTGTCGGAAACCGGCGGCTCTGCCGGTGCCGTAGCCTCAGTTTCCGCCCCAAGTTCCGTCCTTGGCTCAGCCGCTGGTTCCGCAGGCGCTTCAGCAGTCGCCTCGGCGGCGGGCTGGGTCTCTTGCGTGACTTCTGCCGCAGCTTCAGGGGCTGGAGCTTCCGGCTGGTCTTCCGCGACAGGCTCTGCCGCCGCTTCGGTCACGGCTTCGGCCGCCTCCGCAACAGGAGCCGCATCCGACACAGGCTCCGAAGCCTCCGCCGAAACCTCCGCCGGCGGCTCTGCCGCGGCAGCTGCTTCCGCCATCCTCGCCTGCTCGGCTCGCGTTGCCTCTTCCGCCGCCTGCTTTGCAGCGGCCGCTTCACGCGCGGCATTGTCCTGTGCTTCGAGCCGCGCCTTGACCTCGGCCGCCGGCTTGGCATCGGCGCGATAGCCGAGCCCCTTCAGGATTTCTTCCATGTCGTCGGCGGTGGCGCCGAGGATCGACATCATCGGCGGCGTCACCATGAAGGACTGACCGTCATAGGCGCCGTCGGGGCGAGGTCCGAGGCCCGGCTTCCAGTTGGTCGCCGGCCGGATCAGGTCGGCCAGCCGTTCGAGAATATCGACGCGTACAGCACGCCGGCCAAGATTGCGGTAGCCCGCCAGCTTGTAGAAGGTCTTGTCGAAGGTTGGATCGATGACCACCGAGGTGCGGCCGGAGGCCAGTGCGTGAACGACATCGCCGAAGCCGGGCTTGTCCTTGCCGTCGTTTCTCAGCGCCCACAGCATCGTTATCAACCCGGCCGGCGCCGGCTTGATCAGCGCCGGCACGAAGACATGGTAGGCGCCGAAGCGCACGCCGAGACGGCGAAGCGCCGCGCGGCCCTCCTGGTCGAGCGACTTCATCTCGTCGGCGATGTCGCGACGGTTGATGAGGCCGAAATGCTCGACGAGCTGGAAAGCGATGCCGCGGCCGATGCCGGTGATCTGCTCGGCATTCTTGAGATCGACCAGCGGCTTCAGCAGGGATTCGATCTGGAAATTGACGAAGCGCTCGGCGCGCGCCGCAACCTTGTCGCGGGCCGGGCCGGTGAGTTGCTCGTCGGCGAGCAGAACGAGACGCGGCTTCAAAGCGTCTTCGCCAGCGACCAGCGTGCCGATCGGCGCGCCGATCCAGCGCAGCGTGCCATCCGAACCCAGCGCGATGTCGCCATTGGCCGAGGCGCCGAAGCGTTCGGCACGCGCCTCGAACTCGGCGGCAAGCGCCTTCTGCGCCGCCGCCCGCACCGCCTTGGCGTCCTCGCCGCCGGCGCTCTGGTCGGCGGTGAAGCGGAAACCCTGCAACTCGCCGACGTGATGGCCTTCGACGAGGACGGTTCCGGTTGGGCTGATTTCGGCTTCAGGCATCGTGTTTTCTCTAAGGCGCCGCATGAGGACGGAAGTCCTGCGGTCTACAAAACGTTTCGTCAACCGCTCATGCAGCGCATCCGACAGTCTGTCTTCGATTTCGCGCGTCTTTTCCTGCCAGTGTGCCCGATCGGCCAGCCAGCCGGGCCGGTTGGAAACGAAGGTCCATGTGCGGATCTGGGCAATCCTGTGCGATAGCGTGTCGATATCGCCTTCAGTGGTGTCGGCCCGGCGCACCTGCTCGGCCATGTAGTTCTCGTCGACATGGCCGTGCCTGGCAAGGTCCATGTAGATGGAGGCGATCAAGTCGGCGTGCTGGGCCGGCGCGATCTTCCTGTAGTCGGGCAGCGCGCAGGCTTCCCACAGCAGCGCCACCCGCCTGGCGTCGGTGGTGAGTGCCCGGATGTCCTCGTCGCGCGACAGATGCTCGAGCGCCTGCGCGTCCACGGCCGGCAGTGCGCGCGTCAGGCCTTCGACCGGGGCGTTGGTCTCGATCGAGCGCTTCAGCGCATCGAGGTTGGCGAAATCGAAATGCGCGGTACGCCACTGCAGCACTTTCACCGGATCGAAATCATGCGCCTCGATCTTCTTGACCAATTCCTCATCCAGCGGATCGACCTGGCCGGTGACGCCGAAGGTGCCGTCGCGCAGATGCCGGCCGGCACGGCCGGCAATCTGGCCGAGCTCGGCCGCGGTCAGGTTGCGGTACTGGTAGCCGTCGAATTTGCGATTCTGGGCGAAAGCGACGTGGTCGAGGTCGAGGTTGAGGCCCATGCCGATGGCGTCGGTGGCGACGAGGTAGTCGACATCGCCCGACTGGAACAGCGCCACCTGGGCGTTGCGGGTGCGCGGGCTGAGCGCGCCGAGCACGACGGCGGCACCGCCCTGCTGGCGGCGGATCAGCTCGGCGATGGCATAGACCTCGTCGGCCGAGAAGGCGACGATCGCGGTGCGCCGCGGCAGGCGGGTCAGCTTCTTCGAGCCGGCATAGGCAAGATGCGACAGCCGTGGCCGGGTCACCACCGACACGCCCCGCAGCAGGCGCTGCAGAATGCCGTGCATGGTGGCCGCACCCAGCAGCAGCGTCTCCTGGCGGCCGCGCAGATGCAGGATGCGATCGGTGAAGATGTGGCCGCGTTCGAGATCGCCAGCGAGTTGGACCTCGTCGATGGCAACGAAGGCGGCGTCGGTCTCGCGCGGCATCGCTTCCACCGTGCAGACCGAGTATTTCGCGCCCGCCGGCTGGATCTTTTCCTCGCCGGTGATGAGCGCAACCTTATGGGCGCCGACCTTCTCGCAGACGCGCGTATAGACCTCGCGGGCAAGCAGCCTGAGCGGTAGGCCGATGACGCCGCTCTCATGCGCCACCATGCGTTCGATGGCGAGATGGGTCTTGCCGGTATTGGTCGGGCCGAGCACGGCCGTCACGTCTCGACCCGACAGGATCAGCGGTTCAGTGTGTTTCGGATGGATGTTCATCGGCCTGGAAATAAGGCTCTCTGCCTCGCATTGTCGGGAGCGCGCCCATATTGGCCGCGTATGACAGGCGACACATAGGGATTTCGGACGCGAAGCGAAAGCGGAATGTGCCGAGGGCAGGCTGATTGGTCGGTTCGAAGCCAGAAATCTGTTCCCGATTAACAGTTGGAACGAGTCTGGAACGAATCAGCGACGAATCACTGACTCGCGCTGATTCAGGTTTTGTTCACGGCTACATCTGGGATTTCTGCCGGCGAGTCTCACCACATGCTGAATCACAGAAACTGGCCCGATTCATGCAGGCGGCATTCAAACGAGCACCACCGTTAACCTTTGCCGGTGAATGATCGTGGCCGGCCAATCTGCTTCGCCCAACATTATGAAATTATTGATGTTTCCTAATGCGCTTTAATCATTTCGAGGGTGTTTTCGGCTCTCGCCGTTAACGTTCCGCTCAAAGCCGGAACGAATCGGCGACGAATCAGCGATAGGCAAAGTTTCTTGGTTTGTTCACCGCAACATGTTGTGTTGTGAACAGCTTTTCCACCGAGAATCCACAGGCTGCCGGGCAGTTTTTGCACAGGCTGCGCAGCGGCCGTTAACCTTTGCGTGCCGGATTGGGGCAGCGTGCTGAATCGAGATCTTGCAACGGGAAGACCGCTATAGAAACGGGCCGTTTTGCAGGCCCGTTCGTCCAAGCGCGTATCTATCTCAACGTAAAGATAAACGGTCAGGCGATGTACTGCCCGCCATTGGCTGATATGGTCGAGCCGGTGATGAACCCGGCATCGTCGGAAGCGAGGAAGACGACGCAGCGCGCGATCTCCTCCGGCTCGCCGAGACGGCCGACCGGGATCTGCGGAAGGACACGCTCGTTGAGCACCTTCCCGTCCATCGCTTTGACCATCTCGGTGGCGATGTAGCCGGGGCAGATGACGTTGACGGTGATGCCGGCGCGCGCGCCTTCCTGGGCCAACGCCTTGGTGAAGCCGATATCGCCGGCCTTCGAGGCCGAATAATTGACCTGGCCGACCTGCCCTTTCTGGCCATTGATCGAGGAGATGGTGATGACGCGGCCGAATTTGCGGTCGCGCATGCCGCCCCACAACGGATGCGTCATGTTGAAGACGCCGGAAAGGTTGGTGTCGAGGACCTCTTTCCATTGCTCGCGCGTCATCTTGTGGAACATCGCGTCGCGCGTGATGCCTGCATTGTTGACCAGCACCGATACGGGACCGAGATCGGCCTCTACCTGTTTGATGCCGGCAGCGCAGGCCTCGTAGTCGGCAACCGACCATTTGTAGACCGGGATGCCGGTCGCTGCCTTGAACTTTGCTGCCGCTTCCTCATTGCCGGCGTAGTTTGCGGCAACCGAATAGCCGGCGCTTTTCAAGGCGACCGATATCGCCGCGCCGATGCCGCGCGACCCGCCTGTGACGATTGCAACCTTTGTCATGTGTCCTCCCGGGAAATGCAGATGACTGAGCGTTGAAGCGGTAGGTTTGCCCTCTATTCCCTACTCGCTTTGCGCCAGTATCCTATTCGTATCGCTTATCTCATCACAATGCTTCCACGCACATGGCAACGCCCATGCCGCCGCCGATGCACAGCGTGGCAAGACCTTTCTTGGCACTTCTGCGACGCATTTCGTAGACCAGCGTGTTGAAGATGCGGGCGCCCGAGGCGCCGACCGGATGGCCGATGGCGATGGCGCCGCCATTGACGTTGACGATGGACGGGTCCCAGCCCATGTCCTTGTTGACGGCGCAGGCCTGCGCGGCGAAGGCCTCGTTGGCTTCGACCAGATCGAGGTCGCCGACCGACCAGCCGGCCTTGGCCAGCGCCTTGCGCGAGGAGGGGATCGGTCCCGTCCCCATGATCTGCGGGTCAACGCCGGCGGTCGCCCAGGAAACGATACGCACCAGCGGCGTGATGCCGCGCCTTGCGGCTTCCGCTTCGGTCATCAGCACCACGGCGGCGGCGCCGTCATTGATGCCGGAAGCATTGGCTGCTGTCACCGTGCCGTCTTTGTCGAAGGCGGGCTTGAGCTTGGTCATGGCGTCGATCGTCGCGCCATGGCGGATGTACTCGTCCTGGTCGACTATCGTGTCGCCCTTCCTGCCCTTGACTGTGAAGGCAACGATCTCGTCGTTGAATTTTCCGCCTTTCTGCGCAGCCTCGGCCTTGTTCTGGGAAGCCAGTGCGAACTGGTCCTGGTCGTCGCGGGTGATTTGGAACTGGCGGGCGACGTTCTCCGCCGTGTTGCCCATATGATAACCATAGAAGGCATCGGTCAGGCCGTCCTTGATCATGGTGTCGATCAGCTTGAAATCGCCCATCTTGACGCCACCGCGCAGATGCTGCGCATGCGGAGCCATCGACATCGATTCCTGGCCGCCGGCAACGATGATTTTTGCATCGCCCTGGGCGATCTGCTGCATGCCGAGCGCGATGGCGCGCAGGCCGGAGCCGCAGAGCTGGTTCAGGCCCCAGGAGGTCGCCTCCTGCGGCACGCCGGCGGCCATGGCCGCCTGCCGCGCCGGGTTCTGCCCTTGAGCCGCGGTCAGGATCTGGCCGAGAATGACCTCGTCCACCTCCTTGCCGTCGACGCCGGCGCGGGCAAGCGCTTCCCTGACGGCGACGGCACCCAGTTCATGAGCTGGCGTGTTGGCGAAGGCGCCGTTGAAGGAGCCGACAGGCGTGCGCGCCGCACTGGCGACAACGATGGCGTTGGAAGCGGACATGTTCTTCTCCAGACTTTCGGGGAGCGATTTCGGGTGCCGTCGGAGACTTTTCTTGCCCTTTCCACAACCCGAGTCAAACCCGAAATGGGCATGGCGTTCCTCCGCGGCAAGCAGGCCGCGCGTCGCTGCGATGACGGCCCATCCGTGCTGCGCAGCATAAAATGTTCCCGCACTGCACAAACAGCTTGGATTCATGACGCTTTTGCGCATATCCTTTAACAAGGCGCAATCGTTACCGGCGGCTTACTTAAGCTGGCCGGTGTCCGGGGAGGATGCAGATGGCCGCGAAAGACGAACCTATTGTTATCAAGAAATATGCCAATCGCCGTCTCTACAATACGGGCACCAGCACCTATGTGACGCTCGAGGATCTCGCAGAAATGGTCAAAAAAGGCGAGGACTTTACTGTCCAGGACGCCAAGACCGGCGACGACATCACGCATCCGGTGCTGACCCAGATCATCTTCGAGCTGGAGAACAAGGACGGGCAGAACATGCTGCCGATCCCGTTCCTGCGTCAGCTCATCGCCTACTACGGCGACCAGATGCAGATGATCGTGCCAAGCTTTCTCGAACAGTCGATGCTGGCCTTCTCGAAGGAGCAGGAACGCTTTCGCGAGCAGATGAAAGATGCCCTCGGCAAGTCGCCGATGGACATGATGAAGATCGCGACGCCGATCAAGGTGCTGGAGGAGCAGACTCGGCGTAACATGGAAATGTTCCAGAACGCCATGCGGCTGTTCACGCCGTTCCCGCCTGCGGGGTCTGCGCCGGCAGCAGCACCGGCCGAACAGGCCAGGAAAGAAACACCGGAAAAACCGGACGACCTTCAGGAGCTGAAGGAGCAGATCGCCGCGATGCAGCGCAAGCTCGACACGATGTCGTGACTGCCGGCCGGCGAAGCGCCGGCCCAAAATTTCCCTCAGCAGGCCTGTGTCAGAAAACATCTTCGCCTCGAAGGTGAAGATGTCATCCACGCTCTATTTTGTGGCACGCTCTATTTCGTGGCATGCCCTATTTCGTGGTCACCGTCACCAGAGCGGTAACAGGTTTGCCGTCTACTAGAATGGGCCGGTGATGATCATCGGCAAGAAGCACGCCGATCACGTGTCTGCCGGCGGCATCCGGGCAATGGCCGAAACGGGCCTTGATAAGATCACCGCCAAAGTCGCTGTTCATGCTGTTGTACGGCTTGCCGGGGATGTTGCAGGTGTCTCCGTTGGGATCGATCTTCATATGCACGTGGCCGCATTGCTTGATTTCCCCGCACTCACCCGCAGTGAGCAGCCTGAAGTTGCTCCTGACGACAACGCCTATCGCCTTCTCAGGAGAATTGCCCAGTTCGACAACTGAACCTGCCGTCGGCCAGACGACTTCCAGGGTGGGCCGATCCTCGGCCTCGGCAGATACGAGCGACAATAAGGAGAAAGCGAGGGCAGTCGTTGCGGTGATGCGAAACATGGTAACCTCCGTTGCGATGTAAACATTGATTACATACGCAGCGCTCGAACACAAGGGAAATAATCAGTGATTACATTCCGCTCTCGTGCTATTTGACTGAGATGACCAAGACAACTGATTCCGACGAAGCCGGAGATGCCAAGCGATACCATCACGGCAATCTCGTCGAGGCCTTGATCACGGCAACCGTGGAGATCATCGAGGAGCGGGGAGCCGAGCATGTGTCCGTACGCGAGGCCGCAAAACGTGCCGGCGTTTCGCCCGGCGCGCCATTCCGGCATTTTCGATCGAAAACAGCGCTGCTCACCGCGGTCGCCGAACAGGCCATGGATCGGCTGACAAAGGCCGTTGCCAAGGCGCGGTCGAAAATCGACAGCGCAGATCCCATTGAGGCCTTCGAAGCAATCGGACAAGGCTATCTGGAATGGGCAATTAGCAACCCCACGCATTTCCAGATCATCAGTTCCCGAACCCTGATTGATTTTGAAGGGTCGGACAGCCTTCGTGATCAGAATGAGGCTATTCGGCGGACGATGATCGACTTGCTGACGCAAGCGCAACAACAGGGTCGGCTTGCTCCCGGCACCGACTTGGATCATCTTGTGCTTGCCGCGCGTGCACTCGTTTATGGATTGGCACGCATGGCGATCGATGGTCATTTCCGGGAATGGCATCCGTCCGAGCCGCCAGCCCTGGCCGCGCAGCGGGCTCTCCGACTTTTCATGAGCCGGATGACCATTCCATCTAAAGCTTAATCCGCCAGCACCCAAAAAAAGGGCCCGCGATTGCGTCGCCAGCTAATGGAACTCCGGCAGCGGTCCCTGGTAGCGGGCGCGTGGTCTGATCAGGCCGCTGCTTGTCACCTGCTCCACGGCATGCGCGGCCCAGCCGATGCTGCGGCCGAGCGCAAACAAGCGAAACGGCGCATCGGACGGCAAACGGAGGCTGCGCGTCAGCGCGGCCAAGGCGAAATCGACGTTCGGGCGCATGCCCGTTGCCGCAAAGGCCGCATCGCAAAGCCGTAACAGCCCATCATCGACATCGATCGCGGCCAGCAACGGTTCCGCACGCGGATCGCCGTCGGGATAAAGCGGATGGCCAAATCCGGGCAGTGGCCTGTCGTGACCGAGCCAGCGTCCGACAGCCGCATCCGGCCCCAATCTCTGCGCATCCTCCGCCAGCATCATGACCGCCTCCGCGGCGCCGCCATGGCGCGGACCGGAGAGCGTGGCGAGGCCAGCAAGCAGGCAGGCCGAAACAGGTGCACCGGTGGACGCGGCGACCCGCGCGGCGAAGGTCGATGCGTTCAGTTCGTGATCGGCCAACAACACCAGCGAGCGGCGGATCAAGTCTGCGCCGGCTGCATCGAGGGACCAGCCCTGCGCCAGTCGTTCGTGCACGGCACCGATTCCGCGAACCGCGCCGAGCGCCTGGGCCAGAGCGGCGATGGCGCCGGCCGCATCGTGGTTGAGCGAAGCCGCCCTGCGGCCGAGCGAAGGCCGGCCCTTGGCCGCCAACGCGGCCAATTCCGCGAAGGCAGCCGGCCGGCCAGTTGCGCCGTTGCCATGGCGGCTCGCCGACACGAACGACACTGGTGCGTCAGATGCCCAAAGCAGGTTTGCCGTCTGCTCCAGCGTGGCAGTCTCGCAGAGTGCAACCGCATCCTGGCCACGATAGACGAGGCGGCCGTGCAAAACGGTCGAGATCGTGGTGGCGATCGCCGGCTCACCCCAGGCAATTGCACTTTCGGCGATTGCCTGGGGATTTCGGCCGCGCGCCCGGCGGCTCGCCAGCGCCGCGATGTCGTCGGCGCGATACTGGCTGCGGCGTGGGTCGGCCCGATCCGGCCGCATGCCGATGCGTCCGCGGCTGACATAGGCATAGAGCGTCTGGGCGCGCACCTTGAGGCGCTCCAGGGCTTCGTCCCGCGTCAGCCACTCAGTCATGTAAACCTGGCACGTTGATTCGGTTGATCAAGATTGATGGTCCAGCCGCCAACCCTTATCTACGACCCGGAAAGGGTCAAGGAGAAAACCAATGGCGAATGGGCTCGATGATGTGGTGGTGGCAGAAACGGTGCTCTCCGATGTCGACGGTCTTGGCGGCCGCCTGACCATCCGGGGCCATTCGTTGCCGGAACTGGCAGGCCGCTGGAAATACGCCGACGTGGTTCGGCTGCTGTTCGACGGCTCTTTCGACGATCTTCCCGGCGAAAAGGAGCTGGCGAAAGCGATCGGCCGGGCGCGCAGTGAAGTGTTCGAGCGGATCGAACCCTTGCTGCCGTTTCTCGCATCCCTCGATATCTACAGCGCGATGCGCGCCGGCATTGCCCTACTGCCGGACGGCGACAAATTGCCGGACGCGCTCAGGCTGGTTGCGGCACCTGCCGTGCTGACGCCGGCCTTGCTGCGCTTGCAGCGCGGCGAAAGCCCAATTGCGCCTGATCGCAAGGCCGATCATGCCGCCGACATGCTGCGGATGCTGACCGGCATGGCGGCCTCGCCGAAGTTGGCGAAAGCGCTCGATACCTATCTTGTGACGGTTTGCGACCATGGCCTCAACGCATCGACCTTCGCCACGCGCGTGGTCGCCTCGACGCAGGCGGGGCTTACTTCGGCGGTGCTGGCCGGACTCGGAGCGCTCAAGGGGCCGCTGCATGGCGGCGCGCCAGGTCCGGTGATCGAGATGCTGGATGCGATAGAGGCGCATGGCGACGCCGCCATCTGGCTGCGCGACGAGATCGCGCGCGGCCGCCGCATCATGGGCTTCGGGCATCGCATCTACCGTGTGCGCGATCCGCGTGCCGACGTGCTGAAAGCGGTGGTGCGGCAACTCGGCGCCGAGGGCGAAGCCGGCCACCGGCTGGCGTTTGCCGAAAGCGTGGAGCAAGCGGCGCTTGAAGTGCTTCGCATCGCCAAGCCGTCGCGCTCGCTCCAGACCAATGTCGAGTTCTTCACAGCACTTCTGCTGGAGGCCGCGGGCTTTCCGAAAGAGGCGTTCACCAATGTCTTTGCTGCCGGGCGCGTCGCCGGCTGGATCGCCCACGCCCGCGAGCAGCAGACGAGCGGACGGCTGATCCGGCCGCAGTCGCGCTATATCGGGCCGGTGCCGGACCTCGTCGCCTAAGGATTTTCCCCCGCATGCTTTGCGGAAACCGGCCCCGCTACAGCCGGTGCCAGACACTCTCTCGTCAAGGTGAGAGAGGTCCTCATGACAAAAATTTCATGTCATTGCTCGACACATCCGCTGTTCTTGGGTGGCAGAGAGCCTATATGCTGCAGTGCAGCATGGTTCCGCGGGAGCCCGCCTCGAAAGGAATAAGCCGCCTTGACCGCCAGAAAAACCGCCATCGTCACCGGTTCCACCTCGGGCATCGGCCTGGCCATTGCCCACGCGCTCGCGGCCGAAGGCTGCAACATCGTCGTCAATTCCTTTTCCGACACCGCCGACGACCACGCCATCGCCGACGCAATTGCGAAACACCACAAGGTCCAGACCGCCTATGTCAAGGCTGACATGTCGAAGCCGGCCGAGTGCCGGGCTCTGGTCATGAAGGCAGCCGAGACATTCGGCTCGGTCGACATCCTGGTCAACAATGCCGGCATCCAGCATGTCGCGCCGGTGGAAAGCTTCCCGATCGAGAAGTGGGATGCGATCATCGCCATCAACCTGTCATCGGCCTTCCACACCATCGCCGCCGCCATCCCGTTGATGAAACAGGCCGGTGGCGGCCGGATCGTCAACGTCGCCTCGGCCCATGGGCTGGTGGCCTCGCCGTTCAAGTCGGCCTATGTCTCGGCCAAGCACGGCATTATGGGCCTGACCAAGACGGTCGCCCTGGAACTGGCGCGCGACAAGATCACCTGCAATGCCATTTGTCCCGGCTATGTGCTGACGCCGCTGGTCGAGGCGCAGATCCCCGACCAGATGAAGGCCAACAAGATGGACCGCGAGACTGTGGTCCGCGAGGTCATGCTCGAAAAGCAGCCGACCAAGGAGTTCGTCACCGTCGAGCAGGTTGCGGCGGCGGCAGTGTTCCTGTGCTCGGATGCGGCAGCGCAGATCAACGGCACGCACATCTCTGTCGATGGCGGCTGGACCGCTCAGTGAGCCGTCCAGCGGTCAAGGGTCGCGCCATGCCGAAAAACGGCAAGGCGGAGGAGCCAAAGAAGATCAACATCGCGCTGCAAGGCGGGGGTTCGCACGGGGCGTTTTCCTGGGGCGTGCTCGATCGGCTGCTCGAGGACGGGCGCCTCGATATAACGGCGGTTTCGGGCACCAGCGCCGGCGCCATGAATGCCGTCGCGCTGGCCGACGGCTTCGTTCGCGGCGGCGTCGAGGGCGCACGGCGGAAACTTGATGATTTCTGGCGTGCGGTGGCGGCAAAGGGCCGCTTCAGCCCAGTGCAGCGCATGCCGTGGGACGTCGCCTGGGGCAATTGGTCGATCGAGAACACGCCCGGCTATTTCCTGTTCGATACGATGTCGCGGGTATTTTCGCCCTATGTCGCCAATCCGCTCGCCATCAATCCGCTGCGCGATGTGGTCGAACGTGAGATCGATTTCGACAATGTGCGCGCCTGCAAGTCGATGGAACTGTTCATTTCCGCGACCAATGTCGAGACCGGCCAGTTGCGTGTCTTCTCGGACGGCGAGATCGACCTCGACACGGTAATGGCGTCGGCCTGCCTGCCGCAATTGTTCCGCGCCGTCGAGATCAAGGGCGTGCCCTATTGGGATGGCGGCTATGGCGGCAACCCGGCACTGTTCCCGTTCTTCAAGACGGCGGCCACTGAGGACGTGCTTTTGGTGCAGATCAATCCGGTGGTCCGCGAAGGGACGCCGAAGAGCGCCAATGAGATCCAGAACCGCATCGACGAGATCACCTTCAATGCCGGGCTGTTGCGCGAATTCCGCTCGATCGCCTTCGTCAAGGAACTGATCGCCGCCGGCCGATTGCCGCACGGCGAATATCGCGACATCCGCATGCACCGCATCGATGCCGACGAAGCGTTCAAGGATCTGTCGGCATCGTCCAAGGTCAATGCCGAATGGGCGTTCCTTGCCTATCTGCGTGACCTCGGCCGCACCGCAGCCAGTGATTGGCTGGAAGAAAATTACGACGCCGTCGGCAAGCGGCCGACGATCGATCTGTCCGGCGAGCTCGACGACGGCTTGAAGCCGGTGCGCGGGCCGGCGCCGGGCCGGCGGGTCAAGGAGTTTCTTGCGGCGCGCAAGCAGCCCGAGGCCGCCCGCCGTCCGGCCTAGAACGATTTACCGTTTCACGGAAACGCCGAACCGCTCTATCTTTTTTGACGCAATTCCGGACGGAAAACCGTTTCACACTTTTCCTGGAATTGTTCTGGCTCCCCCGCAAAGCAGATGACATCGCAATCTGTCCAATCATCCTGACACTTGCTGCCATACCGCTGTTTTGGCGATCAACAGCCGATGCTGCAGCCGCATCTTTGCGGACAAAGCAACAATCCATCAACTTTTCTGACTATATTGCGACGCAACTTTAAGGTAGAAGCGCGCTTCGCCGATCACGGCAATTTGAATACGGCCTCGCGCGCACCCATATCGGCGACGCGCCCCAAGTAGAAGATGCGGCCTGGCCGAACCCCGCGCACTGGAAAAAATGACGATGCCGAAATTCAGGTTTCACAAGCTTGCAGCCATTGTTGTGCTCATCGGGTTCGCCGGCTGGATGGCGACAGGCGAATTCTCGTCCGTCGGCAGCGCGTCCGCCGACAACAAGCCCAAGGCAGGAGAGGTCGAGCAGCCCAAGGCCGCCGACTCAGGCAAGCCCCAAACTGGCGAACAGGGGGCTGCCAAGCCGGGGACTGCCGAGGCAGAACAGCCCAAAGCGGCCTTGCGGACGGTCGCGATCATAACCCCGCCGCGGCGCATCTATGCGCGCGCTATCCGCATTTCCGGACTGACCGAAGCCGACAAGCGCGCGGTCCTGGCGACACGCGTCGCCGGCGTCATCGACAAGCTGCCGGTCAAGCAGGGTCAGCACGTCAAGACCGGCGACCTGATCCTGATGCTTGCCGCCGAGGAAAAAATCTCGGCGGTCGACAACGCCAAGCAGCTTGTCGTGCAACGTGAGGCCGAGCTGGCTGCGGCCCTGCGGTTGATGAAAACCGGCAATCTGCCGACGCTGCAGCTCGATACGGCCCGCTCCAACCTGACGCTGGCCAAGTCGCAACTGGACGCCGCGCAAGCCGAACTCGACCGCAACGAGGTGAAGGCGCCCTTCGACGGTGTCATCGACCGGGTGCCGGTGGAGCTTGGCAGTTCCGTCATGCAGGGCGGCGAGGTGGCGACCATTCTGAAGCTCGATCCGGTGATCGCCCGCGGCGAAGTCAGCGAGCGCGATCTCGGCTATCTGAAGATCGGTGACGAAGCCAATGTGCGCCTGGTCAGTGGCCAGACCGTCAAGGGTACGGTGCGCTACATCAGCCGGGATGCATCTTCGGCAACCCGTACCTTCCGGGTTGAAGTCGCTATCCCCAATGCCGATGGGTCCGTACCGGCCGGCATGACGGCAGAAATTGCGCTCAGCGCCCAGCCGACCGACGCCGTGATGCTGCCGCGATCGGTGGTGACGCTCGGCGACAAGGGCGACCTCGGCATCCGCGCCGTCGACAAGGATGACAAGGTCGTGTTCTTCCCGATCGACCTGGTCGACGACACGCCGACCGGCCTGGTGCTCGGCGGCATTCCGGCCGACGCCCGCATCATCGTCGCTGGCCAGGAGCTGGTGAAGGAAGGCGAAGTGGTCAAGCCGGTCGAGGCCGACCAGGCGACCATTCAAAAGCTGTTGGGCGAAGCGACGACCGGGACGCAGTAATCATGGACATCGTCAAACTTGCAATCAGCAATGCCCGGCTGACCATTGCGGTCCTGGTCTTTCTCATCCTTGCCGGTGCGGTCGCCTACCAGTCGACGCCGAAGGAAGCGGAACCCGACGTTCCGATTCCGATGATGTATGTCAGCCTGATCTATCAGGGCATCTCGCCGGAAGACTCCGAACGCCTCCTGCTGCGGCCGATGGAAGCCAAGCTGAAGAGCCTGAAGGGCCTCAAGGAGATGCGCTCGGCCGCCTTCCAGGGCGGCGGTTATGTGCTGGTCGAATTCCAGCCACAGACGGATCTCGCCACTGCGCTGCAGGACACGCGCAGCAAGGTGCAGGACGGCAAGGCCGACCTGCCGCAAGCGGCTGAGGAGCCCGTGGTCTCCGAGGTCAACATCTCCGAGTTCCCCGTCCTGGTCGTGACGCTGTCGGGCGAGGTGCCCGAGCGCGTGCTGACGGCGGCGGCGCGCGAGCTGCGCGACCGCATCGAGGAAGTGCCTGGCGTGCTCGAGGGCTCATTGCAGGGTGCGCGCGACGACCTCGTCGAAGTGGTCATCGATCCGATGAAACTTTCGTCCTACGGGCTGCAGCTCGACCAGTTGATCGGTGCGGTCGGCGCTTCCAACAGTCTTGTCGCCGCCGGCAACATCGAAGGATCCGAGGGCAAATACGCAGTCAAGGTGCCCTCGCTTATCGAGACACCAGAAGATGTGGCGGCGCTTCCGGTCGTCGCCGGCCCCAACGCGGTGGTGCAGGCCAAGGATATCGCCACCATCCGCTCGACCTTCAAGGACGCCGAGACGGTTACCCGCCTGGACGGCAAGCCGGCGATTGCCATCGAGGTGAAGAAGCGCATCGGCTCCAACCTGATCGATACGATTGGCAAGGTCAGGGAGGTGTCCGACGCCTTCATCAAGACGATGCCGGAGGGCATGCACGTCACCTACACGCAAGACAAGTCCGTCTTCGTGAACCAGTTGCTCGGCGACCTTCAGAACCACGTGATGATCGCCGTCATCCTGGTGTTCATCGTCATTCTCTACGCGCTGTCTGGCCGTGCCTCGCTACTGATCGGATTGGCCATCCCCTCATCCTTCCTGATCGGCATCCTGTTGCTGGCGATGATGGGCTACACGATCAACATGATCGTGCTGTTCAGCCTCATCCTGGCGGTCGGCATGCTGGTCGACGACGCTATCATCGTCACCGAATTCGCCGAGCGACGCATGAGCGAGGGCATGCCGAAGGAAGAGGCGTTCGCGCTTGCGGCCAAGCGCATGGCCGGCCCGGTCATCGCCGCGACGATGACGCGCATTGCCGCCTTCTCGCCGCTGTTGTTCTGGCCGGGCATCATCGGCGATTTCATGAAATACATGCCGATCACGTTGATCGTGACGCTCTCGGCCTCGATGCTCTATGCGCTGGTCTTCGCGCCGACGCTGGGCGCCATATTTGCCAAGGCGCCGGCTCATCACCCCGACGACAATCGCGACGGCTGGTACATGGCCGTGGTCAAGCAGGCGGTGCATTATCCCATCACCGTGCTTGTCCTTACCGTCGCGCTGTTGTTTGGCGTGGGCTACGCCTATTCGAAATTCGGCGCCGGCGTCGAATTCTTCCCGAATGTCGAGCCTGACTACGGCCTGCTCTATGTCCACGCCCGCGGCAATCTTTCGCTTGCCGAAATGGACGCGGCCACCAAGACGGCGGAAAATCGGCTGCTCGGCTGGCCGGGCGTGAAGTCTGTCTATACCCGTGTCGGCAAGACGCAGGGCGGCGGCCAGGACGTTCCGGAAGACGTGGTCGGCGTGATCCAGTACGAATTCGTCGACTGGCGCGAGCGCAAATCGGCGAACTCAATCCTCGACGAACTGCGCGGCGTGATGGCCGGCATTCCCGGTGTCGACGTCGAGGTTCGCGTGCCGGAAGCCGGCCCGCCTACCGGCAAGCCGATCCAGATCAGGCTTTCGGCCGTCGATCCGAAGGGTCTTGACGACAAGGCCCGCGCCGTCGCCGCGCGCATTGCCAAGGTGCCCGGCGTCATCGATATTTCCGATGGCCTGGCGCCGCCCGGCGTCGATTGGGCGCTCGAGGTCGATCGCGCCAAGGCGGCGCAGTACGGCATCAGCCCGACCGCGGTCGGAACGGTGGTCCAACTGGTGACCAACGGGCTGAAGCTCAGCGAGTACCGCCCCGCCGGCGCCGACGATGCCGTCGACATCAGACTGCGCCTGCCCGAGGATCGGCGCACGCTGTCGACGCTCGACGAACTCAGGGTTCAGACCGCGCAAGGCTCGGTGCCGATCTCGAACTTCGTCGTACGCAAGCCGGAGCCGACGGTCGGTATCCTCAATCGCATCGACGGCGCGCGAACGGTGGTCGTCCAGGCCAACGTCGCTGCCGGCGCCCAGGTGGCTGCCGTCCAGCAGGAGGTCACCAAAGCTGTCGCCGACATGAACCTCGGCAGCGGCATTCGCTGGAAGCTTGCCGGTTCCAATGAGGACAGCGCGGAGGCCGGGGCCTTCCTCAGCAAAGCCTTCGGTGCCGCGATCTTCCTGATCTTCATTGTGCTTCTGGCGCAGTTCAACAAGTTCACCAGCGTCTGGCTGGTGCTGTCCTGCGTGGTCATGGCGACGATCGGCGTGTTCCTAGGGCTGCTGCTGACGGGAGAGGCATTCGGCATCGTCATGTCGGGCATCGGTGTCATCGCGCTGGCCGGCGTGGTGGTGAACAACAACATCGTGCTGATCGACACCTATGACCGGTTGCGCGAAGAGGGCTGGGACAAATACGAAGCCGTTCTGCAGACCTGCCGCGAACGTGCCCGCCCGGTGGTGCTGACGGCGGTGTCGGCGATCCTCGGCGTGCTGCCGATCGCTTTCGGCCTCGGCCTCGAAATCTTCCATCACGAGACGACGATCAACGCGCCGTCGACGCAATGGTGGATTTCGCTGTCGTCGGCGATCGTCTTCGGCCTGTCCTTCGCCACCGTGCTGACGCTGGTGGTGACGCCGTCAATGCTGATGGTGTTCACCCGCGCCAAGGTCAAACCCAGTGCGCGTCGGGGCTGGTTCAGTCGCCTGTTCGGGCGCGGCAAGGCCGAGATCTCCTCGGAAGGCCTGGAGGCCGATCTGGGCGCCGAACCGGCGATCGCCTTCCCGAAGGCCGCCGAATAGAGGCTGAATCGCCGTCCTGATCAAGCAAAGGCCGCCCGGGAACAATGGGCGGCCTTCTGCATTGTTCCGTCATTGCAACCTCAAAGCGAGGATTTTCTGATGACGATAAGCACCATTCTCATCATTATCCTTATTCTTATCCTGATTGGCGCGGTTCCGGCGTGGCCGCATTCCCGGTCCTGGGGTTACGGACCATCCGGCATCGTCGGCGTCATCCTGATCGTTGTCCTGGTGCTGCTGTTGATGGGCCGGATCTGACCGCAATCATTGGTCCCCGACAAGCGGCGGATGACCGTCAGGCCATCCGCCTTTTTTCAGATTGCTTCTGCGCTGCCTTCACCGTGGCGATACCGATGTCTTCAAGCGCTTCCGACACTGCATTTTCCAGCGGCGTGTGGGGGATCGCACCGATAATGCCTTCAAGCCCGCCTGAAACCAGCCGGTGCGGCTCGAAGCGGAGATAGGACATCGAAACGATCTCGCGCCACATCGCCACAAACGGGCTGCCGGCACGCAGCACCCACCACGGCATCGACGTCAGTTTCAACGTGCGCCCGAGCGCCTTCTCAGCGGCCGCCTTGATCTCGAGATCGGTCACCGCATGGCCGGGAAAGTTCAGCGCCTCGTAGGAGCCGAGCTTGTCGAGATTGTCGGCCAGTCCGACGAAAGCCTTGGCCAGGTCGGGCAGATAGGCCCATTCATGCACGAGATCGACCGGCCCTGGGGCGGTATAGACGCCCTTGGTCATCTTGGCGGCAACAACCAGATCGAACCACGATCCGCTGCCGGTGCCGCCGAAGAAGTCACCGGCGCGCAGCAGGATGGTGCGCACCCGACCCGCGTCGGCCTCGCGGCGAAACAGGTCTTCCATGGCGACGCGGATGCGGCCCTTTTCCGTCGTCGGGTGAAACGGCGTGTCTTCGGTGATCACCGCCGGTATCGGCGAGCCGTAGTTGTAAACGGTGCCCGGGAAGAGATGCAGCGCGCCGTTCGCCCGGCAGGCGGCCATGACGTTCTCCGCCATCGGCAGGCACTTGCTCCAGTCGGTGTAGAGCGGGCTCAGGCCGTTGAAAATGATATCAATGCCGTCGGTGGCGCGGATCAGCGCCTCGCGGTCGAGCGCATCGCCGGCGATCGCCGTGGCGCCTTCGAGCTCCGCCGGCACCTTGCCGCTGCGGGTGACAGCGCGGACGTGGTAGCCAGCATCGATGAAGGCCTTGGCCACCGTGCGGCCGAGCCGGCCATTGGCGCCGAGAATTGCGATCTTGGTCATTGTTCGTCTCCGTGTTTGCGTTACGACGCCAATGTGATCTCTTCGCTAACGAATGGAAATTGACTAAAGCTGGCGAACTGATATTCAATTTTGAATGGATATCGACTGGAACCTGATCAAGAGTTTCGTCACGGTGGCGGAGACCGGGAGCCTGTCGGCCGCCGCGCGAAAACTTGCCGCAAGCCAGCCGACACTCGGCCGCCACATCGCCGAGCTGGAGCAGGCGCTCGGCGTCACCTTGTTCCGGCGCGGGCGGCGCGGCTATGCGCTCACGGAAGCGGGCAGCACGCTTTTTGAACGGGGCCGCGCGGTGAGCGAGCAGGCGAGCGCATTTTCGCTGCTGGCCCTGGGATCGGTCGAAGCGATCGAGGGCACGGTGCGCATTGCCGCCAGCGAGGTAGTGGCGGCCTATGTGCTACCCGAGATGACGGCGCGGCTCGCCGTCGAGGAACCCGGCATCGAGGTTGAGATCGTCGCTTCGAACCAGGTCGAGAATCTGCTGCGTCGCGACGCCGACATTGCCATCCGCATGGTCAAGCCGGCGCAGAATGAACTGGTCGCGCGCAAGGTGACCGACATTCCGCTCCGCGCCTGCGCGGCAAAATCCTATCTCGACCGGCGTGGCCGTCCGCGCGAGGCCCGCGATCTTGCCGAGCACGATCTGGTCGGCTTTGACCGGAGCGATGAAATCATTCGCGGCTTTGCCCAATTCGGGGTTCCGCTCAACCGCAATGCCTTCCGCTTCAGGACCGACAACCACATAGTTTTGTGGGAGGCACTGCGGGCGGGAAACGGCATCGGCTTTGGCCAGGAGCCGCTGGCAGATCGCGATGCGCTGGTGGAGACAGTGCTGCCGGGGCTCCCGCTGCCGACGCTGCCGGTGTGGCTGGCCATGCACCGCGACGTGCGTACCAGCGTCCGCATCCGCCGCGTCGCGGATTTCCTCTACGAACAGTTCAAGCGCTATTCAGCCGGTGCAGGCTCGGCAGCAAATTCGGCGCGGTGAGCGAGCCCGGCCATCAACAGCACGACTATCAGCAGCCCGGACAGAGCGACGAAGATCGGGCCGAAGCTCGAGTGTTCGGCGATGAAGCCGATCGCCGAAGGCGCCACCAGGATGCCTGAGTAACCCATTGTGGTGACGACGCTCATGCCGGTGCCGGGCGCCATGCCCTCCTGGTTGCCGCCGGCCGAAAAGATGATCGGCACCATATTGGCAATACCCAGGCCGCAAAAGGCAAAGGCGGCAATGGCCAGCCACGGCGAGGGAGCCAGCCCGGCCACCAGCATGCCGGCTGCAGCGGCAAGCGCCGACGCGCGCAGCGTCGTAACGGCACCGAAACGGTTGCGGACGCCATCGCCGAGAAAGCGCATGACGGCCATGACGCCGGAAAAGGCGGCATAGGCCAGGCCTGCGATAGCAAGATCGGCGCCGAGCTCCTGCCTGAGATACAGCGCTGCCCAGTCGAGCACCGCGCCTTCGGAGATCATCGTCAGCAGCGCCATCAGCCCGACCAGATAGACAAGCGGGTTTGCCGGCAGGGCGAATTTGTGATGCTCGGCGACCGGATGCTTGTCCTCGGCGATCAGGTAGCGGATCGCTACCGCGATGACAGCAAAGGCAAGCGCCGTCACCATCGCCGCATGCGCGAGATGACCATAGTTCTGGATGGCGAAACCGCCCAAAGCGCCGCCTGCGAAACCGCCAAGGCTCCAGAAACCGTGCGAGGACGACATGATGGCGCGGGACAGCCGCCGTTCCACCGCCACCGCATTGGCATTCATGGCGACGTCCATGCCGCCGATCGAACCGCCGAAGATGAACATGGCGATGGCCGCCAGGGGCACATTGGGGGCCAGAGCCACGACCAAAAGACCGAAGCTGCCGGCAAGTCCGAACCAGCGCAGCACGGTGCGCGAGCCATGCTTCGAGATCAGATGGCCGCACCAGGTCATGGCGGTGACGGCGCCGGCGCCGAACAACAGGATCAGCAGGCCGAGCGTGAATTTGCTGATGTCCAGCCGGGTCAGGAACACCGGGATCTGCGGCGCCCAGCTGCCGGTCAGGAAGCCGTTGGCGAGGAAGATGCCAGCCACGGCCCAGCGTCCACGAATCGCGATTTGCGTGATTTTCTGCGCGTCCATCGGGTAGAATCCGGTCCGGAAATGGCTTTGCGCGGCAAATTAGATCGATTCAATTCACAGTCAAGCGCTCTTCGCCGAAAGTGCTTGGACCAGACGGCGCCACAAGGCGCCGGTGGACGCTACGTCCTCTCGTGTCGGCCAACCCCTCGGTGGTCCACTCCAAAATCTCTACGGCTCGGGATAAGGCGCGCCATCCTTGTGCACAAACCGGCCGTCGGCGTTGGTGCTCATCATGTCGATGTCGGAGCAGGTGGTTACGTCGGCGGGCCAACGCGAACCAACTTCGAGATAGATCGCAACTGCGCCCGATTTGTTGATCATGTGATGGCCGTTGCCGGAGCCTTTCGGAAAGGCCGCGCAATCACCCGCGCGCAGCACCGTCTCGCCGGCATCTTCGACGAGCGTCAGCTCGCCTTCGAGCACGTAGACGAACTCGTCTTCGTGCGAATGCCAGTGGCGCTGGCTCGACCAGTTGCCCGGCGGCAGGCGCATGAGATTGATGCCGAAGTCGGTGAGCCCGCCGGCGTTGCCCAGCCGCTGCCGCACGCGTTCGGCACAGGGTGCATCGAACGGAGGTGGATAGGATGAGCCCTTGCGTCCGGGTACGTCGGCGACGTCGATCTTAGGCACGGCAGTCCTCCCATTTGGGGCAAAAACCATTCGTGAAGGTCGTTCAGTGCGATGGATTGTGACCCTGGAACGGTTCATCGTTTCACGGAAACGCCGAACCGTTCCATCCTTTTGTCTTGACGCAATTCCGGACGGAAAACCGTTCACACTTTTCCTGGAATTGCTCTAGTGGTCCCTGGGGCGTCTTGCCTCGAACTTGGCCTTCTTGGCATCGGAGGCCTCGATCTGGTTCAGTGCCTGCCACTCGGCATAGGCCATGCCGTAGATGATCTCGCGCGACTGGTCCTTGCTGAGTTCGACACCCTCGGCTTGCGCCGCATCGCGGTACCAGTTGGACAGGCAGTTGCGGCAGAAGCCGGCGAGGTTCATCAGGTCGATGTTCTGCACGTCGGAACGCTCGCGCAGATGCGCGACCAGCCGGCGGAAGGCAGCGGCTTCGAAATCGCGCTTTTGTACGTCGCTGAGTTCGGTCATGGCTTGTTGGCCTCCTTGGCCTCCATCATGCCGGCCCGGTGCGCGAGCCGAATATTTTCACTGCATGTATATCGGCACGTCGATCTATCGCGTCAACGATCGGCGCCAGCCGTTCGGCCCAGGCGAGCGCACCCTTCCGGTCGGCGATCAGGTCCTGGCGGATCTCGATAAGCGCATGGGCAAAGCCGTTGACGATAGCGTGCCTGAACATGGTATCGCCGCGCAGTGCGCCGTCATAGGGTTCGTTGTCGCCGACGACGAGGCTCTTGTCCTCGGCGAGCATGTCGATCAGCGGCCGCGCAACGCGATCGTCGAGATCCCATAATATGCCGACATGCCACGGCCGCACGAAGCCCTGCATGGTCGGTGTGAAGGAATGCACCGAAAAAATGAAGGGCGCCTGCGCCGACGCTTGCGCCACCGAGGCGATCATGGCGCCGACGGCGTCATGATAGGGGCGGTAAAAGCGATCCAGCCGTCTTTCGCGTTCCTCCGGCGCCATGGGATAATTTCCCGGGATGACGGTGCCGTCATAGAGCTGGCGAATCAGCGTTGGATCGTCCTCGCCGCGATTGGGGTCGATCAGCAGTCGCGAAAAATTGGCAAGCACCGCCGGAACGCCGAGCAGACTTGCGAGTTCGCGGGTTACAGTCTCGACGCCGATGTCGTAGGCGATGTGGCGGTCGAACTCCGCCGCGGGCAGGCCGAGGCTGCCATACTCCTCCGGCAGGTCGCGGCGGGCGTGATCGGCCAAAAGCACCATGCCGCGCTTGCGATCGCCTTCGACGATGTCGAAAGGCGCGAAAACTGTGGATCGGGTCATTGGCGGGAAAGGTCTGTTCGCTGGCTTCCGGGGAGGGTGGTATCGTCATTCCACGAAGAGAACGCTCGCGCAATGCCGTTGTTTGGCCACGGTTTCTGCCAAAAAACTGAGCAGGGGCGACCGCAAGCGCGTCAGAGCCTTCTAAATCGATTGGAATTGGATAGATCGGCGCGTTGACATGCGTACGGACTTTTCCGAAAAGGGGCGTTGAGAGATGCAAATGTGGTTCTTGAGGGGTTTCAGGATGGGTTTCGCCGGCAGGCTGCGTGTGCGCCATGCCTTGGCCATGCCGCTCCTGATACCGGCCATGGGCCTTTTTGCGGTGATTTCGGCCTCGCCGGCACGGGCCGATTTCCGGGTCTGCAACGCCACGCAGAACCTGGTCGGTGTCGGCATCGGCTATCGCGCCAAAGCTGGCTGGATCACCGAAGGCTGGTGGCACATCGAAGGGTCGAGCTGCAAGACGCTGATCGAGGGACCGTTGTCATCAAGGTTTTACTATCTTTATGCAGAAGACGCCGAGCGCGGCGGACGCTGGGATGGCCCGATCAACATGTGCGTGGCCGAAAAAGAGTTCAAGATCGCCGGCGTTACCGATTGCGTCGCCCGGGGCTTTCAGCGCGCCGGATTCCAGGAATATGACACGGGCGAGCAGGCAAGCTGGATGGTCCAGCTGACTGACGAGCCCGCAACGGATGGCGCTCCAGCCGCCCCGGGAACAAACAGTCAATGAGACGCAGCCGCAAGGTCAAGATCCTCGCCACCATCGGTCCGGCCTCCTCGTCCGAGGAGATGCTGAAGAAGCTGTTCGAAGCCGGCGCCGACGTGTTCCGCATCAATATGAGCCACACCGACCATGAATTGATGCGTACGCTCGTCGGCCGTATTCGTGCCGTCGAGGAGGCGGTCGGCCGGCCGATCGGCGTTCTCGCCGACCTGCAAGGGCCAAAGCTGCGCGTCGGCAAGTTCGCCAACGGCAAAGAGGTGCTGACCGTCGGTCAGACCTTCACGCTCGACGACAATCCCGAACCCGGCAATTCGACGAGGGTCTACCTGCCGCATCCCGAAATCCTGCGTTCGGTCGAGGCTGGTCATCGCCTGCTGATCGACGACGGCAAGCTCGAGCTCAAGGCGGTCAGCAGCAACGGCAAGGCGATCGTCTGCACCGTCGTCGCCGGCACGATCATTTCCGACAAGAAGGGCGTCAGCCTGCCCGACACCGACCTGCCGGTCGGAGCGCTGACGGAAAAGGACCGCCGGGATCTCGACGCGGTTCTGGCGACCGGCGTCGACTGGGTGGCACTGTCCTTCGTGCAGCGGCCCGAGGACCTGGCCGAAGCACGCAAGATCGCACGCGGCCGGGCGCTGATCATGGCCAAGATCGAAAAGCCGCAGGCCGTCGCCCGGCTGGCCGAGATCATTGAACTTTCGGATGCGCTGATGGTTGCCCGCGGCGATCTCGGCGTCGAGATGCCGCTCGAAGCCGTGCCTGGCATCCAGAAGCAGATCACCCGCGCCGCGCGCCGTGCCGGCAAGCCGGTGGTGGTCGCCACGCAGATGCTGGAATCGATGATCACCGCGCCGGTGCCGACACGCGCCGAGGTGTCGGACGTTTCGATCGCCGTGTTTGAAGGCGCCGACGCGATAATGCTTTCGGCGGAGTCCGCCGCCGGCGCCTATCCGGTCGAGGCGGTGGCGATGATGAACCGGATCGCCACCAAGGTCGAAACCGACCCGACCTATGCCGGCATCATCAACGCGCAGCGCTCGGAACCGGAAGCGACGGGAGCCGACGCCATCTCGCTCGCCGCCCGCGAAATAGCCGAGACGCTTAAGCTGTCGGCGATCATCACCTATACCGCGTCCGGCACAACCGGCTTGCGCGCCGCGCGCGAGCGGCCGCAAGTGCCGATCGTGGCGCTGTCGCCGATCCTCAACACGGCGCGGCGGCTGTCGCTGCTGTGGGGCACGCATTGCGTCGTTTCTCCCGATGCCATCGACCTCGACGACATGGTCGATCGCGCCTGCCGCATCGCTTTGGACGAAGGCTTCGGCAAGCCCGGCGACCGCGTCATCATCACGGCCGGCGTGCCGCTGAGGACGCCGGGCTCGACCAACATGCTGCGCATCGCCTATGTCGGATCGGAAGTCGGCCGCTAATGTCGGCTGCGGCTGCCGGATGGGCCGGCTGCATGGCGCGTCGTAAACGCGGCGCCAGTCCGGCGCATCGACCGCAGTCGGGTTAGGATCGACGCCGAACTCCGCCAGCTTGCATCAGCCTGTGGCCGGCCGTGAAGCGGTTCGAAGGCCCTATCCGACTTGAGCTGGAAGTCAGTTAAGGTAATCTCTCCTGGGAGAAAGAGGAGGGTGATCCAATGTGGATGCGCACTGATCTTCTGGAACTCCTCGGCATTGAACACCCGATAATCCAGGCGCCGATGAGCGGCATCACCACGCCGGAACTCGCGGCGGCAGTCAGCAATGCCGGGGCGCTTGGCTCGCTCGGATGCGGCATTCTGCCTGCGGCGGCTATCCGCGAGCAGCTCACGGCGACACAGCACGCCACCAATCGTCCGATCAACGTCAACTTCTTTGCGCACCCGGCGCCGGCACGCGATGATGCGGCAGCTCAAAGTATGCGAGACCGCCTTCGCGGCTGCTATGAGGAGGTCGGCCTCGGACCGGTGCCCGAGCCGGGCGAACCCTTCCCCACCTTCGATCGTGAGCGTCTCGAAATTGTGCTCGAGCTTCGCCCGAAGGTGGTCAGCTTCCACTTCGGCCTACCCGACACCGCAATTGTGCAGCAGTTGAAAGCCGGCGGCTGTATTGTCCTGTGTTCGGCTACCACCGTCTCGGAAGCGCGCCAGCTTGAGGCAGGAGGGGTGGACGCCATTATCGCGCAGGGATACGAGGCGGGTGGGCATCGCGGCACATTCACTGGCGACCCTGCTATCGGCACAGCCGGCACTATGGCCCTCGTACCACAGATTGTTGATGCCGTGCGGGTGCCTGTAATTGCTGCCGGCGGTATCTTCGACGGTCGCGGCATTGCTGCCAGCTTTGCACTTGGTGCATCTGGTGTGCAGATCGGCACGGCTTTCCTGGCCTGTCCTGAAGCCAATGTGCAGCCAGTCTATCGCGTAGCATTGCGCTCGGCCAACGACGAGAGCACGTCGGTGACTCGCTGCTTCACTGGCCGCCCAGCGCGCGTGGTGCGCAACCGGTTTGTGATGGAAATGGCTGGTGAGGAAGATGCTGCGCTGGCGTTTCCGCTACAGGCGAGTCTGGTCATGCCGCTTTCAATGGCAAAGGATGAAAGCAAGCGGGCTGACTTCTTGCCTATTTGGGCCGGGCAGGGCGTTGCGAAGCTGCGGGAGATGCCGGCCGCCGCCCTTGTGGAGAAACTCGTCACGGAAGCAAGCGGCATAGATCGGGCCGATAGGGGAGTAGGGGAGTAGGGGAGTAGGGGAGTAGGGGAGTAGGGGAGTAGGGGAGTAGGGGAGTAGGGGATGTGTTCCAGAGTGCATCTACACCACTCACATACTGCCTTACTCCCCTATTCCCTTACTGGTCTCAAATGCCTTCGCCGGCAAGCTCTTCGGAAAGTGCGGCGACCTGGTCCTGGGCGCTGCGCATCATCGGATAGATGCCGAGAACGCGCTGCCAGGCCTCGAGCGCCGACTGCTTGTGGCCGGTTTCGGCCATGATCTGGGCCAGGCCGGAAAGCGCGCCGAAATGGCGTGGTTCGAGCTGCAGGGTACGGTCGATGTCCGACATCGACTTCCCGTAGTTCTTCATCATGAAATGAACCGTGGCGCGCCGGTTCCAGCCTTCCGCATAGGTCGGCTGCAGGGTTACCACCTGATCGAGGAAATCGAGCGCAACATCGAATTTCTGGTTTTCAGTCGCCTTTTGCGACCATTGCATCATCAGGTCGATCGAGGCACTGCCCGACTGGGACCACTCGCTGCCGATGCGCCCGGCGATGCGCTCGGCCGCCTTTTCGTTGCGTTCGCGCTTGAGATCGGCAAACAGCTGATCGAGCCGCGCCTGTTTCGTCATCACAACCGGAGGTGCTGTCGGCCGATTTGCTGTCGGATCTTCAGCCCACGCCGGCAGCGAGACAGCGCTGGAAACGAAGAAAGCCGTGAAAAATGCAAAAAGAATCCGCATCGCGGGAATCTAGCCCCCGACGCCGGATCGTCAAACTGAATTTAGCGTGAGAGGCGTATCATGCGCACGGAGGCACGCAGCCTCCGGTCAAAAACTCAACCCTGGCGCGCCTTGTAGCGCGGAGCGGTCTTGTTGATGATGTAGACGCGGCCCTTGCGACGAACCAGCTGGTTGTCGCGGTGACGCGCCTTCAACGCCTTGAGCGAATTCTTGATCTTCATGGTCTTGCCCGTCGGTCTGGGCCCGGTCCCGGGCCGAACTATTAAGGCGCGCCCACAGACGCGCCTTTGAACTGTGCGTGGCTCATAGACGAGGAGCCTTGCCCGTGTCAACCGCAAGCGCGTTGCCTAAACGATACGGACCGTTTCGTATCATCGAAATACCCGCCAACGGCGCCTTGCGGCATTGCGCGGGCTTGAGACGGCTGGAATGATGCGGTTGCGAATTGGAGATCACCATGCGCCGAATTCTTGTGTCCGCCTGTCTTGCCGTCCTTGCGGCAGGTTCTGTTGCCCATGCGCAGGAATGCGACCGCAACGACGACAGCCAGCAGATGATGAACATCTGCGCCGACGCGGACTACAAATCCGCCGACGCCAAACTCAACAAGGCCTACCAGGAGCTCATCAGCGCAAGCGATGCAAAAGCCAGGAAGCTGTTGCAGACGGCGCAGCGCGCGTGGATCGCCTTTCGCGACGCGGAATGCAGCTATTCCGCCGCGGACAGCGAAGGCGGCTCGATCTATCCGATGCTGATATCGGAATGCCTGACGCGGCTGACCGACGACCGCACCAAACAGCTCACCGCCGATTCGACCTGCGCGGAAGGCGATGTGAGCTGCGCCAGCCCCGACGAGGACGAGAGCGGCGACATCCAGTAAGCGTAGGTTCTAACTTTTGTTTGAGCATGATCGTTCCCGAAAACCGGATTCCACTTTTCGGGATCATGCTCTAGCTGCGGCGGCTCACGCGCGTGAAATGGCCCATCTTGCGGCCGGGCCGCGCCTCGGCCTTGCCATAGAGGTGCAGCATCAGATCGGGCTCGGCGAGAAGTTCAGGAACGCGCCGGATGTCGTCGCCGATCAGGTTTTCCATGACGCAGTCGAACTGCCGTGCGGGATTTCCCAGCGGCAGGCCGGCGACGGCGCGGATGTGCTGCTCGAATTGCGAGATGGTGCAGGCGGCCTCCGTCCAGTGACCGGAATTGTGGACGCGCGGCGCAATCTCGTTGGCCAGCAGCGAACCGTCGGCCAGGACAAAGAATTCGACGCCGATGACGCCGACATAGTCGAGCGCTGCAAGTATCTCGGCCGCCGCCGTTTGAGCCGCAGCCGCCGTGTCGGACTTCACCCCGGCCGGCAGCGTCGAACTGTGAAGAATACCGTTGCGATGGACATTCCAGGCCGGATCGTAGGCGGCGAGCGAACCGTCGATGCCGCGCGCGGCGATCACCGAAATCTCGCGCTCGAAGGCGACGAATGATTCCAGGATCAACGGCACGTTGCCCATCGCCTCGCAAGTGCCGGCAAAGCCGCCTGTTTCCATGTTGCGGAAGACACGCTGGCCCTTGCCGTCATAGCCCATCCGGCGCGTCTTCAATATGCCGCTGCCGTTGAACTTTTTCAGCGCGGCCGTCAGTTCCTCGTCATTGTCGACGGGGCTGAAATCCGCGGTCGGTATGCCGATGCCGTTGAGGAATTTCTTTTCCGCCAGCCGGTCCTGAGCCACTTCCAGTGCGCGTGCCGGCGGATAGACCGGGACCGTGGTGGCAAGTGCCGCGGCGGCCGCAACCGGAACGTTCTCGAATTCGTAAGTAACGACGGCACTGGCCGCAGCCAACTCGCCGAGCGCGGCCGCGTCGTCATAGGCGGCGACGATCTGCCGGTTGGCGACCTGTGCCGCCGGGCAGTCCGGCTGCGGCTCCAGCACGACGATGCGGTAGCCGAGGCGGGCCGCGGCCATCGCCAGCATGCGGCCGAGCTGGCCGCCGCCAATGATGCCGATGGTCGATCCGGCGGGCCGGCTCACGGCGTGTCCGTCGGCTCGGCGGCCACCTTGGCGGTCTGCGCGGCGCGCCAGCTGTCCAGCCGGGCGGCAAGCTTTTCGTCGCTCAGCGCCAGCACCGCGGCGGCCAGAAGGGCGGCGTTGGCAGCGCCGGCCTTGCCGATGGCCAAAGTGCCGACCGGAATGCCGGCCGGCATCTGCACGATCGAAAGCAGCGAATCCTGGCCGGACAGCGTCTTCGATTCCACCGGCACGCCGAACACCGGCAGTGGCGTCATCGCTGCCGTCATGCCCGGCAGATGCGCCGCACCGCCGGCACCGGCGATGATCACCTTGTAGCCGGCGCCCTTGGCGCCCTTGGCGAAGTCATAGAGCCGGTCGGGAGTGCGGTGGGCCGAGACGATCAGCCGCTTGTGCGGAATGCCAAGCGCCTCAAGCGTTTCGGCGGCGTGGCGCATCGTCGCCCAGTCGGACTGGCTGCCCATGATGATGGCGACGTCGGCGCGGTGATTGTCCAAGCTTCTGCTCCCCGGCGGCAAACGCGCGCATTAGCGGAAATCGAGGGGAGCCGCAAGGATAGGAGCGTCCCGCACTCGGGCGAATGGCGCCATCGCTACCTAATCCGGCCAGCGCAAAGCCCCGGCAGACTGCTTGCGAGCGGACTTCATCGCATCCGCGGGCCGCTCAGCAGCGCTCAACACCGCCCGCAGGCGCTCGGCGACGATCTCCGCCTCGCCGGGGTGCAGATTGCACGGATCAAGGAAGAAGTGGCCGCGCTCGACCTCGTGGTTGCGAACGATAATGGGGGGCGAACCCGCCGCCAGTGCCGAGGCCAGCCCGGCGGCGGTGAACCGGCTTTCGGGCGCAACAAACACCTGCAGGCGCTCGAGAGGATTTCCGGTCGGATCGGGAATGATGTTTGCTGCGATGCCGGGCAGGCCCTGCAATGCGGTTTGCCACAGATGCAGTGCGGCTTCTTCCCGCTGGCGGATGCCGGCATGGTCGCGCCGTTCCCAGGCTTCCAGGGCCGCCATGGTGCCGGCAATGCTCTCCTTGCCGACCTTCATGGCGCGCGCAACGCCGCGGTTCTGGAGATAGGCGGCCCGCACCAGATCCTTGCGGCCGGCAACGATGCCGCTTGTCGGCCCTGAGAGAAATTTGTGCCCGCTATAGACGACAATGTCGGCGCCGCGCGCCAGAAAGCCGCGCAAATCGTATTCCGAGGCGGCGTCGACGATCACCGGCACGCCCTTGGCGTGGCAGATCTCGCAGAACTCTTCGAGCGAGAGCATGCCGTATTGCACGGTGTGGTGCGCGACGACGTAGAGGGCTGCCGCCGTCCGGTCCTGGATCGCCTCGCCTACATGATAGTCCTGCGTAACGCTGACCGTGCCGGCGGGCACTGCCTTGGCTCCGGCAAGCCGGATCGACTGGTCGATCGGCGCGCCATAATTGACGATGTGGCCAAGCTGGACGATGACCTCCGATTTGAGGCCCTCGGTGTCGTCCGGCAGCCGCTCGATCGCAAGAAGGCTGGTTCCGGTCATCGCGCCGGCAATCGCCATGGTTATGCCGCTGGCGCAGCATGCGGTGATAAAGCCGGCCTCGCCGCCGGTGAGGCGTGCAATCACCGTGCTTGCGGCGCGCTGCAGATCGTCCATCTCCACCCATTGCGAGGCGATTTCCGACATTGCGGCAATCGCTTCCGGCACGATGATCGAAGCGCCGAGCGCCGTCATCGTTCCGGAAACATTAATGATCGGGCGAAGGCCGAGCCGTTCGCGGATTGTCGTATTGGAACGGTCAGCGGAATAGGTCGTCATCTCTGTAGATCCTGTTTTCAGGCGGCGATCTCGACGACCGCCTCGATTTCAACTGTGATGTTGCCCGGCAGCGAGCCGACACCGATCGCGGAACGGGCGTGTCCGCCAAGCGTATCAAAGACGGCCGCGAAAAGATCGGAACAGCCATTCACCACCTTGGGGTGCTCGCTGAATGTCGGCGTTGCATTGACAAAGCCAAGCAGCTTGACGACGCGCACGATGCGGCCGAGGTCGCCGGCCGCGGCATGCATGACGGCGAGCAGGTTCAGGCCGGTGAGACGGGCATGCCCATAGGCCTCCTCCACGGAAACATCCTCGCCAACCTTGCCGGTGCAGAGCGCGCCATCAGCGCGCAACGGCCCCTGGCCGGAGAGGAAGATCAGCCGTCCGCTCTCGGCATAGGTGACGAAGTTGGCGATGGGCTTCGGCGGCTCGGGCAGCGTCAGGCCCAATTCCGCGAGCCGGATGTAAGGCGTCATAAAAGCTCCTTGCGACAGCTTTCGCCGTCCGGTGTCAAAAATGCGAGGCGCGAAACCGCGCCAGGAAGCTGCGAAGGCGTTCATTGTCGAAGTCCGCAGCCAGAATCTCGGCGGGAGGTCCGACGGCACTGACGCCGCCATCCGCCATGAAAACGATGCGGCTCGATGCGTCGCGTGCAAAAGCCATCTCGTGCGTGACCATCAGCATCGTCATGCCGTCTTCGGCCAGACTACGTACGACCTCGAGCACCTCGCCAACCAGTTCGGGGTCGAGCGCCGAGGTTATCTCGTCGAGGAGCAGGATCTTCGGCTCCATCGCCACGGCGCGGGCGATGCCGACGCGCTGCTGCTGGCCGCCGGAAAGCTCGGCCGGCAGACTGTCGGCCTTGTGGGCGAGCCCGACCCGGCCGAGCCAGTGCTCGGCAATGGTGCGGGCCTCGGCATTGCTCTTGCCGCGCACCTTGCGCAGGCCGAGCATGATGTTGCCGGTCGCAGTCAAATGCGGAAACAGATTGAAGCTCTGGAACACCATTCCGGTCTCGGCGCGCATCGCCGCAAGGTCGCGCTCGCTGCGTCGCTGGCGTGTTCCCGCCTCGCGGTAGCCGACCTCTTTACCGTCGATACGGATCGAGCCGTTATCATAGCTCTCCAGGAAATTGACGCAGCGCAGCAGGGTGGTCTTGCCGCTGCCGGATGGGCCGATGACCGTCACCACCTCGCCGCGCGTCACCTTGAGGCTGACCGAGCGCAGGACCTCGACGGATCCAAAGGCTTTGGAGACCTCGGAGATATCGAGAAGCGCCGGATTTGCGTGCGAGGCTTTGGACATCTTGTTATTCCCGGATGAAGGAGAAACGCCGCTCCAGCCGCCGGCTGGCCAAGGAGAGGGCGTAGTTGACGGCGAAGTAGACGAGCGCGCCGAGGATGTAGAGCGGCATCGCCTCATAGGTGCGGCCGATGACCTGGTTGATCGCTTGCATCAGGTCGGTGATGCCGAGCAGCGAGACCAGCGCGCTGCCTTTCACCGCGTCGGTGACGCCGTTGATCCAGGGCGGCAGGAAGCGCCTGAACGCTTGCGGAAAAATGACGTAGGCCAGCCGCTGGCGGAAGGTCAGCCCGATCGCCATCGCCGCCTCCGACTGACCCTTGGGAATCGAGCCGACGGCGCCCCTGAGATACTCGACGACTTGTGCGGTCTTGAAGAGGGTGAGGGCGAGTACGGCCGCCCAAAAGGACTCAAGATGCAGTCCCACCGCGGGCAGGCCGTAATAGACGAAGAAGATCAGCACCAGGATCGGAATGCCGCGTATGGTGTCGCTGAAGACGCGCACTGCCCAGCGCAGCGGAGCCGGACCATAGACGAGGCCGACACCCATCAGCACGCCGGCGATAAGCGATAGCACCACAACCAGCAGCGACACCCACAAGGTTACGGCAAAGCCTTCGGCGAGGAACGGCAAGGCATAGATGATCTGGCTCAGCATGTCAGCGCGCCGCCTTGAACCGGCGCTCGACCAGCCGCAGCGCGAAAAGCAGCGCGTAGCCGGTCAACAGGTACATCGCAGTCACCACCAGATAGACCTCGACAATGCGGAAGGTGTTGAAGTTGATCCACTGGGCGCCATAGGTGAGCTCGGGTACCGAGATGACCGACGCCACCGACGTGTCCTTGAAGAGCGATATGAAAGTGTTGGAAAGCGCCGGCAGCGTTATGCGCAGCATCGTCGGCAAGCGTACATGGAGCAGTCTCTGCCAAGGGGTCAGGCCAATCGCCTTGCCGGCGTCGAGTTGTCCGCGCGGCACCGCCTCGAGCCCGGAGCGAAATACCTCGACCAGATAGGCGCCGCTGTAGAGCGACAGCGTGGCAATGAACGAGGTTTGCGCGCTGTAGGCGATATCGACCACGGTCGGCAGGCCGTAGAAGACCAGGTAGACGAGCAGGATCAGCGGCACGTTGCGGATGAACTCGACATAGCCCGCGATGACGGTCCGCACCGCTCGCCCGGCCGACACGTACCAGACCGCCAGAAGCAGCCCGATGACGATGCCGATCGCGATGGAGATGACAGCCAGCTCAAGGCTGAGCAGCAGCCCCCCCCAGAGCTTGTCGAAATGCCGCCAGATCAGGTTGAAGTTGAGGGTATAGCCCATGCGTCCTGCTTAGTGCCGACAGTCCGGGAACGAGGCGGAAGGGCGCCGGAGGCATCCTTCCGCCTGATGGATCAGATAACCGGGAATCCAGGATGGCGGGCCGGCGGCTCCTGTCCGAAATAATCCTTGAACGCAGCGTCGTAGAGTGCCGTTTCATGGCCGAACATGGCGATGGTGAAGGACTGGTTGACGAAGGTCAGCCAGTCGAGGTCGCCCTGCCGCAGTGCGGCACCATAAAGCATCGAGAACCAACTCTTGCCGGCATCGAAGTATTTGTCCGGATTGCGCGAGGCGAGCCAGCGGACCGTCGACAGATCGACGGCCGCGGCGTCGGATCGCTTCGATTCCAGTGCCTGCAGCACGTTGGCCTGCGTGTCTATCTGCATCACCTGCGCCTCCGGCAGGACGATGCGCACGTTTGCCTCGGCATCGACGTTTTGCAGGATGGAAATCCGGGTCGCCGAACCGGCGGCAAGCAGCTTGTCGAAGGTCTTATTCTCGGCGTTCGGAAGGGTCAGCAAGGCGATGCCTTCGACATAGTAGGGCCTGGAGAAGTGGATCAGCTGCGAGCGCTGGGCGGTCATGGTCATGAACTGGATGGTGATGTCGACCTTGTTGGTGGTCACGTTCGGAATGCGCTGAGCCGGATCCTGCATGACGAATTCGACTTTGGTCGGATCGTCGAAAAGCCCCTTGGCGAGAATGCGACCCATGGTTATGTCCATGCCCACCAGTTCGCCGGCATCGTTCTCGAAGTGCCAGGGCGCGTTGGTGCTGCCGGTGCCGACGATCACCTTGCCGCGCTCGAGAACGGTGCGCAGCAGGCTGTCAGGCGCTGCCTGGGCCGCAGCTTTCTGGACATCGACCGCAGTGGCGGCACTCATCACTCCGGCCGTTGCAAGCCCGGCCATTCCCAGTTTCAGAAATTCACGCCTTTTGGATGTGTCGTTCACGGCGACCTCCTTCGTGTTGTGTTCCCCGTTGGACCAGCAGCGCAGGCATCGGTTGCAACTGACGTCATTGTCCCTTACAAGGGACGCCTGTACTCTGTACAAGACAGATTAACATCAGGAATCGATAATGCAAGAAGGCAATGCCTTGGCCGCTCGACCGGACGCCGGTCTGGACGAAGACAAGAATTCGGGCTCGCGGGAGAAGGGCCTCAACCGGGTCCTCCAGATTCTGGAGTTTCTCCACGCGACCCAGCGCGCGATCGGCATTGGCGATCTTGCCAGAGGGGTGAACGCACCGCGGTCGACGACCTATACGCTGGTGCGCTCGCTGGTCGACGCAGGCCTGCTGGAGATGGCCGGAGACGGCAATCGGGTCTATTTTGGAAAGAAGCTCTATCTCTACGGAATGGACTATGTGCGGGGCAACGACCTGCTCAGGCGAGGGCGGCAGGAAGTCGACCATCTGTCACGCGAGTCCGGCGAGACCTCGGAGCTGTGCATGCTGCAAAGCGGCCGCTACACCATCGTCCATTCAAGCCCGGGAACCAGGCCATTCAGGATCAGCTCGGCGACGGGTCTGCAAATACCGCTCCCCTGGACAGCTTCCGGGCGACTGCTCCTCGCCGGCTTCGAAAGGGCAGCGATCGAGGATATGGTCTCGGAAGACGACCTCGTACTGCCGGACGGCCGCAGGTTGCAGCTCGACGATTTCATAGCCGATATCGCGGTGGCCAAGTCGGCCGGCTACTGCGTCACCTCCGGCCTTGTCGATGCCTACACGAAATGCCTGGCCGCGCCGGTCTTTTCAGCGCCGGGCAGGGTCGAGGCGACGATGTGCCTGGTGGTTCCCATCGATACCTCGACCGAAAAGACCGATGACCTGATAGAGCTGTTGCTCGAGCGCGCCGCGCGGCTTTCGATCGCGGCATAGGCCGCCTTTCCAGCAGGCCAGCGCCGGCGTCCGTTCAAGCGATAATGTCTGGAATGATCTTGTCTTCGAGCGCCATCAGCCTGTCCTTCAGGAAAAGCTTCTTTTTCTTCATGCGCTGGATCTGCAGCGGGTCGCAATTCATGGCGATCATCGCATTGATGGCCGCGTCGAAATCGGCGTGTTCCTGCTTCAGCCGGGAATATTCGAGGCGGATATCTGCCTGTTCCTGATCGGACATTTTTACCGTCTGCACGTCTGCGGCGCCCAAACTATGGGCCTGATTGGGCGGGACCGGGGGTCTTCTTGCACCGGCGCGCAGCCCATACCACATTTCATATTGTCGTGGAATGCTACCACGCAGCATTCGACATCGGTGCGCGATGGTGGCACACTGTCATTATGCCGTCACAGAAGCGAGCCTGCGGTGGACGTGCCATGACGGCTGCAATCCGAGGAAACCATGAAAGGGAGAACCAATCATGTCTCTTGCATCCCATCTTGATGAGCTGCAGCGGAAACACGGCGACATCGAACGCGAAATCGACGATGCGATGACCCATCCGTCGGTAGACGACCTCGAAATCGTGAATCTCAAGCGGCGCAAGCTGGCGCTCAAGGACGAGATTGAAAAACTGAAGGCGAAACCGACGACGCATTGACGCCCATCCAGGACTAGCTGCGCCGCCTGGCGCGCGATTTCTTTCCGGTGACATGTCTCTATGCTGCCGGAAACGCTTATGGATTTGCGGCAAGCTGCCGTCTTGCCATTTCCGATTTGCTAGGTCTGCGCGCCAGTCGCCATTGACAAGCCATCTTTGCTCCTCCACCTCATGCCCGGACCTTCAAGATTAAAGGCAGCCGGCATGACCGGATATTTTTCCTCACCCTTCCCGCGCCGCAGGTCGGTCGGTGTCGACGTCGGCGGCGTGATGGTCGGCGGCGGCGCCCCAGTCGTCGTCCAGTCGATGACCAACACCGACACGGCCGATGTCGACCAGACGGTGGCGCAAGTGGCGGCGCTGCATCGCGCCGGCTCCGAGATCGTGCGCATAACGGTCGACCGCGACGAAAGCGCTGCCGCTGTGCCGGCCATCCGCGAGCGACTGGAGCGGCTCGGGATCGACGTGCCGCTGGTCGGCGATTTCCATTACATCGGCCACAAGCTCCTGGCCGATCATCCGGCCTGCGCCGAGGCCTTGGCCAAGTACCGCATCAACCCCGGCAATGTCGGTTTCAAGGACAAGAGGGATCGGCAGTTCGCGGCGATCGTCGAGATGGCTATCCGATACGACAAGCCGGTGCGCATCGGTGTCAACTGGGGTTCGCTCGACCAGGAGCTGCTGACCCGGCTGATGGACGACAACCAGGCCCAAGGCTTTCCGCTGACCGCGCAGGAAGTGACGCGCGAAGCGATCGTGCAGTCGGCGATCCTGTCGGCCGAAATGGCCGAAGAGATTGGCCTTGCGCGCGAGAAAACCATCCTCTCGGCCAAGGTCAGCGGCGTGCAGGATCTGATCGCCGTCTACACCGAGCTTGCCACCCGTTCCAACCATGCGCTGCACCTCGGCCTGACCGAGGCCGGCATGGGCTCGAAAGGCATTGTCGCATCATCGGCTGCGATGGGCATCCTTCTCCAGCAAGGCATCGGCGACACCATCCGCATCTCGCTGACGCCGGAGCCGAACGGCGACCGCACACGCGAAGTGCAGGTGTCGCAGGAGCTGTTGCAGACCATGGGCTTCCGGCAGTTCGTGCCGATCGTCGCCGCCTGCCCGGGCTGCGGCCGCACGACCTCGACCGTGTTCCAGGAGCTTGCCCAGAACATCCAGGCCGACCTGCGCAAGAACATGCCGGTGTGGCGCGAACAATATCCCGGCGTCGAGAACCTCAAGGTCGCGGTGATGGGTTGCATCGTCAACGGTCCGGGCGAATCCAAACATGCCGATATCGGCATTTCGCTGCCCGGCACCGGCGAGATGCCGACCGCCCCGGTATTCGTCGACGGCAAGAAGGCGGCGACGCTGCGCGGCCCGTCGATTGCCGCGGATTTCGAGAAAATGGTTTCCGACTACATCGAACGGCGGTTTGGGCAACACGGCAAAGCCGCGGCGGAGTAGTTCGATGCGGCGTTTGCTTGGGGCGACGCTGGCTGTCATTTGCGGGCTGGGCTGGGCGACGGCCGTCCAGGCCGATCCGCCGCGGCCGGCCAAGCAGAAGCTGATCGATCGAGTTTGCGATCTTATCGAGACGCATGCCGACCAGAACGGCCTGCCCCGGGATTTCTTTGCCCGGCTGATCTGGAAGGAGAGTCGCTTCGATCCCAATGCGGTCAGCCCCGTCGGTGCGGAGGGTATCGCCCAATTCATGCCGGGTACCGCCAAGATGCGCGGGCTCGCCAATTCGTTCGATATCGAGCAGGCTATCCCGGCCTCGGCAAAATACCTCGCCGAAATGAAGACCGGCTTTGGCAATCTGGGCCTCGCCGCAGCCGCATACAATGCCGGCGAGAGCCGGGTGACGCGCTGGCTGAATTCCGGCGGCTTCTTGCCGATGGAGACCGAAAGCTACGTTTTGGACGTCATGGGCGAGCCGGCCGACAGGTTCACCGATGCCGCGTATGCCGGCGTCATCCGGCCGCTCGACAAGAAGGCGAGCTTCGCTGCCGCCTGCCGCACGCTGCCGGTGATCATGTCCAGAACCGTGCCGATGTCGTCGATCAACATCAAGCCATGGGGCGTGCAGGTGGCCGGCAATTTCCGCCGCGCCGCGGCGCTCAATCAGTGGAGCAATGTGAAACGGCGGTTTCCAGCCTTGCTCAGCGGTCGCAATCCGGTGGTCAGCCGGGTGCGCACACCGATCGGCAGGCGCGGCATCTATGCGGTGCGGATCGGCGCCGACACCAAAGCCAAGGCCGACGATATTTGCCAGAAGCTGCACAGCGTCGGCGGCGCATGCATTGTGGTGCGCAACCGGTAAAGCCATATGTCGGCGCGTTTCGCGCCATTGCTGCCCATCTCGCTCCCGCTGGGCGCTTCATCTTCGACACGCGATCACATTTTCCGTGAACCCTTAAGCAGAACCGTCAGGCAGGTCTTGCATCGTCGTTGATGCGGGGTAAGGTCCCCGCGATTTTTCGCGAAAGGGATCAGCATGGCCGACTTCAAGACACTGGACGACATCGGCAATATCAGCGGCAAGCGTGTGCTGGTGCGTGTCGACCTCAACGTTCCCGTCACTGAGGGCAAGGTCACCGACGCCACCCGCATCGAGCGCATTGTACCGACCATCGCCGAGCTGTCCGGCAAGGGCGCCAAGGTCATCCTGCTTGCACATTTCGGTCGTCCCAAAGATGGACCGGCGCCGGAATTCTCGCTCGAGCCGATCGCCAAGGCGACGGCGGACGTGCTCGGCCGTCCGGTTGGCTTTGCCACCGACTGCATCGGCGACAAGGCCGCGAGCGCCGTCGCCGCCATGGAAAGCGGCGATGTGCTGCTGCTCGAGAACACCCGCTTCTACAAAGCCGAGGAGAAGAACGACCCGGCCTTCACCGAAAAGCTCGCCGCCAACGGCGACATCTTCGTCAACGACGCCTTCTCCGCTGCGCACCGCGCCCATTCGTCGACGGAAGGGCTGGCGCACGTGCTGCCGGCCTTCGCCGGGCGCACCATGCAGGCCGAGCTCGATGCGCTGGAAAAGGGCCTCGGCAATCCCGTCCGCCCGGTTGTCGCCATTGTCGGCGGGGCCAAGGTCTCGACCAAGATCGACTTGTTGATGAACCTGGTGAAGAAGGTCGACGCGCTGGTCATCGGCGGCGGCATGGCCAACACGTTTCTCGCGGCACGCGGCACCGACGTCGGGAAATCCTTGTGCGAGCACGATCTCGCGACCACCGCCAAGCAGATCATGATCGAGGCGGCCGAGGCCGGCTGCGCCATCATCCTGCCCGCTGACGGCGTTGTCGCCAGGGAGTTCAAGGCCGGTGCCGCAAGCGAGACCGTCGCCATAGCAGACGTACCAGCCGATGGCATGATCCTCGATGTCGGCGCGAAAACCGTGAAAACCATTGCCGAATGGATCGACCGTGCCGCGACGCTGGTCTGGAACGGGCCGCTCGGTGCCTTCGAGATCGAGCCGTTCGACCATGCGACGGTGGCGACGGCCAGGCACGCGGCAGCGCGCACCAAGGCCGGCAGGCTGGTCTCGGTGGCCGGCGGCGGCGATACGGTGGCCGCCCTCAACCATGCCGGCGTCAGCGATGATTTCACCTATGTCTCGACGGCCGGCGGCGCTTTCCTCGAATGGATGGAAGGCAAGCCCTTGCCCGGCGTCGACGTCTTGAAGCGCTGAGCGCGGCGTTAATAACAGCGCGAAGCAGTGCGCTCGCGATTTTCAATCGATTCGCGCTTCTCCGACGAAAGGGTTCGACTTGAACCTGCGTTGCTCTGGTGGTCTGCTGGGTACGGGTCAATTCTTTCAGGAGAAGCACGATGAGCGAACGTCTCGAGGACATTGCCGCCGCGATGGTGGCCAACGGCAAGGGCCTGCTGGCTGCCGACGAGAGCTCCGGCACTATCAAGAAGCGCTTCGACGTCATCGGCGTCGAGTCGACCGCCGACAGCCGCCGCGACTATCGCGAGATGATGTTCCGCGCCAGCGATGCAATGACCAAGTACATTTCCGGCGTTATCCTCTATGACGAGACCATCCACCAGAAGGCCGCCGACGGCACGCCGCTGGTCGACATCATCAAGGCATCAGGCGCCATTCCCGGCATCAAGGTCGACGCCGGCGCCAAGCCTCTGGCAAGATTTCCCGGCGATACCATCACCGAAGGCCTGGACGGCCTGCGCGAACGCCTCGCCGACTATTACAAGCTTGGCGCCCGCTTTGCCAAATGGCGCGCGGTAATCGACATCGATGTTGCCAAGGGGGTGCCTTCCGCCACCTCGATCGGCTCGAATGCCCATGCGCTCGCCCGTTACGCCGCGCTTTGCCAGGAAGCCGGCATCGTGCCGATCGTCGAGCCGGAAGTGCTGATGGACGGCGCTCATGACATCGACACTTGCTACGAGATCAGCAAGGCGACACTGACAAAGCTATACACCGAGCTCTATGCGGCCCGCGTCGTCCTCGAAGGCACCATCCTGAAGCCAAACATGGTTCTCGCCGGCAAGAAATCGGGCAAGGTCAGCAGCCCCGACGAGGTCGCCGAAAGGACGATAAAACTGTTCCGCGAGACGGTGCCAGCCGCGATCGGAGGCATCGCCTTCCTTTCGGGCGGACAATCGGACGAGCAAGCGACCGCCAACCTCAACGCCATCAACGCCATCGGCCCGCATCCGTGGAAGCTGACCTTCTCCTACGGCCGCGCCTTGCAGGCCGCTCCGCAGAAGGCCTGGAGCGGCAAGGCGGCGAACGTCGCCGCCGCGCAGGCCGCCTTCGCCCATCGCGCCCACATGAACCATCTGGCAGCGCTTGGACAATGGCAGCCGTCGCTGGAGCAAGCCGCTTAACCGAATCCATCTTGCGTTTCTCCCGACCCGGGCCACGTGCCCGGGTTTTGCTTGAAAGCAGCAAGGGCTGCAATTTTCTTGCAACTGAAATGCAGCTCGGTGTCGGCATTCCTCGCTGCCGAACGTCCTCCGTGAAAAGAGGAGCAGACCTATGCCAAACAACAAGACCGTTTCGCAGGAAGACTGGTTTCAGGCGCACAAGGCGCATCTGGCGCGCGAAAAGGAATTGACGCGCTTTCGCGACCGCGTCGCCGCCGAACGCCGCGAATTGCCATGGCTGAAGATCCGCAAGGACTACGTCTTCGAGACCGAGCAAGGGCCAAAGAAACTGCCCGACCTGTTTGGCGGCAACAGCCAGTTGATCGTCTACCATTTCATGTTCGGGCCGGGCGCCGATTATCGTTGCGAGGGCTGCTCGTTCCTTGCCGACCACATCGACGGCGCCAACCAGCATCTCAGGCACCACGATGTTTCGCTTGTCGTGGTGGCGCGGGCGCCGCTGGCCGAGCTTCTGCCCTACAAGCAGCGCATGGGCTGGAAATTCGACTGGGTGTCGTCCTACGCCTCGGACTTCAACTTCGATATGCAGGTGTCATTCACCGACAAGCAGATCGCGGCCGGCGACACGACCTACAATTTCGAGCGGCGCGCGCGGAGATCGAAGGACCTTCCCGGCACCAGCGTGTTCTATCGCGACGAGAAAGGCGACATCTTCCTGACTTTCATCTCGCGCTCCAGAGGCGGCGATCCGCTGATCGGCGCCTATCACTATCTCGACCTGACGCCGAAAGGCCGCAACGAAACCGGGCCGCATCATAGCCTCGCCGACTGGGTGCGGCTGCATGACGAGTATGAAGACCAATCCGGGACGCATGACTGCTGCCATTGAGGCGACAGGCTGTCGCTGCAAGGTCGTTCACCTTCAGTGCAACATGCGCTAAGTGCTGTTCGCTGTGCCCTAAAAGGGATTTGCCATGCGGCGCTTTCCGACCCTTCTCACCTGGCTCGCCTTTCCGGTCTATGTATGGCAAGGACTTGGCGTGCGTCGCCGCACCACCCGCATGCTGCCGGCACAAGGTCCGGTCATGCACGAGATATCAGGCCAGGCGCCGGCAATCTCGCTGCTGGTGCTCGGCGATTCCTCCGCCGCCTCAGTCGGCATCGGCAATTCCGAAAACGGATTGGCCGCGCAACTGGCCGTTCTAATTGCGCAACGCACCGGCCGCACCGTGCGCTGGCGGGCAGCCGGCTTCAACTCGGCAACCTCTGGCCAGATCCGCGATCATGTGCTGCCCAATCTGTCGGCCGATCCGTGGACGCATATCGTGCTCGCCATCGGCACCAACGACACCAAGAATTTTCATTCGGTACCGCGCTTCAAGCGCGATTTTGGCGGCCTGCTCTACGCGCTGCGCGCCAAATGGCCGGAGGCGCGCGTGGTGTGGTCGCCGGTGCTGGAGTTCACCCGGGCGCCGGCAATGCCGCCGCTGCTCGGCAAGATCCTCGAGATCCGCGCCGGCGAGATGAACCGGATGGGCGAGCGCCTTTGCCTCGAGCGCGGCGCCATACCGGCGCCCCGCCTGCCGATCACTGACGCCGAGGCCGGCTTTGCGTCGGATGGATTTCATGCTTCGGAAGCCGGCTACCGCGCCTGGGCGGAACATCTGGCCGGCTTGGTGCTCGCCAACGAACCGGGCGTCGCGTAGCGGCTGCCGGCACTAAAGCGCGTCGCGTTCGATTGGCCTCATGCGACGCGCTTTAGGTTCTTTGTTTTACGTATGTCGTTGGCGCAAAACCGCTGCACACTTTTGCGCGACATGCATTACGTCCAGTGTCCGAGCACCGCCGTAATCGAAATCGCGGCCATAGCCAACAGCGCCAGCTTCCAGAAATCGCTGCGCCGCTTCAGCCCCGGCCAGCCGAGCGGCTTGATGAGCTGGATGACCATCATGGTGATGATGACGAGCGCGAGAAGTTTCGACATGCAGCCTTTGATCAGCATCGCGGCTGGCTGTCAAAGCGGCTCCGCGATCGCGGTCTTTCCACCGCGGCACGCCTCTTTTCAGCACTGTTCGATCACTTCGGTGGACAAATTGGAACGCCGGTCATGAGAGCCGCACCCTCCTGACAGACTGTTGTCAGTAGGGGTGTGCGATAGTGCCTGCATCGAAAGAGAGGAGACCAGCCATGAACGGTTTTACCATTCTGCGTAGCGTGCAGCACTATGTCGGCAAGATCCGGACGATGCGCAATGAGATCCGCACCCAGCGTTTCATGAACACCCTGCCGGCGGACATCCGCAAGGATATTGGCTGGCCGGACATGTATGGCGACCGCCACAATGGCGGCAATTGAGGCAATCTTTCTGCCCGGCGTTTGGATGCGGCCCGGCGATGAGCTTAAACAGGCATGCTGAAGCCTCCTGACAGTATGGTGTCAGGAGGCTCGTGCCATAGTGGGATGGCCGTCAGAGACGGACGGCCGAGAGGACGATCGATGAAAAGCTGGACCGACAGGCTGAACACGCCTGGCATCAACGGCATAACACCGTCGCCACGCACCATCGCTGATGTCGTCGAAGGCCAGCCGATGCTGGTTCCTACAGCTCGCCAGGTCGATGCATTCATCCGCGCCATCCCCGAAGGCATGGACATGGATATCCGGGCTTTGCGCATGGCGCTCGCCATCGAGCACAGTGCCGAGGTGACATGTCCGGTCACCATCGGCTATCATCTGCGTACCGTCGCCGAGGCCGCCAACGAGGATCTTGAGCGTGGCATGGCGCTGGGCGACATTGCGCCGTTCTGGCGGGTGCTCGACGCAAGCACGCCGACAACGAGGAAACTGTCCTTCGGCGCGGCCTCCGTCGCCGCGCAGCGCAAGCGCGAAGGGCTGGAGCAATAGACGCCGAGGGACCATACGATGCGCCGCGCCGACAGGCTCTTCCAGATCGTGCAGCACCTGCGCGGTGGCCGTCTGGTCACCGCCCAGAAGCTGGGCACGTGGCTCGAGGTTTCCGAGCGGACCATCTATCGCGACATCGCCGACCTGCAGTCGACCGGCGTGCCGATCGACGGCGAAGCCGGTGTCGGCTACATGATGAGGGAGGGTTTCGACCTTCCGCCGCTGATGTTCACGCGTGACGAGATCGTCGCGCTGGTCGCCGGCGCCCGCATGGTGCGCGCCTTTGGCGGCGCGGCCATGGCGCGAGCCGCCGACGAGGCGCTGGTCAAGATCGGCGCCGTGCTGCCCGACGCCGAAAAGGACCGCATCGCCCGCACCGAGATCCACACGCCGATGTGGGTGGTAAGCGACGCCGCCCGCGAAGCCATCGACCTGATTGAGCGGTCCATCGAGAAACGTCAGGTGCTGACCATCGACTATTCGGATGAGGCCGGCCGCAGCACCGCGCGCGACATCCGCCCGCTCGGCCTGTGGTTCTGGGGCAAGGTGTGGACCTTGGTCGCCTGGTGCGAGATGCGCGGCGATTTCCGCGCCTTCCGCATCGACCGCATCGCCTCGGTGGTCATCGCCGGCCGCACCTTCAAGCCGGAGCGCGGCAAGCAGCTCGCCGATTTCTACCGCGCGGTGGAACGCAGCGAGGACTACGGCATGGCACCGGACCGGGCGGCGCGAAGCTGACACGGAAGATCGAAAAAAAAGCCCGCTTGAAAGCGGGCTTTTTGTTTTGGATGCGAGACCTCTATTCCTCTTCGTCCGTATCCTTGTCCTTCGACTTCAGCGCCGAAAGCTTGGCGAAGACGGCGTTGGCGTCGAGTTCGCGGTCCTCGTCCTTCGGCTTTTCCGGCGCCGGCACCAGCCGTTCGGTCAAGGCGGCCGGCAGCAGCGTATCGCCGACCGGCTGCGCCTGCTCGCGGCCGCGCGAGGCGCGGTTGATTTCCATGTCGAGGTCGATCTGCGACGTCAGGCCGAGCGTCACTGGATCCATCGGCTGGAGATTGGCGGAGTTCCAGTGTTTTCTGTCGCGGATCTGGTCGATCGTCGACTTCGTCGTGCCGACAAGGCGGGAAATCTGCGCATCCTTGAGCTCGGGATGGTTGCGCACCAGCCAGAGGATGGCGTTGGGCCGGTCCTGGCGCTTGGACAGCGGCGTGTAGCGCGGACCCTTGCGCTTGGATTCCGGCACCCGCACCTTGGGGTCGGAGAGCTTCAGCCGGTGGTTCGGGTCCTTCTCGGCGCGCGCGATCTCGTCGCGAGTGAGCTGGCCGGTCATGATCGGGTCCATACCCTTGATGCCTTGCGCCGATTCGCCGTCGGCGATCGCCTTGACCTCAAGCGGATGCAGTCCGCAGAACTGCGCGATCTGCTCGAAGGAAAGCGCTGTGTTGTCAACCAGCCAGACGGCGGTCGCTTTTGGCATCAGCAGCGTATTGGCCATTACAAAAATCCTTCTCGTTCGCCCGCGTTCCCGCGCGGGCGGTGGTTTACAGCCACCAAAATGGGAAAATCGCGGTCTATATAACTGCTCACTCGCCATTTCGCAATGTTTTTGGCAGGCGCGCGTCAAGGACGGCATGGCGGCGCGACCAGCAGACCGCGAAGGGTCGGCACATGAAGCCATGCAGTCGAAAGCTTCAAAAAGACAAAGCCCGCCAGACCAAGGTCGGGCGGGCTCGGAACCGACGACGGAAATCCGTCTGCTACGGCTCTGGCTTCTAAGGCTTGATCCCGAACCGCGGCTCGGCGTTGCGGAAAAGCAGCGCCCGGTCTTCGGACAGGATCGTGCTCGAGATCAAAGCCCTTGGCGGGCGATTCTCTCTATGTCGCCGCGGTTGATGCCGAGATCATTGAGCTGACGAGCGTTCAGCCGGTTCAGTTCGCGCACGGTTTCGTTGTACATGCGCCAGTTACGGAAAGCGCGGATCGGGTTCATGGTAGTCCTCCATCGTTTCGATGCCGCGCAAATAGGCATCGGCGATGAAAAATTGAACAGACGCTTTTGCATGGCGGCAATGCGTTTGTTGCATTGCACCATTAAGCCTTCGTTCAGCCTGTTTACCGGCCGTCAGGCGACATCGAGCACAATCTTGCCAATGTGCTCACCCTCCTCCATCCGCTCATGCGCCCGCCAGGCTTCCTTGAGCGGGAAGATCGTGTCCATCACCGGTGCAACCTTGCGCGTGCCGAGCAGCGGCCAAACCTGCGCCTCCAGCGCAGCCGCGACTGCCGCCTTGAAGTCCACCGTGCGTGGCCTGAGCAGCGAACCCGTGTGCACGAGTCGCTTGGCCATGATTTTGAAGAAATCGGCGCTCGCCACCGCTCCGCCCTGCGTCGCGATCTGGACGATGCGGCCCTCCACGGCCGCAGCCTCGTAGTTTCGCGCGACATAATCGCCGCCGACCATGTCGAGGATGACGTTGGCGCCCTTGCCGCCGGTTGCCTCCTTGACCGCGGCGACGAAGTCCTCCTCGCGGTAGTTGACCGCCCGGTCGGCACCGAGCTTGAGGCAGGCGTCGCATTTCTCCTTGCTGCCGGCGGTGGTGACGACATAAGCGCCGAAAGCGGCAGCAAGCTGAATCGCCGTCGTTCCGATACCCGATGAGCCGCCATGCACGAGCAGCGTCTCGCCGCTCTTCAGGCCGCCGCGCTCGAAGACATTGTGCCAAACAGTGAAGTAGTTTTCCGGCAGCGCCGCCGCTTCGGTGTAGGTAAAGCCGGCGGGCAGCGGCAGCACGCTGCCGGCATGAACCTTGACATATTCGGCATAGCCGCCGCCCGCCGTCAGCGCGCAGACCCGGTCGCCGACGCGCCAGCGCGATATCTCGTCGCCGAGGGCGGCGACTTCGCCCGCCGCTTCCAGGCCCGGCAGATCCGACGCACCTGGCGGCGGCGGATAGGCGCCCTTGCGCTGCTGCACGTCGGGCCGGTTGACGCCGGCGGCACGCACCCGGATCAGGATCTCGCCAGGGCCGGGTACCGGCACGTCGCGGGTTTCCGGTTTCAGCACCCGCGGCCCGCCCGGCTCCGAGATGGCGATCGCCATCATCCTGGCCGGAATTTTCTGTGCGTTCGCCATGAATTTTCCCGTCGTGTTTCGCCGGTTTCTAGCGCCAGCTATTGCCTGCCATTTGCATCCATACCCCTGCCCTATGTATGCTCATTGGCAAATCAGGCAAATGGGCAATCAGGGAGGAGCGACGATGGCGGTCTTCGACGACGAACCCAAGAAGAAAGCGCGCCCGCACGAGATCGGGCAGGATCTGTCGCTGCTTTCTGTCGATGAATTGTCCGAGCGGATCGGCATCCTGCGCGGCGAGATCGCCCGGCTGGAAGCCGAGCTCATGACCAAGGGCTCCACCAAGTCGGCGGCAGAGGCGCTGTTTCGCCGCGGATAGTACTGCGGGCAATTCCAAAAGCTCGGGCACGCCGCCGAAAAGCCCGAATGCCGCTGTCTCCAGACCTGTGCCCCGAACCCCAGCCGGATTGAACAATGTTCGCAAGCTACAGACCGATCCTCTCGCTGCTGCGCGGCACCGCGTTCCTGCTGGCGGCATCCGGGCTGCACGGGCTGCTGTTGCCGCTGCGCGGCCAGGTGGAGGGCTTCTCGACCGCATCGCTCGGCCTGATGGGCACGGCTTGGGCCGGCGGCTTCGTCACCGGCTGCTTCTTTGCGCCACGCATCGTGCGCCGCGCCGGTCATGTCAGGGCTTTCGGCGCCTTTGCCGCATCGGGAGCGATCGTCGCACTGCTCACCGGCCTGATCATTGATGAATATACCTGGATCCTGCTGCGCGCCTTCACCGGCTTCACCATGGCCGGTGCTTTCATGGTCATCGAAAGCTGGCTGAACGAGAAGGCCACCAACGAAAACCGCGGCACCGTCTTCGGCCTCTACATGATGGTCACCTATGCCTCGATCATGGGCGGTCAGATGATCGTTGCCGGCGGCGATGTGAAATCGGCGTCGCTATTCATGATCACCGGCATTCTGTTTTGCCTATCACTGATCCCGACGGCGGTCTCGACGGCGTCGCACCCCAAGCCGCTGCAGGACGTGTCGCTTGACGTCAAAGGGCTCTACGTCAATTCGCCGGTGTCGGCGATCGCCTGCGTGCTGATCGGCATCGCCAACGGCGCCTGGGGCACGCTTGGTGCCGTTTATGGAGCTCGCATCGGCATCTCGACGGCCGAGATCGCGCTCATGATGAGCCTGGTGGTCATCGCCGGCGCCGCCATGCAGCTTCCGGCCGGGCGGCTCTCCGACACGACGGACCGTCGTTTCGTGCTGGCGGGCGCGGCTTTCGGCGCTGCGCTGTTCGCCATCGCCATCTTCCTGTTCGAACCGCGCTCCGGCGTCTTCGTTATCGTCTGCACCGCCGCCTACGGCGCCTTCGCCTACACGCTCTATTCGATCGCGGTGGCGCATGCCAACGACCATGCCCGATCGGAAGACTTCGTCAAAGTGTCGGGCGGCCTGCTGCTGCTTTATGGCTTCGGCACGATGATCGGCCCGCTGCTGGCCGCCGGCCTGATGGGCTGGATGCGTCCCGAGGGGCTGTTCCTGGCTACTGCGTTGGCGCATCTCTGCCTGGCCGCCTATACGCTGCTGCGCATCAGCCGTCGCGCGCCGGTGCCAATCGAAGGCCGCGATGCCTTCAAGACCCAGCCGGCCGACCGCTCGGTGACGCCGGAAGCGTTGCGGCTCGACCCGCGCAGAAAAGCTGAAACCGACGGTTGAGATTCGAGACGCTTTGCCCCACAAATAAGGCATGATGCTTTCCGACGCCTTCATGGCGATTGCCGATCCCAACCGGCGCTATCTCTTGGAAGAGCTCCGGCGCGGACCGAAGACCGTCAACGAACTGGCCTCTGGCTTGCCGGTGTCCCGCCCGGCCGTTTCGCAGCATCTGAAGGTGCTGCTTGATGCCGGGCTGGTCAACGCCAAGCCGGAAGGCACCAGGCGCGTCTATACGGTCAGCAATGCCGGCTTCCTAAAGCTCAACATCTGGCTCGACCAGTTCTGGGATGCAGAGCAGCTCGGTTCACCCGGAAGCTGAGAGGCGTCGTCCGCGCGTCGGGCAGCTCGTGCAGCCTCGGGCCTGGAGCAATTCCAGGAAAAGTGTGAAACGGTTTTCCGTCCGGAATTGCGCAAAAAACAAAAGGATCGAGCGGTTCGGCGTTTCCGTGAAACGATGAACCACTCTCTAGCCGTTGTTGTAGGGGAAGAGCTTGAAATAGGGCTGCGCTTCCTCGATCACACGGGCAACCGACGGGCGCCGCAGCAGCCGGTCGTGATAGCGCCTCACCGCAGGATATTTGTCGCCGAACGGCTCGACCTTGTTAGCGTAGAACAGCGCGGGGGCGGCGGCGCAGTCGGCCATGGTGAAGCTCCCGCCCACCGCCCATGTCCTCGACTGCATGTCCTGTTCGATGACGGCGTAGGAGCTGCGCAGCTGGGCGCGCGCCTGCTCGACGCCGAACGGATCGGTCTTGCCCTCCGGCCGCAGCCGGTCGCCGACGATCTTCTGCATCGGTTCCTGGACGTAGAAGTCATAGAAGCGGTCGGCGAGCCGGGTCTGGCGAGCGAGATCGACATCGGCGGGGATCAGTTCGGCCGGCCCAGGATAATACGCGTTGAGATATTCGATGACGATTGTCGATTCCGGCACGGTCCGATCCAGCGCTTCATCACGCAGTACCGGCATCTTGCCGAGCGGCCACAATTTCAGAAACGCCGCGCGCGACTGTTCATTGCCGAGATCGACGACAACGGATGTGAATGGCGTGCCGTTCTCATAGAGCGCGATCAGCGGCTTCCAGCAGAAGGAGGCCAGTGGATGAAGATGCATAGTCAGGGACATTGGTTGTCGTTCCTTGGGTGGTTCGTCTCGCGGAAATTCGGTGTTGAGGTCAGGCTTGGTACTATTTGGCTTGGCTGTGGGTGACGATGGCATCGATGATCGCGGCCCAGTCGTCGGGATGCAGCTCGTGGCCGCCGCTCTCGATCCGGACCAGCCTTGCGCCGGCGACCGCGTCGGCAAGAGCGGCGCCATGCTCGACTGGAAAGATCGGATCGTCGGTGCCGTGGATAACGAGGAGCGGGATCTTCATCTCGTGCAGCCGCCCCGTCCAGTCCTGGCCGCTCCGATCTTCGCCGCTCCCATCTTCGCCGCTCTTGAGCATGAAATGATTGGTGGCGCTTAGAAAGCCGCCGGACCGGTCGTAATCCTGTTCGACGAAAGCCCGCGTGCGCTGCTCGTCGAATGAGCGTGCGGTGCCGGTGAGCGCATACGCGTCCTTGACGATGAAATCGACCGCCTGGCCACGGTCAGACCAGTCGACCTTCGCGCCTTCGGCCGAATGTTTCCTGTAGGCCTCGGTGGTTCCGGGCAGATGCGACGTATTGATGCCCAAGGGCGAGCTGCTGATCACCGTAAGCGAAGTGACACGCGACGGGTATTTCAACGCAACGAGCTGCGCAATCACGCCGCCCATCGACATGCCGACCACGTGCGCCTTTCGGATTCCCTGGTCGTCAAGGACGCGGATGGCATCGTCCGCCATGTCGTCGAATGTATAAGGCGGCTCGCCCGGCGCGTATTTGGTCGAACGGCCGGTATCGCGATTGTCATAGCGGATCACGAAGCGACCCTCGCCGGCCAGCTTTCGGCAAAACGCTTCCGGCCACCAGAGCATGGAAGCCATGGCGCCCATGATCAACAATACCGCCGGATGTGCCGGATCGCCGAACGGCTGGGATACGATTTCGGGGTGTTCGGCGTTTCTCATGGCTTTCCTCCTCGGGCCGCAAATCCGATTGCAATTTGCAATCGGTTGCACGATATTAAAACCGATACGATAATGCAACCGGTTTTTGGAGATTCGCATGAACATTGATCGCCGGTCCGGATGTCCGATCAACCTGTCGCTCGAAGTGTTCGGCGATCGGTGGAGCCTGATCATCCTTCGCGACATCATCTTCGGCGGCAGACGCCACTTTCGCGAACTGCTCAATGGCTCGATGGAGGGCATCGCCTCCAACATCCTCGCCGACCGGCTGAAGCGGCTGATGGAGCTCGGCATGCTGACCAAGGCGGACGATCCCTCCCACAAGCAAAAGGCGATCTACGGCCTGACCGAAATGGCGATTACGCTGGTGCCGATCCTGGCGCATCTCGGCGCCTGGGGCCGCGTCTGGCTGCCGGTCAGCGAAGATCTCTCTATCCGTGCCGAGCTTCTGGAAAAAGGCGGCCCGCCGATGTGGGATAAGTTTATGAACGAGTTGCGCCACGAGCATCTGGGTGCGTCTGCCGCCCCATCTGGACCCACCGTGCGCGCGACCTTGCAGGCCGCATACGATGCGGTGATCGCCCGCAATGCGGAGCGAGTCGGGTGCGATCCGGCGCCATGACCAACTTATTTTCCCAATTGCGGGCTGGCTCTGCTATCAAGGGACTGAAGATAATTTACCGGATTGGATAACGCTCTTGGTCGAGAACTCTAAGGACACTGCCCGTGCGCGGGCCGATTTGCGTTTCAAGAAACAGGAAGAGGCAGCCACGGTGCGCCAGAAGGCCATGGCGGAATATGTCGCCGAGAGCGACGCTCGCCAGGCCAAAACCAACAAGCTGCGGGCGCTGCGCCTCGCCAAGGAAGCGGAAGACCTGGCCAATGCGCCTCCGGCGCCGGTGAAGAAGTCCCGCGCCAAGAAGAAATAAGCCGGCGCTCCTTGGATCGCATTGCTTCGTTTCGTACGCGGAACAGTTTTCACCGCGATCTGTTCTGCCGGTTGATAACTGGCGCGTTTAGGAGGCGGCCATGACCGCACTGACGCTCGACAAAGCCCTTGAGATCATCGCCGCCGCCTTTGCCAAGGGTGCCGAGCTCGAGCTCAGGCCGCTTGGCGTCTCGGTGCTCGATGCCGGCGCCCATCTGGTCTCGTTCCAGCGTCAGGACGGCGCCTCGTTCCTGCGTCCGCAAATGTCGGCCGGCAAGGCCTATGGCGCGCTCGCTATCGGCATGGGCTCGCGCCGGGTGGAGGCTTTCGCCAAGGAGCGCCCGCATCTGATAGCCGGCGTCTCCGACGTGTCGGGCGGACGCGTCCTGCCGGTCGTCGGCGGCGTGCTGATCCGCGATAAGGCTGGCACGATCATCGGCGCCGTCGGCATTTCCGGCGATACGTCGGACAATGATGAAACGGCAGCCATCGCTGGCATCGAGGCGGCTGGCTTCACCGCCGACCCGGGCTGAGCCGGAATCCTTAATTCATGTTGATGTCGCGGCTGGCCGACCGCATCGACACCGAAAAGCCGGCCAGCACGTCGATCAGTGCTATGACCATCAGTGTGAAGAAAACGGAATGGGCGGCGCCCTTCACCAGCAGGAATTCGACCAGATAGGCCACAAAGACGAAGGTCGACAAAAGGTGGTCCATGATCGAGGCATTTGTCGTTCGCGTCGACTTCACCACTTCGACGAACAAGAAGATCAATGCGATCAGCACGATGAGATCGCCGAGGGTCATCGAGAACACCCCGCCCGACATCATCCGGACCGAAAACATTTCGGTCGCCCACGGGTCGTCGCCGCTGCCGAATATTCCCAGAAGCCCGAGATTGTAGAGAATGAAAGGCACGATCAGCAGCGGAATGGCACCGAACATGTGGCGGCTCCGGTTGGACTGATCTTTGTAGAGTGCGCCCGGCGTTCGCCGTCAAGAATTTTCGTGCGGCCCATAAACACGGACAAAGACGGCGTGAAACAACAATGTCAGCCCCGGTCGACACGATCAGTTGTCGACGAACGCAAAAAGACCGGCCAGTGGCCGGTCTTTTGCAATAATAAACCGTCGAAAGCTGTCTCAGCTTTCCTTCGGCTCCAGCACCTGGCGACCGCGATACATGCCGGTCTTCAGGTCGATATGGTGCGGACGGCGCATCTCGCCGGAGTTCTTGTCCTCGACATAGGTCGGGGCCTTCAGTGCGTCGGCGGAACGGCGCATGCCGCGCTTCGACGGAGAGGTTTTTCGTTTCGGAACGGCCATGGATATGCTCCACTACATGGTCAAAACGCCCCGGCGGCCCTCGTGAAAGGGCCACGTCAGGGGCCGGAATCTGAGAAAGTCGGCTGCCTATACACGCCCGATGGCGTTTTGGCCAGCGTCGCGGTGTTTTTTTTTGACACTATCGCAGGCAGCCGACATAGGCGCCGGCGCGGCCCGCGCGCCGTTCGATCAACGCGGCAAGCCGCCTCAGTCCCGGCCCGGGCTTCGCCGGATTGCGCACGATCGGGTTCGGCAAGGTGACGGCAAGCAGCGCTGCCTGTCGGCGCGACAGCTGTTTTGCCGAGACGCCGAAATGATGTTGGGCGGCGGCCTCGATGCCGTAGATGCCCGGTCCCCATTCGGCGATGTTGAGGTAGATCTCCATGATCCGCCGTTTCGACAGCACCGCATCGAAATAGACGGCCAGCGGCAGTTCGACGACCTTACGGACCGAGCCCAACGGCCGCGACCATAGATAAAGGTTCTTTACCGTCTGCATGGTGATGGTCGAGGCGCCACGCGTCATCTCGCCGGCGAGCGCATCGTCGACGACGCCGCGCAACTCACCTAGATCTACGCCGCGATGGAAACAGAACTGCCCGTCCTCCGACATGATGACCGAATATGCCAGCACCGGCGCCACATCATCGATAGAAACCCAGCGCCGATCGTAGCCGGAAAACGTCGCGAGGTCCTTCAGCATCAATGTCGAAACCGGGTGCACGAATGACGGCAGGTACAGAAAGGTCAGAACCACCGGCATCAGCGCCAGCACGATGGCGACAGCGATGCCGCGCCGGACCCAGCGTTGAAGACCGATGCGGCTGCCGCGTCTCGGTCTCGCCATGTCCAACCCTTCGGTTTCGTGATCGACGATCGGTTCCGCCAAGCCACCCAATCCGCGCTACTCCCTGCCCCCGGCATAATGGCGCTTGGCTTCTTGCGCAACGTCTGAGTGTCGGCTACCGCTCCCGACCATGACGAAAGACGACCAAATGGCGTTCGAGGCTGCACTTATTGCCCGGGCAGTTCCGCTCGAGGCGCTGCTGAGGCGGTTGCTCGACGGACGCACGCTTTCAGGCGAGATCGCGCGGCCGGAACGCCTGATGGCCGCGATGCGACATGGCGTTCTGAACGGCGGCAAACGACTGCGCCCCTTCCTGGTCATGGAAAGTTCTGCACTGTTTTCAGCCGACGTCGAGCCGGCGCTGCGCGTCGCGGCAGCGCTCGAATGCGTGCACTGCTATTCGCTCATCCATGACGATCTGCCGGCCATGGACGATGACGATATGCGCCGTGGCCAGCCGACCGTGCACAGGGCTTTCGATGAAGCGACAGCCATTCTTGCCGGCGACGCCTTGTTGACGCTTGCCTTCGACATCCTTGCCGACGAGGCGACAATGCTGCCGGCCGAGCGCAGGGCAGCGCTGGTGCTGGCATTGGCCCGCGCCGCAGGGGCCGGCAGCATGGTCGGCGGCCAGATGCTCGATCTCGAGGCCGAACAAAGCCGGCCGGACGAGGCTGGCATCATCCGGCTTCAGGCGATGAAAACCGGTGCGCTGATCCGCTTTGCCTGCGAAGCGGGCGCCATCGTTGCCGGCGCGCCGTCGGGCGACCGCGAAAGGCTGGCCGAGTTCGGCTCGGCGATCGGGCTTGCCTTTCAGCTTGCCGACGATCTGCTCGACCTGACCGCCGACGCGCATCAGATGGGCAAGGCAACCGGCAAGGATGCCGCGGCCGGCAAGGCGACGCTGGTCGCGCTGCACGGACCGGACTGGGCGCGGGACCAGCTCCATGGCCTCGTCGACCAAGCTCATGCGCTGCTCGAGCCCTATGGCGAACAAGCCGCGCTTCTGAAACAAGCGGCGCAGTTCGTTGCGGCCCGCAACAATTAAGCTGCCCCCTATGGCGCACCGTACAGCCACGGAGGATTGGCGACTGTTCGGCCAGATGCCCTCGCAGCCGGCCGATCGGGATGATTTCCGGCAATGTCGGACCACATGGACTCGCCACTCCAGTTGCCGAACCATTCTTCAGCCTCGCGGCAGGGCTCCGCGGCTCGGGTCGACGCGGTCAGCCTTCGCCAGTTGTCTTTTCCACCACGGGCTGCGGAACCGGTTCCATTTCGGCCACCGCCTCGACCGCTCGCGCTTCGGCCGGCTTGCGCCGGTTGCGGATAAAGGCGGCGATACGGTCGCGGATTTCGCCGGCGCTGAGGAACACCGGAACGCGTGCCACCGGCGCGGTCGGCTCGAAGGATAGGCCAAGGCCGGTGATCCTGCCCTTGTCGTCGACGTCGCGGACGATCAGCTCGATCGGACCGAGCAGCACGCGGTCGGCATATTCGGCGTGGCCGCCGAGCCGCGCCGTGACCAGATCGCCAATGGTGAGCTTGCGTTCCGCTTCGGTCAGGCCCGGCGCGTAGGCGGTCTCCAGTTCCTCGGCGGAGCGTGACGGATCGACGGCAAAGGCGCCGAAGAAATCCGCATCCTCGGGATCGACCACGGCACGGCTGGCGAACAGCTTGTCGAGCAGGCGCGGATAGCGGTCCGGCACGAAGATGTAGACATGATCGCCGGCCGCCAGCCGGCCCATATCCTGGAAGCGCATCGAGCGTCCGTCTCGCAGCACAAGCGACGGCCGCGCCCAGCGCGGAATGCGTTCGCCGCGCGCCACCGGGCTGCCGGGTGCCACGCGGTAGGCAAGAAGCTCATGATGGGCGGAGCCCGGCAGTTCCAATTCGACCTTGTCGAGCGGTCCCAGGCGGGCCGGCACGATAAGGCCGAGGCGGCGCGCCAGCGGCCCGACGGTCCATCCCTGGATGACCAGAGAGACCAGCACGATGATGAAGGCGGTGTTGAAGATGAGGCGGCCGTTCTCAAGACCGCCGAGCAGCGGCGTGATAGCAAGCAGGATCGACACGGCGCCACGCAGGCCAACCCATGAGACAAAGGCGACTTCCGGGCGTGGCAGACGGAACGGCACCAGGCATAGCCAGACGGCGACTGGCCGTGCGACAAATATCAGGAACAGTCCGAGCAGCACCGCCGGCACCAGGATCGCCGGAAATTGCGAAGGCGTCGCGAACAGGCCGAGGATCAGGAACATGATGATCTGCGCCAACCACGACATCCCGTCCTGAAAGCGCTTGAGGATGGTGACAGCCCGGATATCGGAATTGCCGGCGATCAGGCCCGCGAGATAGACCGCCAGGAAGCCGGAGCCGCCGACGGCGCCGGCGGCGGCAAACACCATCAGCGACAGCGTCAGCACGAAGATCGGCAGCAGGCCGTGATCTAGATTGAGGCGATCGACAAGGCGCACGATGGCCATGCCGCCGAGAATACCGATGACCGCACCGAGCCCCATGTTGACAAGGAAACCGACGGCAAGATCGGTAACCAGCACCTTGGCCTCGGGGTGGGTGTTGGCGGCGATGACCTCGACCAGCGTGATGGTCAGGAAGATGGCGATCGGGTCATTGGTGCCGGATTCCACCTCGAGCGTCGAACGCACGCGCTCGCGCAAATTGATCTCGCCGGCGCGCAGCAGGAAGAACACCGCCGCGGCGTCGGTCGAGGCGACGGCGGCACCGAGCAGGAAGGATTCCAGCCATGTCAGGTCGAGCAAATAATAGGCGGCGGCCCCGAACAGGCCAGTGGTCAAAAGGACGCCGAAGGTCGCCAGCGACAGCGCCGGCCCGGCCGCCTGCCGCAAGGCATTGAGCGGCGTGCCGAAGCCGGAATCGAAAAGGATCACCGCCAGCGCCAATGAGCCGGCAAAATAGGCAAATCGGGCATTGTCGAAATGGATTCCGAGACCGTCGGTTCCGGTGGCAAGGCCGATGCAGAGAAACAGCAGCAGGAGAGGGGCGCCGAAACGGAAGGCGATCAGGCTCGAAAACGCGGCGGCAACGACAAGTGCTGCGCCAACGAGCGTCACCAGATAGATACCATGCTCCATTCGTTGGTCGCCCCTAGTCGATATGCTCCGGCATCACGGGAGAGTGGGGCGAAGACATGGCCGCTGCAAGGCAGCAGCGCGGCTTTTCGCCCTACGCTGCCGATAGTCGAATGTTTTGGCACCTCCGAGCAGCGGAGGCTGCCTCGGGGGGGCGTGCTGCAACGAAAAACGCCCGGACTGAGCCGGGCGTTGTCCAAGTCGAGAAGATGGTTCTGCGATCAGGCGATGGTCTTGCCGAAGGCGACAGCGGTGTCGCCCATGCGGTTGGAGAAGCCCCACTCATTGTCGTACCAGGCCAGCACCGAAACGAAATTGCCGTCCATGACCTTGGTCTGGTCGAGCGCCACGATCGAGGAGTGCGGATCGTGGTTGAAGTCGATAGAAACATTGGGATGACGAGTGACGGCAAGGATGTCCTTCAGCTTGCCGTTCGAAGCCGCGATTACCGCGTCGTTGATTTCCTGGACGGTGGTCGACCGCTTGGCGATGAACTTGAAATCGACCAGCGAGACGTTCGGGGTCGGCACGCGGATGGAGATGCCGTCGAGCTTGCCCTTGAGCTCGGGCAGTACCAGGCCGATGGCCTTGGCGGCACCGGTCGAGGTCGGAATCTGCGAAAGCGCGGCGGCGCGGGCGCGGTAGAGGTCCTTGTGCATGGTGTCCAGCGTCGGCTGGTCGCCAGTATAGGAGTGGATCGTCGTCATCATGCCCTTCTCGATGCCGACGGCCTCATTCAGCACGGCCGCCAGCGGCGCCAAGCAGTTGGTGGTGCAGGAGGCGTTCGAGATGACGATGTGGTCCTTGGTCAGCTTGTCGTGATTGATGCCATAGACGACGGTGAGGTCGGCCCCCTCCGCCGGAGCGGAGACGAGAACGCGCTTGGCACCGGCGGTCAGATGGGCGGCGGCCTTGTCGCGGGCGGTGAAGATGCCGGTGCATTCGAGCGCGATGTCGATGCCGAGTTCCTTCCACGGCAGTTGCGTCGGATCCTTGATCGCGGTGACCTTGAATTTTTCCTTGCCGACGATGATCTGATCGCCGTCAACCGTCACCTCATGCGGAAAGCGGCCATGCACGCTGTCGAAGCGCAGCAGATGCGCGTTGGTCTCGACCGGGCCGAGATCGTTGACGGCGACGACGTCGATATCCTTGCGGCCGGATTCGTGGATGGCGCGCAGGATGTTGCGGCCGATGCGGCCGAATCCATTGATGGCAACTCTGACGGTCATTGTTCTCTCCCTGGGAGTTGGGGGCCGAAGATCAAGTCCGCAGCTTCATAACGGCGGACGGGCAAAGAATCCAGCCGCCGAGGCTCGGATTTAAATCGATTAGTGCTCCGCCGGCCGGCAAAACCGCTATGCCAGCCTTTGCGGATCGGGGCTTAATTTCATTTGCCGTGCAGACGGGCTTCCGCCGCCTTCACCGTTGCTTCGGCGGTGATGCCGAAATGCGGATAGAGCTGTTCGATCGTGCCGGAGGCGCCGAAGCCGGTCATACCGATAAAGATGCCTTCGGTGCCGATGAAATAATCCCAGCCCTGACGGATGCCGGCTTCGATGGCAATCTTGAGCGGCGCATTGCCGATCATCCTGCTGCGATAGTCGGCGCTCTGCTTGTCGAACAATTCGAAGCACGGCACCGAGACGACGCGGGTAGCATGGCCGTGCTTTTCCAGCGCCTCGCGCGCGGCCAGCGCGATCTCGACCTCGGAGCCCGAAGCGAAGATCGTCACCGCCGCCTCGCCACTTGCGGCGGCAAGTTCATAGGCGCCGCGGCTGGAGAGGTTTTCCGCAACGAAGTCGTTGCGTACCGTCGGCAGGTTCTGCCGGGTCAGCGCCAAAGTCGAAGGCGTCTTTTCCGATTCAATGGCCAGCTGCCAGCATTCCGCGGTTTCCACCGCGTCGGCCGGGCGGAAGACATTGTGGTTCGGGATGGCGCGAAGTGCTGCCAGATGCTCGACCGGCTGATGGGTCGGGCCGTCTTCGCCAAGGCCGATGGAATCATGGGTCATGACGAAGATCGAGCGGATGCCCATCAACGAGGCAAGCCGCATCGCCGGACGGGCATAATCGGAAAAGCACATGAAGGTGCCGCCATAGGCGATAATGCCGCCATGCAGCGTCAGCCCGTTGAGCGCGGCCGCCATGCCGTGCTCGCGAATGCCGTAGTGGACATAGCGCTGGCCGTAATCGTCGGCAGTGATGTTCTTGGTCTGGCTGGTCTTGGTGTTGTTGGAGCCGGTCAAATCGGCCGAGCCACCGATGGTTTCGGGCACGGCGCCGTTGATGACCTCCAGCGCCATTTCCGACGATTTGCGGGTGGCGACCTTCGGCTTGTCGGCGGCGAGCTTCTTCTTGTAATCGCCAATGACAGCATCGAAGTTGGCCGGCAGCGTGCCACCGATGCGGCGTTCGAATTCGCCGCGCAATTTGGCGTCGGCCTTGGCAAGGCGGCTTTCCCAGTCGGTGCGCGCCTTGACGCCGGCCCGGCCGGCGGTACGCCATGCGTCGAGGATATCGGCCGGAACCTCGAACGGCGGATAATCCCAGCCGAAGAATTTTCTGGCGCCGGCGATTTCCTCGGCGCCGAGCGGCGAGCCATGCGCCTTGTTGGTGCCGGCCTTGGTCGGCGCGCCGAAGCCGATCGTCGTCTTGCAGGCAATCATCGTCGGCTTGTCGGAGTGGCGGGCCGCTTCAATGGCATAGGTGATCGCTTCCGGGTCCTGGCCGTCGATATGGCTGGCGTTCCAGCCGGACGCCTGGAAGCGGGCGACCTGATCGGTGTTGTCGGCCAGCGACACCGGGCCGTCGATGGAGATGTTGTTGTTGTCCCAGAAGACGATCAGCTTGTTCAGCTTCAGATGTCCGGCAAGCGCGATGGCTTCCTGGGACACGCCTTCCATCAGGCAGCCGTCACCGGCCAGCACATAGGTGTAGTGGTCGACGAGATCGTTGCCGAAAGCGGCATTCATGATGCGCTCGCCGAGCGCGAAACCGACCGAATTGGCAAGGCCCTGGCCGAGTGGGCCCGTCGTCGTCTCGATGCCGGCGGCATGGCCGTATTCCGGGTGCCCCGCGGTCCTCGACCCCAATTGGCGGAACTGCTTGATCTGGTCGATGGTGATGTCTTCGTAGCCGGTCAGATAGAGCAGCGAGTAAAGCAGCATCGAGCCGTGGCCGGCCGACAGGATAAAGCGGTCGCGATCCGGCCAATGCGGGTTCTTCGGATCGTATTTGAGAAAGCGGGTGAACAGCACGGTGGCGATGTCGGCACAGCCCATGGGCAGCCCGGGGTGGCCGGAGTTTGCCTTCTCGACGGCGTCCATGGCGAGAAAACGGATCGCATTGGCCATCCGGTCATGTTGTTCGCGCGAGGTCATGCTTCCTCCAAAATGGGGGTTTGGGCTTTGGGAAAGCCCTTGAAAAGGGTGCGCGACACATAGCAGGCGCGGCCTTTTAGTCAACAAATCGGTGTGCTTTTGCCGGTCTTGTGATGGCCATGCACCACTTACATTAGCGTTAGCAGGGGACAGTCGCGATCGCTTTATTGACGTGCGGTTCACACGGCGCGTAATGTTTCAGGGATAACGCGTTCTGAACGTGGATGATTCGGTGATGGGCAGGGCGCAGGACGAAAGCCATGACCGGGGAAACGACCCTCAAGGAAGTCATTGCCAGGCTGGGTAAGGCCATCGAAGGGCTGGAAAACGCCGTCGCGGCCAAGCTCGAGCACGAGCGGGACTATTCGGAAGCCGAGGCCGAAGTGCAGCGGATGAACGCCGACCGCTCGCGGCTGGCGCAGGAACTCGACAATTCCGAGGCCCGCGCCGAACGGCTGGAAGATGCCAACAAGGAAGTGTCGCGAAGGCTGGTGACAGCCATGGAGACCATCCGCGCGGTACTGGACAGGTAGGCCAATGGCACAAGTCACGGTTTCCATCGACGGCAAGCAGTATCGGATGGCCTGCGACGAGGGCCAGGAAGAGCATCTGATCGATCTTGCCGAGCGCTTCGACCGCTATGTCTCGCATTTGAAGGATTCTTTTGGCGAGATCGGCGACCAGAGGCTGACCGTGATGGCCGGCATCATGGTCATGGACGAGCTTTCAGAACTGCAAAAGCGGGTCAAGGGCATGGAAAGCGAAGTGCTGACGCTGCGCAAGACGCGCGACGACGCACTGACCAAGGCCGACAAGAACGATTCCGTGCTGACCGGGGCGCTCGGCGCGTTGGCCCAGCGCATGGAAGACCTGGCGACGACGTTAGCAGTGAGCAAGGCCTGAGCCAGCGCAGCGAAAATTCCTGCTGCATTTGCCGAGAAGCAATGAAAATATTTCGCCGCCGGCCTCGATGCCGGCGCAACAGCCGTTTGAAGGATGACGCCGGAGTGGTAGAAAGGCAAAAGCAGCGCCGGTCAACGCCGGCTGCGATCTGCACTCACAAGGTAGGGACATGTCATGAGCCTCCGCATCAACGATATCGCGCCGGACTTCACCGCTGAGACCACGCAAGGACCGATCAGCTTCCATGAATGGATCGGCGACGGCTGGGCGGTATTGTTCAGCCATCCGAAGAACTTTACGCCGGTTTGCACAACCGAACTCGGCACGATGGCCGGGCTCGAAGGCGAGTTCAGGAAGCGCAACGTTAAGATCATCGGCATCTCGGTCGATCCCGTCGAAAGCCATGGAAAGTGGCAGAACGACATCAAGACGGCGACCGGCCATTCGGTGAACTACCCGCTGATCGGCGACAAGGATCTCAAGGTCGCCAAGCTTTACGAGATGCTGCCGGCGGGTGCCGGCGAGAGCTCCGAGGGCCGCACGCCCGCCGACAATGCCACGGTGCGTTCGGTCTACGTCATCGGGCCCGACAAGAAGATCAAGCTGGTCCTCACCTATCCGATGACGACGGGCCGCAACTTCGACGAAATCCTGCGCGCCATCGATTCCATGCAACTGACCGCCAAGCACCAGGTGGCGACGCCGGCGAACTGGAAGCAGGGCGAGGACGTCATCATCACCGCTGCTGTCTCGAATGAGGATGCCATCAAGCGCTTCGGCGCCTACGAGACAATCCTGCCATATCTCAGGAAAACCAAGCAGCCTTCCGCCTGAGCAGGCAGAGGCGGCACGGAGAAATTTTTGGTTTTCCTAGCCGTGTGAGCACGGGGTGCTTGACGACGCCTGGTTGACGGACAACCATGCCTTTCATTTGCCGTGGCTGAGAAAATCATTCCTGCCACGGTGAGAGATCAAGGGGGCTGGGATTGGACGCATTATCGGCTAGGTCGCAGGTCACCGGCTTCTATGACAAGCCGAGCGGGTCCGTCCAGTATGTGGTCGCCGACATGGCGACCCGCAAATGCGCCATCATCGATCCGGTGCTCGACTTCGACGAAAGGTCCGGTGCAACGGCAACGAAAAACGCCGACGCCCTGCTCGACTTCGTCAGGGAAAGCGGGCTGGAGGTCGAGTGGATCCTCGACACGCATCCGCATGCCGACCATTTGTCCGCCGTCCATTATCTGAGGGGGAGAACCGGAGCGCCGACGGCAATCGGCGAGAGGATCATCGACGTCCAGAAATTGTGGAAGGTGATCTACAACTGGCCGGAATTCCCCGCCGACGGTTCGCAATGGGACAGGCTGTTCGCCGACGGCGCGACTTTTTCGGTCGGCTGCCTTCCGGCAAGAGTGCTGTTTTCGCCGGGCCACACCCTGGCCTCGATTACTTACGTCATCGGCGACGCCGCCTTCATCCACGACACGCTGTTCATGCCGGACAGCGGCACCGCAAGGGCAGACTTTCCCGGCGGCAGCGCCGAGCGGCTCTGGCGTTCGATCGAGGACATCCTGGCACTGCCGGACGAGACACGTCTGTTCGTCGGTCACGACTACCAGCCGGGTGACCGCGAAGCGCGCTGGGAAAGCACGGTCGCGGAACAGAAAGGCGGCAACATCCATGTTGCCGGCTGCAAGACGGAAGCCGACTTCGTCGCGCTCCGCCAAGCCCGCGACAGGACGTTGCCGATGCCGCGGCTGATCCTGCACGCGCTGCAGGTCAATATGAATGGCGGACGCCTGCCGGAACCGGAATCCAACGGGCGGCGCTATCTGAAATTTCCGCTCGATTGCCTCTGAGGAGATGGGTCGCTGGCACTACAAATGCCATTTCAAACTCGGCGCCCGCTCATCGTTCCGAGATGGTCATCTAAGTTATTGATTAAGTTATTGATCCTGATTCGATTTTTGCGATGTGTGAATCCGATAGGTCGCCATACGGGAGAAGGTGGCGGCAGCCGGATGAGGAGCGGCGCAGACGCCAGCTAAGTGTTTAGTCCAGCGTCAGGGTTTTGTTCGGCGGGCTAAATGTTCATACGTGATTTGCCAAGGATCGCTCTCGGAAGATCTTTCCTCGCCAATCCAATGGAAGCTGTTGGCAGTGATCTCAGTGAAACGCCATCGAGTTTTCAGACCGCGCGAGTCATTGCCGAGCTGGACAATGTCCTTACCCTCGGCCCGGCCGATCTGGCGCGAGTGATCCCGGTTGAGCGGGTCGTTCCATATGATATGCCAGCCATCGATCCCAGGATCGAAGATGCGCAAGGTTGTGCCATACATCGTCGACGGCGCAGGGCGCTTGGGCCTGATCCAAACGTCCTGAATCGCGCGGCCTTCGAGCACCCAGCCAAAATGGCATTCGCCATCCCATTTCTGGATTGTCCCGTCATCGAGGTAGTGGACCGTGTCCATTTCCCAGCTTCCAATTAGCCATCCATACAGGTCCATGTCTTTCGCTCGGTCGGCTGGGGGACCTTCGGATCCGAGAGCGGTCAGAAACGGAGAAATCGTCATCGTCATATCGCCTTTCGTTTCCGAACAGACGAGTTCAACTGCCCGGCGCGGCCCGGCGGCCCGTTGTCGCCCGCCTGCCGCAAGCGCCGCCTTGTGGAATTTTGCAACGGAAGCCCGTGTCGGCGCCGGAACATTGCCGCCACAGCTTGCAGCGTTGCGGTTTCCAGGGCTTGGGGAAAATTGCGGTAATGCCGCTATCGATGAGATCGTCTGCGGACACGATGGCGAGGCTACTGAGCAGTTTGTGGCAGTGGATCGGACATCCGCGAAGGCGCCGCGGAACTGGCAACCCTCTAAAATACAGGCGGCGCCAGTTACGTGGCGCCGCCGTTATTTGTTTCTATCGGGAGGCTTTACGCCGCCGGCTGCGCCTCGATGGTGCGAAGCGCCTGCATCTGGCGCTTGGCCGCGGCCTTGACCGCGTCCTGCACCTTCTCGAATGCGCGCACCTCGATCTGGCGCACGCGCTCGCGGCTGATATCGAACTCGGCCGACAGCTCTTCCAGCGTCAACGGCTCATCGGCGAGGCGGCGCGCCTCGAAGATGCGGCGTTCGCGGTCGTTGAGCACGGCAAGAGCGCCCGACAGCATGCCGCGCCGGTTTTCCAGCTCGTCCTGCTCGATCAGCATCTCTTCCTGGCTTTCGTGGTCGTCGACCAGCCAGTCCTGCCATTCGCCGGATTCGCCTTCGCTTGCCCGGATGGGCGCATTGAGCGAGGCGTCGCCCGACAGACGACGGTTCATCGACACGACTTCCGCTTCCGAGACGTTCAGCCGGGTGGCGATCTCGGTGATCTGGTCGGGCTTCAAATCGCCTTCGTCGAGCGCCTGGATCTTGCCCTTCACCTTGCGCAGGTTGAAGAACAGGCGCTTCTGGTTGGCGGTGGTGCCCATCTTAACCAGGCTCCACGAGCGCAGGATGTATTCCTGGATCGAGGCCTTGATCCACCACATCGCATAGGTGGCGAGACGGAAGCCGCGCTCCGGTTCGAATTTCTTGACGGCCTGCATCAGGCCGACATTGCCTTCCGAGATCACCTCGCCGATCGGCAGGCCGTAGCCGCGATAGCCCATGGCGATCTTGGCGACGAGCCGAAGGTGGCTGGTGACGAGCTTGTGCGCAGCCGTGGTGTCCTCATGCTCGGCGTAGCGCTTGGCGAGCATGTACTCTTCCTGCGGCTGAAGCATCGGAAAACGGCGGATTTCTTCCAGGTAGCGGCTGAGGCCGCCTTCGCCGGAAACGATACTGGGTAGTGACTGGGCCATTATAGCGCCCCCTCTCTATTGGAGTGATGCCCCCGAAACGCGGCAGGCATGTGGCGCGAATGCCAAAGGCACATTCGCGCCAACCGACATATATAGGAACAAAACCAGAAAGACAGGCATTTGTTCAACACGAAACAGTGTGTCACGCTGAAGTGAACAACGCCGGTCAGGTTTTCAGGTGGTTGGTTCAAAGCTTGCGGAAGCCGTCGACGAGGTTCTCCATGTCCCACGGTATCGGTGCTTCGAACCTCATCGTTAAATGGGTATCCGGATGCCGAAATGCAAGGAGGCGGGCGTGCAACGCTTGTCGCGGAAATGCTTTCACTTTGCTGGTTAGCGGCGCAGGCAACCGGTTGGCCTTGGTGCGGAAAGCCTGGCCGTATTCGGGGTCGCCAATCACCGGATGGCCGATATGGGCCATGTGGACGCGTATCTGGTGGGTGCGACCGGTTTCCAGCCGGCATTCGACCAGGCTCGCCGTGGCGAATTCCTGCTGCTGCTCGCCAAAGCGCTCAATGACGGTGAAATGCGTTATGGCGTGGCGGGCATCGTCGCGGCCTTGCGGCACCACGGCGCGGCGTACCCGGTCGGCGGCGCGGCCGAGCGGCGCGTCGACCATCCCCGTCGGCCTTGCCGGTATGCCCCAGACCAACGCCAGATAGGCGCGCTCGAGATCGCCGGTCAGGCCGTGGTCGGCAAAGGCCTCCGACAACGCCTTGTGGGCGCGATCGGTCTTGGCGACGACCATGACGCCACTGGTCTCCTTGTCGAGGCGATGGACGATGCCCGGCCGTCTCACCCCGCCGATGCCCGACAGGCTGTTGCCGCAATGATGGATCAGCGCGTTGACCAGCGTGCCGGTCCAGTTGCCGGCGCCGGGATGCACGACCAACCCGGCCGGCTTGTTGATGACGATCAGCTCGCTGTCCTCGTAGAGGACATCCAGCGCAATATCTTCGCCTTGCGGCTCCGCCGGTTCCGGCTCCGGCATGTCGACCGACACGCTGTCACCTTGTGCCATCTTGCGCTTCGTCTCGCTGGCTGGCCTGCCGCCGATCCTGACCGCGCCCTGCTTTATCAGCATCTGCACCCGGCTGCGCGACATGTCGGGGCCGAGCCTGGCCGCCAGCCATTGGTCGAGCCGTTGGCCGGCCGCATCGGCGCCGGCCTCCAGCACGATCTGTCTGGCCCCTATTAATTGTCTGACCTCTTCGTTATGAGCGCTCATCGAAAACAGTTCCGGAATCTGCTGCCATGGCCCAGCCGCTTGCCGACGAAGACGAGGAAAAGCCGCTCGACCCCGAGGTCGAAAAGGTGCGGAGGAAGCTCGTCCGCTTCGTCGCCATCAATCTCGGCCTGCTGTTCCTCGCCCTTATGGTGGTGATCGCGGCGCTTGTCTACAAAGCGCGCAATGCACCGCCTGCCGCCCCGCCGTTGACGAGCGACATCCAGGTGTCGGCAGGCGAGCCGGTCAGTGGCGACATCGTGCTGCCGGTCGGCGCCAGGGTGGTCAGCCAATCGCTCTCGGGCAATCGCCTGTCGATCGACGCCGAGTTGGCCGACGGCAGCCGCGCCATTTTCGTCTACGACACCACTGAGCGCCGCATCGTCGGCCGCTTTTCGATCAGGAACAAATGACCGGTTTTGCCGAACACCGCAGCATTGCCACGGTCGCGCTCGTCGTCGCAAATTATGACGAGGCGATCTCCTGGTATGTCGACCGGCTGGGTTTTGTCCTCACCGAAGATGTCGATCTCGGCGGCGGCAAACGCTGGGTCACGATCACGCCGGGCAACGGGCAGGGCGCGCGGCTGCTTCTCGCCGAGGCATCCGGCGATGCGCAAAGGCACGCCGTCGGCAACCAGGCCGGCGGGCGGGTTTTTTTGTTCCTCGAAACCGACGATTTTGCCCGTGACCATGCGCTGATGCTCGAAAAGGGCGTCGAATTCCGTGAGGCGCCCCGGCACGAGACCTATGGCACTGTGGCGGTTTTCGCTGATCTCTACGGCAATCTCTGGGACCTGATCGAGCCAAAACGCTAGGCTTGCAGCGGATATTTCACCGGCGCGACAGGCAGCCTTAAGCCTAGTTGCTTTTTCCCAGCCGTCAGCCTATATCGCCGGTTCTTGAACGCGCCCATCGTCTAGCGGTCAGGACACCGCCCTCTCACGGCGGGAACAGGGGTTCGATTCCCCTTGGGCGTACCAATCGTTTCAACTACTTAGCGGGCCGGCAGGTAAAACCGTCAAATAACGGTCAAATAAGCCATTCGTAGGATCCATTTTTGAGGTGCCTAGAGCGCCGTGAGCCGCGCCGCTTGGCAAGCAGTTGAGCAAAACCGTTGAGCAAGGATGGGGACCATCACTATGTGCCGCAGTTTCACCTCCGGCGGTGGGCCGACACTGCTGGCTATGTGACACAATGGGGCAGAATCAAGCACAATGGAAAACTGACTAGAAAGGGGGTAGCTCCTGCTGCCACCGGATACGTCCCAGGTCTTTACGCTTTGGAGCACGTCCCCGCGGACAAGGTCCACCTTGTGGAAGAACGGGTTTTCGGTTTCGTAGACGACAAAGCAGCACCCATCCTCGAGAAGATGGTCGTTCGAGGGGCAAAATCGCTCTCCATTGAAGAACGATACTGGTGGGCGATCTATCTGAACGCGGCGCTGCTGCGTGTCCCTCATGTTGTCGCGTCGATATCAAAGCGCATTGAAGAGATGCAGCAAAAAATACTTTCGGAACCCGATGCAGACTTCGACGCTGCAAAAGGGTCCGCACCCGAACGAAACCTACTCGAATGGGCTCAGAATCACGCACCTAGTGCATTGGCCAATTCTGGCATGGAAACCTTGTCCAAGATGATCGGCGAGAGCCGGCCAATTGAGCGCCTGCTTTCCTTCTGGTGGACAGTACGCGACGTCAGCAATTCAAGTCGGCCTCTCATGCTCGGCGACGACCCACTTGAACGCATTGGAGACCTCTACCGTCCGAAATGTCTCATAAATCTCCCCATCTCCCCTGGTCACGCCTTTTTCGCAACAAACGCGCGGTCAATCGCAGAAAACATCGCTAAGATGCCCGATAGGCGCGTGGTAGACGCCACGAACATCTCCACCATCTCCACAGCGAAGAAATTTGTGTATGGCGACGCAGAGCCCAGCTTCGTCGATCGTTACCTAACAAGAACGGAGTCGTCCTCACACTTGGTCTAACTCCCTTCGCGGGGAGGCGGCAAACCGTTGAGGGGCGCTTGCGCGCCCGGCAGAGCTGCGTCACTTTCAGCCGAAAGGCAGCGAGGAAGGAGACCCGATGGCCGCAACGAAAGACCAGTGGAAGGCTTTCCGCGAAGAACTTAGCCAGCAGCTCGAAGAGGAGCGCCGGTTCATCACCAATGCCGAAGCAGGGAAAACGGGCATTTGGACTGTTCAGCCAGGCAAGGGAAAAGTCGATACCACGGCTGCTCATGTTGAGATATCGAGGCGCGCAGTCCAGGCTCTTGAGGGGGTAATTGCCAAGATCGATCAGGACCATCTGGCAGAATAACTCTTGCGGTCGAATTAGGAATATGGTCCTCATTTGCGCCGGTGCGGCGATCCACTTAACGGAGATCGCAAAATGGCCAGAACCAAACCATCCAAGCAACTTGCACAGGCCGAGATCGACCGCTTCATGGCGGCTGCGGAAGAGCTTGAGGCCGTAGCGTTGGAAGTACGCTAAACAACAGCAAGACGTCGTTGGCAACTTAGTACAGATTGAAACAGGTAAGATGCGGTTTTCGGAGGAATTGATGCATTACACACTTCATGCTGCGCCAGGCTCTTGCTCTTTTGCACCTCACATCGTCATGGAGGAGATTGGAAGGCCCTATTCGCTGGCGTTGATGTCGCCAGGTCATCCCGAAGCCAAGACCGACGAATTTCACCGCTTAAACCCGAAAGGGCGAATCCCTGTTCTCATTGCCGACAATTTCACTCTCACTGAAGCGCCGGCAATCTTATTTCACCTGGGCCTGACGAATCCAGACGCGCGGCTCCTGGGAGCGAATGCAGAAAACATCATCCGTTCCATCGAATGGTTTAACTGGCTATCGAGTGCGGTTCACGCGGTCGCCGTCCGAATGATCTGGCGCGCCGACTTTTTCTTACCGGATCAATCGATGTACGAGCCCTTGGTTCATAAAGGAAAGGAGCACTTGGCTTCCGCGTTTGCGCTTATAGAATCCAAGTTGACGGATCGAGATTGGGCCGTAGGAGAGTCCTATTCAATAGTTGATCCGTATTTGCTCGTATTCTACAGGTGGGGAAATCGCATGGCCGTAGACATGCGAAATACCTACCCCGCTTGGACCTCTCATGCACGTCGGTTGGAGGAGCGAGCGGCTGTGCAACGAGCCTTAACGCAAGAGGGAATATCCCTCTGGGAGTAGCTGTCGCGTTGCCGAATCCAAAAATTCGCAAGACCATCGATCCTACGCGGTCGTACTTAAATGTCTGGTAGCGTTGTTTAGCGGGAAACCAACGCTACGGCCTCAGCTTCACAAGAGCATTGTCCGGCCGCTGCTATCGCCTACCTGCGACCATTATCGGGCGCTTCGAGCGGTCCATGAACCCTGTTGAAATCGGTGAAGGACATTACCGGCAAGGATGCAGCTTTCATCCGATGGCACGGCTCGGGGCCAGCGATAGCGGCAGCGGGGAAGCGCCTCATTGCCACCTTAACGCCACCCATGTTGTTCTCCTTCCCTGAAATATAGCTCAAGTATCCCGGCCCCGAAACGGGGGCGACATATGTGAGTATTGGGTCCTCAGGAAACAAGATGGCGTCGTCCGTGTCGACTATCCGTTCCGTGACGCTGCCCGCCGCATGTCCGATGCCTGATTGGCGAGGATTCGGGCTTCCGTCCGTTTGAAGCTGTCCGGCTGATTTGACTCAGCGCACTATCCACGGCCCCGGCGACGCGATCGGCAAGCATGCCGACGGCATGGCTGGGCTCTAAACGCGCCATACTCCAGTTGCAGTATCGTAGCTTCTTTGCCGTTCGAATTTCTCTCAGTCATGGCTTCGCACGATACCAAGATATGCTGCGAACGACACATCCACGGCGGGCTCAACCATTCGATCTATTCCGGCAAGCCGAAAAGTGTTTGCGCGCCTGCTATTCCTCCGAGCGGATGACTGCCCATGGCGATCATCGGCTCGGTAGTTTCTGCCTCGAACACTGTCGACGCGAGCACCGTCCGTCCCAACGGCTTGCACAGCCCTTCGATGCGGCTGACAAGATTTACAGCCTTGCCGATCGCGGTGAAGTCCAACCTGCCGGCAGTGCCGATGTTCCCCCAGAGTATCTCGCCGACATGCAGGCCAATGCCATATCCGAGCTCAGGGCCGCCATTGCGGCGCCGAGTTTGGTTGAGATGATCTATCCCGGCGCGCGTGGCCTTCACGGCGCGTACCGCAGCGTCACATGCGGCATTTGCATCGCGCTCGCCAATCGGGAAAATCGCGAGGACGCCATCACCTATAAACTTGAGAACCTCACCACCAAATGCGTGCACCGCGCCCGCGACGCAATCGAACCAGGCATCAAGTACCAATACGATCTCGTCTGCATCATGAACCTCGGATAGATCGGTGAAACCTCGAAGGTCCGCGCACAGAAGCGCAGCCCGTATCGTCTCTCCCTTTACTCGACGAGAATGACCGTTGAGCACATGTGCTGCACTGCGCTTTCCCAAATATGCTTCGAGCAATGCGCGTTTCGCGGACCGTTCTGCGAGTGCGGTCATCGGAGCCGCAGCAAACCGGGAGATTTGCCGCAGCAGCTCTGACTGCGCCTCATCCGGAGTATGATCGAACGCCCACACCAAAGTCGGTGCGACACCGCCCGCTCGCTCGTCGAACACCATCGCCCGCGTCGTGCCAAGCCACTCCCGCAGCACGAGCCGGGGATCGGCACTCTGGCGGTCGGCGCCTATGCCCAAAGCCTCGACCACTTCATTCCCAGGCGCTCGCCAGAGCCAGATGCGGCGTGAAATGATCGGGTCGGGAGCATCCTGCGCCAGCGCGCCGGCGATGATCGGCAGGCCGTCTTCCATCAAATGCGTTGAGAGCTGCAATAGAAGTCGCCCACCGTCGCCAATATGCGCGGCGTCGTCCAGAAGGAATGAAAGCGAGTTTGCGAGAAGCATCGGCAGAAGGTCACTCGGCACAGGCTTATGCTTACGCCTCGAACATCTTCTTGCAACTCCCCACATTCGCTTCAATCATGCACGGTATTCGATGCGGATGTGACCTGGAGTGAGCGATGGCGGAATCGGTTTACACAGAGATTGAGGTCGCCGCGCCACAAGCGACCGTGTTCGCGCTTTTGACGGATCCGGACCAGATCGTGCGATGGATCGGGACCGAAGCGAATTTGGATGCATCGCCGGGCGGTCTGTTCCTCGTCAATGTCGGTGGTCGCCATATGGCCCGCGGTGAGTTCACCGAGGTGATCCCGGTCCACCGTCTTGCCTACAGTTTTGGCTGGGAAGACAACGAGACCGTGCCGCCCGGCTCCAGCCATGTCGAGATCGACCTGATCGCGAGGGATGCGGGGACACTGATCCGCTTCACGCACAGCGGACTGCCGAACGCAAAGGAGCGTGACAGCCACCGAAGGGGATGGGAGCACTACCTCTCACGGCTGAAGATCACTGCCGATGGGGGACATGTCGATCCCGACGTGCCGATGAAGAATATGTGATTTTCATCTAAGGGCCGCGGATGCCCGTAATCCGAACCAGGCGCGGCATGCGTCAACGAGGCCTCTTTGACCTGCCGTCGCCAAACCGGCCGCTCGGGAAACCCAGCGACCTGCGGGCTGCCGCACCATTACAGCTGCCGGCGACGGATCGTTTCGGCGAGCTCGGCGAAGGCGTCCGCGATCCCGGTGCCGCTCTTGGCGCCTGCGTGGAGTTCTTGAAACTCAGCGCTTCTGGCGCAACGCCTCGGATTGAATTAGCATCCGTTCATCAAAGCTCCGGCCGCACTCCTGCAGGATGCGGAATGCGGAGCGCAGGCGAGCGAGGCCGGGCGCGGTCACATGCCGGGCGCTGATCCAAGCGCGACTGGGCATCCGAACTTCCGTTCGGCGGCAAGACGGCGTGGCCGGGAGGAGTCAGATGCAGAAGCTGCAATCACAAGGCGTCCATCACATCACGCTGGTCGGCGCCGATCGCCAGAGCTCCATCGATTTCTGGGAAGGCGTGCTCGGCATGCCTTTCATCTTCGAGCAGCCCAACCTCGACAAAGCCAGCGAAAGCCATCTTTATTTCGATCCGGGCGACGGCCGGCTGATCACCGTCTTCACCGACGAGAGCCGCACGCCGGTCAAGCGGCGCACGCCAACCGATACGGGCTGCGTCCATCACATCGCTTTCGCGGTGTCGCGCGTCACCTTTTTGCAGGCGGTCGGCCGGCTCGACGAGCGCGCCATCAAGCACAGCGGCGTCAAGGATCGCGGCTTCATGGACTCGATCTACTTCGAGGATCCGCTCGGCCTGCTGATCGAGCTCGCCTCCTACCGTTTCGAGCCGCCGGCGGGCTTCACCCATGCCGACGTGTTGATGCAGGCGCACAAGATCCGCGTCGCGCGCGGCGACTACGCAATAGCCGAGGTGCATCTCGCCGACGCGATCCAGGCGCTTGTCGAGCGCTCCCGCGCGACCTTGTCGGAAGACCGCGCTCCGAAAGATCCATACTGACGACAGGCCAAACAAAGGGAGGACACAATGGCAAAGACGACAACGAAGAGTGCGAAGAAGCCGGCCGCCAAGGCCGCTCCGAAACCAGCTGCCAAGGCCGCGACAAAGCCTGCTGCCAAGGCGTCGAAAGCGTCCGCCAAGTCGGCAACGAAAGCCGCCGCAAAACCTGCAGCCAAGGCATCCGCGAAGTCCGCGCGGAAGGCCGTAGCGAAATCAGCGAAAAAACCCGCGCTGATGCTCAGCATGCTGAAGCCGAGCGTCAACAATATGAGCGTACGGGTGTTTGCGCGCGCGGCCGGGCTCGACCATTCCGAGACCGACGTATGGGGCCACACGCGCTCGCCTGAATATATGGCGCGAAACCCGGCCCACCTGACCCCGATGATCGAGGACAAGGGCCTGCCGAGAGGTGTCTTGTGGGAAAGCTGCGCCATCATGCAGTACCTCGCCAACAAGCACGGGCTGGAAAAATTGTACCCTAAGGAACCCGCCAAGCGGGCAATGATCGACAGTGCCATGTTCTACCTGATCGGCACGCTCTACCCCTATGTGGCGCGCGCCACCTATCCAGCACTGAATTTCCCGCAATATGCCGGCGAGGTCGGCCACAGCGACGCTCATCCCGACAGGAAATCGGAAGCCCAGAAGGCCGCGGCGGCCGCAATTGCCGAGCCGCTGGAGGTCTTTCACAGCTTCTTCAGGAACGGCAAGCCGTTCATCGGCGGCAAGAACCCGTCGATCGCCGACATCCGTCTGGCGGCGACGCTCGAGTTCCTCGCCGTCATCGACTATGCGCTGCCCCAATGGGCAAAAGACTATATGACGGCGATCGAGAAGAAGCTCGGCAAGGCCTATGCCGAGCCGGCCGGCGATGTGCGCGGCTATATCGCCTATGTGCGGTCGCAGGCCAACGCCTGAGGCACGTGCAGGCCGGCGATCGTCCGTACGTTCTGCAGGAGCCGGTAACGATCTGGGGTAATTCTTTTTACTCTCCCCTGTTTGCACGATGTGGGGAGCTTAAGGTTTCGTTAACCGAAACCCTTTCTACTGTATCCACCTCCAGCCCGCGACCACGGATGTACTGGCGCGGATGGAAAGCAAAGGTCGGCTGCTCGCCGGCCTTTTGCTTGTTGCAGCCCTGCCGAAGTTGCGGTCGACGGCGCTTCCCGACGCCTGCATGGCTGATGAAGCGCGTTGCTGGCACCTTGTCATCGCCGATGTCGGCCCTACCATCGAAGTTAGTCACGTCCTCGAGGGCGGTTCAAGGACAGAGGCCCTGTCATGAAAAGCATTGCTGGAATGGTGGTGATTGCAGGCGCCATGCTGGCGGGTGCAGCCGGTCAATCGAATGCAGCGACGCTCAACACCATGCCCGAGGTCGGGGCTGCCATCCAGGCGTGCTGGACCCCCCCAGCGAATGCCGGGAATTCCACCGTCACCCTGAGCTTCAGCTTCAGGCGCAATGGCACGCTGATCGGCCGGCCCAAGCCGACCGCCATCCGCGTGGCCGGCGACGACAAGGCGCGGCAAGCTTTTGTCGACGCGGCGATTGCGGCCGTGGACCACTGCCTGCCGTTGAGCCTTTCACCGGCGCTGGCTGAAGGCATCCCGGGCAAGGTGTTCACTCTGCAATTCAACTCGCCCAAACAAAAACAGCCTGCAACGCGGGTGCAGGCTTCGCCTTGATCTTTTCCGACAACCGGATTCTACTTTTCGGGATCTAGCGCATGTCGAGCAAAAGTGTGCAGCGGTTTTGCGACAACGACATGCATAAAACAAGAACCTAAGCGCGTCGCATGAGGCCCGGTCGACCGCGATGCGCTTTAGTGGCGGCTTCGTCTGGCCTCGACATGTCGCGCCAGTTCCGGCATTTCGAAGACATAGTCGCTCCAGGCCGATTCCGGAATCTGGCCGGCGAGATAGCACTCCAGCAAAAGCCTCTGCTCGTGGTCGAGCGGCCTCGGTGTGCGTTCATGGTCCAGCCCAAGTGAATGGAACAGATTCCTGGTCAGGCCCGCGACAGTGAAATGAATCGACATTTGCGGTCTCCTCCTTTGGCCGCTCAACGCCGAACTTGGGGCTAAGGTTTCAGCAACGGCCGGCCGGTAACGCCGGATTGATCGCGGTGCGGAACCGGCCGGGTGCTTCAAACTTCGCCGTGGCGCGAGTTCGCCGGCGTTGCTGCCGGTTCGTCTCAATCTTGAAATAAAAATGTAATATTGAATTTACGCCAGTGGATATAATACACTAGAACTAAAGTCTCTGGTGGCGGGGCGGTCTACTTCAATTAGGTAAAACTGATTTAGCCAGTACTTATCCATAGTCGACAAAGAAATCCTGTTCTCGGCGCAACAAGGACAATGGTCGCTCCAATGACACGCTTCTGGCTTCTCACGATTCTGATGCTGGTGTCGGCAATAGCCGTTGCGCTCGGCACGTCCTCCTCCTATGCGGATAGCTGCGGCGCGATCAGGAGCCAATTGCTTTCGGCGGGGCGTGGCGCCGGGACCAGCCCCGAGCTTGCCCAACTACGCCGGCAACTCGCCGCGATTCAAAGGCTGGAGAGACAGCGCCGATGCACGGCGAAAACGGCCGGGTTCTTCTTCAACCCCTGCGCCGACCTCGTAAGCAGCAAGGCGGAGGTGCAACGGCAGATCGCCAGACTGTCGAATTCGGGCAGGGACACCTCCGGCCTGAAGGCCAGGTTCGTCGCGCTGGGCTGCGCCGCCCCCGCTGCCAAGAAGCAGCAGGCGCAGCAAGACCAGCCGCCGGCGCAGCAGCGCACAGCACCCAAAACCCAGTCCGCAGGCGCAACAATGGGTGGCAATCGGATGCTGTTTTGCGTTCGCTTGTCGGACGGATATTTCTTCCCCGCGCCAAAATCGCAGTTCGCCAAGAACGACGATCTGAAGGAAACGGTCGATCAGTGCCGCTATATCTGCGACGATGCCGGCGTCGAACTCTATACGCTGAGCGATGCCACCCGCGAGACCGAAGAGATGATCGCGCTCGAGACGCAAAAGCCCTATGTGGAGCTTGCGACCGCCTTCAGGTACCGCGACGACGCGAACTTCAAGGCCTGCGACGTCAAGCGCTATTACCAGCGCGTCGCCGAACTCAGGGCACGAACCGTGACACCGGCCAACATGAGCAACGCCATCATTCCGTTGCCGACGGCAAAGCCGGATTTTGGCAGCGTCGCGGAAATTCCTGAATCCGGGATCGAAACCGCCGGTACCGCTCTCGCAGGGGCAAAAACGCCGGTTGCCGAGGTGCCAGGGGCTGCCCAGCATCAGTCGGTCGAAAGAGCGATCGGCGCGCGGCCGGTGAGAGTGGTCGGGCCGGCCTTTTTCCCGGCGGACTGACCAGGGCAGGCGATGTCCCGAGACGGCGAACGGCTGGCCGGATAGCCGCTTCAAGGCCTACAGCCGCACGTATCGACCGACGGCCGGTTGGTTATTCGCAGACCATGCGGGCCCGTTTGCCGGGCAGGCTGACATTCCTGCAGGTGAGCGGCTTCGCCGGCTCCGATGACAGCATGGGCGGGTTGGCGACGACCTTCCTTCGTGGCGCTGCAACGGAAGCTGCGCTCCTGCGCACCGCCGGCCTTTTCGGCGTTTGAGGCGCCACAGGAAAGACATCGGTCTCCAGCTGCGACTGTTCGGCTTGCGCCTGCGGAGAAGGCCGGTCCCAGAAACGGCGAACATCGAGCGGCTTGGGAATGATCACGGTGCCGTCATAGCTGCGCGCGCAGCCGGTTCCCAGAAGCAGCGCCAGGCACAGGAAGACAGGCAGAATCCGTCGAAACATCAGCAACACCCCTGCAAGCTTATAACGCTGCTTCGGCCCAACCGACAACCGGCGGAATAGTGCAGAGGGAGTAGGTAAGGTGAAGTAGAAATCGCCGCACTTCCAGTCGAAGGCCCCGCTCGAAAGATCGATCGCCGGGTCGGGCGCGGATGGAGGTCCAGCGCGAGGCGAATTAAAACCTTGCGATTCGTCACCGCTTCCAGCGTAAGGCCATGGTGCGATCGCACCATACCCAATGGCGCGCTCAGTCGCGACAATGGGATATTCGAAGTTCCGCTCCTCCAGTTACGGGCGGGAGCAGCGACCGCCGGCAAGAAACAGGGTCAGATTTACCCCAACGGACCTGTTTCGGCGATGGCGCGGCCATGACACGTTCTGGCTGCATGCAACGCGCTCCCGTCCGGCTTTTTTCTTCTCAAGGTCAGTGGCTGCTATCGTCGAGCGGACAAAGCCGGCCGGAATTCACGCAAGCTGCTGATTCCAGCGGCAAACCGCGGCCCATGCCGACAAAGCCCGCGGCCGTTCCTTCTTAACCCGGCTGGACGACGTTACCGGAGCGACATGAAACTGTCATGCGACTGTAATAATCGGGGGCTATTGGCCTCAGCGGGCGCCGGAGGAATGGCGCCGAGAGACCATATTCCGAACAGGAGCAGGCCACATGAGACATTTCATCCGCTCGGCGGCCGTTGCGATTGCAATGGCTGCGGCGACGACTACCCTCACCCTGTCCGCCGCGCTCGCCGCGGACATCTCCGGCGCCGGCGCCACCTTCCCCTACCCGATCTATGCGAAGTGGGCCGACACTTACAAGAAAGACACCGGCATTGGGCTTAACTATCAGTCGATCGGTTCCGGCGGCGGCATCAAGCAGATCAAAGCCAAGACCGTTACCTTCGGCGCTTCTGATGCGCCGCTGAAAGGCGAAGAGCTTGAATCGTCCGGATTGGCTCAGTTCCCGATGGTGATGGGCGGCATCGTTCCCGTCGTCAACCTCGAAGGCATCAAGCCGGGCGAGTTGGTTCTCGACGGCCCGACGCTGGCCGACATCTTCCTCGGCAAGATCACGAGCTGGGATGACGAGGCGATCAAGAAGCTCAATCCCGACGTCAAGCTGCCTTCGCAGGCGATCGCGGTCGTTCACCGTTCCGATGGGTCGGGCACGACGTTCAACTTCACATACTACCTCGGCGACGTCAGCGCGGACTGGAAAGAAAAGGTCGGCGTCGACAAGGCCGTGGAATGGCCCGTGGGCATCGGCGCCAAGGGCAATGAGGGCGTTGCCAACAACGTCTCCCAGACCGGCGGCGCGATCGGCTATGTCGAATACGCCTATGCCAAGCAGAACAAGCTCACCCACACCGATATGATCAACAAGGACGGCAAGAAGGTCGAACCCACCGCGGCGGCATTCTCGGCGGCAGCGGCCAATGCCGACTGGAGCTCGCAGCCGGGCTATGGCGTCATCCTCGCCAACGAGCCGGGCGCCGAGTCCTGGCCAATGACGGCGGCGACGTGGATCCTCCTGTACAAGAAGCCGGACGACGCGGCGACCACCGGCGAAGCGCTCAAATTCTTCGCCTGGGCATACGACAAGGGCGACGAGATGGCCGGCGAGCTGGACTACGTTCCGATGCCCGACAAGGTGGTCGAGAGCGTCAAGGCCATGTGGGCCAAGGAAGTCGTCGGCAGCGACGGCAAGCCGCTCTACTCGGCTATGTAATCTCCTCCAGGGAGGGCGTCGACGGCGCCCTCCCTGTTGCCTTCAATCGCGAGGACCCAATGACCATCGCTTCCGATGCCATGCTATCATCTGCAGCCCGGGCCAGGGAAGCTACGGTGCGGCGCTTCGCGCTCACAGACGCCATATTCCGCGGACTCACCCGCGCTTCCGCAATTCTTGTGCTGGTCATCCTCGGTGGTGTCGCAATCTCGCTGTTTGCCGGCTCATGGCAGGCCCTGTCGTCCTTCGGGTTCTCTTTCCTGACGACTGAAAGCTGGAATCCGGTAACGGAAAAATTTGGCGCGCTGGCGCCGATCTACGGCACGCTGGTCACGGCGGCCATCGCCATCCTGATCGCGGTTCCGATCGGCATCGGCATTGCCGTGTTTCTCACCGAACTCTGCCCGCGCCCGCTCAGGCGCCCGATCGGCATAGCGGTCGAGCTGTTGGCCGGCATTCCCTCGATCATCTACGGCATCTGGGGCCTGTTCGTGTTCGCGCCGTTCCTGCAGACGACGATACAGCCCTTCATCATCAACATCTTCCACGGCGTGCCGGGACTATCCAGCCTTTTCGCCGGCCCTCCTTACGGCATCGGCCTTCTGACCTCGGCGCTGATCCTCGCCATCATGGTGCTGCCCTTCATCACCTCGATCACCAAGGACGTCTTCGATACGGTGCCGGCGGTGCTGAAGGAATCGGCCTACGGCATCGGTTGCACGACCTGGGAAGTGACCCGGCGCGTGGTCATTCCCTATACCCGCATCGGTATCATGGGCGGCGTCATGCTTGGCCTCGGCCGCGCGCTCGGCGAAACCATGGCGGTGACCTTCGTCATCGGCAACGCCCACCGCATCAGCGCCTCCCTGTTCGCGCCGGGCACGACCATCTCGGCGACCATCGCGAATGAATTCACCGAGGCCGACGGCGATCTCTACACCTCTTCCCTGGTTTCGCTCGGCCTGATCCTGTTCGTCATCACTTTCCTGATCCTTGCCGCCGCCCGCTATATGCTGATGCGGATCGACGCCCGTACGGGAGCCTGACCGATGTCGACATCCTCATCGCTCCACAGCCGCCGCAAAGCCAGAAATTCGGTGATGATGGCGCTTTGCGTCGTCGCCGCCGGCATCGGGCTTGCCTGGCTGGCGCTCATTCTCGGTGCACTGGTCTATAAGGGCACAGCCGGGCTTTCGTTCGCGGTCTTCACCGAGATGACGCCACCGCCAGGCGAGGCCGGCGGCCTGCTCAATGCAATCGCGGGCAGCCTGCTGATGACGATCATCGCCGTTGTCGTCGGCACGCCGATCGGCGTGCTGGCGGGAACCTACATGGCCGAATATGGGCGTTTCTCGCGCATCACCACCGTCGTGCGCTTCATCAACGACATCCTGTTGTCGGCGCCGTCGATCATCATCGGCTTGTTCGTCTATGAGTTGATGGTGCGGCCAATGGGGCATTTCTCGGCCATAGCCGGCGCCGTTGCGCTTGCCATCCTGGTCATTCCGGTGGTCGTGCGCACCACTGAAGACATGCTCAACCTGGTGCCGAACGCGTTGCGTGAAGCCGGCGCCGCGATCGGCGCGCCGCGCTGGGTGGTGATCCGTTCGGTCGCCTACCGCGCCGCATTGTCCGGCATCGTCACCGGCATATTGCTGGCGATAGCACGCATTTCCGGCGAGACGGCGCCGCTGCTCTTCACCGCGCTCAACAACCAGTTCTGGAGCAGCAATATCAACGCGCCGATGGCCAGCCTGCCGGTGACCATCTTCCAGTTCGCTCTCAGCCCTTACGAGGAATGGCAGCAACTGGCGTGGACCGGCGCACTCATAATCACCCTGACGGTTCTGGGCTTGAGCATCCTCGCCCGCAGCCTTACCGGACGCAGAGAGGACAGATGACACAGATGTTGTCCGCGGACATGACGATGACCGAGACGGTCGCCGAGAAGACGAAGATCGAGGTCAAGAACCTCAACTTCTACTACGGCCAGAGCAAGGCGTTGAAGGACATCACCTTGTCGCTGCCCGAGCGCAGCGTCACTGCCTTCATCGGCCCTTCGGGCTGCGGGAAATCGACGCTGCTGCGTGTGTTCAACCGCATCTACGAACTCTACCCGAAGCAGACAGCCGAGGGCCAGGTGCTGCTCGACGGCAAGAACATTCTCGACCGCTCGCAGGACCTCAATCTCCTGAGGACCAAGATCGGCATGGTGTTCCAGAAGCCGACGCCGTTCCCGATGTCGATCTACGAGAACATCGCCTTCGGCGTCAGGCTTTATGAGAATCTGGGCAAGTCCGAAATGGACGGCCGCGTCGAACAAGCGTTGAAGCGGGCCGCGCTGTGGGGCGAGGTCAAGGACAAGCTCAACGCCAGCGGCTTGAGCCTGTCAGGCGGCCAGCAGCAGCGGCTTTGTATTGCCCGCACCGTGGCGGTGAAGCCGGAAGTCATTCTGCTCGACGAGCCGGCTTCGGCACTCGACCCGCTGTCGACCGCCAAGATCGAGGAACTGATCGACGAATTGCAAGCCGACTACACGATCGTCATCGTCACCCACAACATGCAGCAGGCGGCGCGCGTATCGCGCCAGACCGCCTTCATGTATCTGGGTGAACTGGTAGAGTTCGACCGGACCGAGAAGATCTTCACGTCGCCCCGCGAGAAGCGCACGCAGGATTACATCACCGGCCGCTTCGGCTGAGCCGTTCCGATCACGCATATGAGGACAGGACCATGGGCGAACACACAGTCGCTTCTTTCGACGAGGATCTCGAGCAGATCAGCAAGCTGATCCGCGACATGGCCGACCTCGCCGGTTCGATGGTCGGCGGGGCGACCAAGGCCCTGTTGAATTCTGACAACGTGCTGGCGCAACGCGTCGTTTCCGACGATGCCATCATGGATGCGCGTCAACGCGAACTGGACGACCGCGCCATCACCCTGATCGCCAAGCGCCAGCCGATGGCCCACGATCTGCGCCATGTCGTCGGGGCGATCCGCATGGCCGGCGATCTCGAACGCATCGGCGACCTTGCCAAGAATATCGCCAAGCGTGTGAGTGCGGTCGGCCTTAGCGTCACACCGCGCGACCTATCGCATTCCATCGATGCGATGGCGCAGCTGGTGCTCATCCAGGTGCAGGGCGTCATCGAGGAGTATGCTGCAGGCGATGCGGCCGCGTTGGCCAAGCTACGCGCCGCCGACGAGCGCATCGACGTCAAATATACGTCGGTGTTCCGCGAACTGTTGACCTACATGATGGAAGACCCGCGCAACATCACCGCTTGCACGCATCTGCTGTTCTGCGCCAAGAATCTGGAGCGGATCGGCGACCATGTCACCAACATCGCCGAAAATGCGTATTATGTGCTGACCGGCGAGCAATTGCCGGTCAATCGTCCGAAGCAAGACGAAACGACAATGTCCGCACCGGCGACATGATGGGGGTGCCCAGCCGATGATCGCACCACGCATAATGGTGGTGGAGGACGAGGAGCCGTTGGGTGTGCTGCTCCGCTACAATCTCGAATCCGAAGGCTACCAGGTCGAGGTGGTGACACGCGGCGACGAAGCCGAGATCCGTTTGCAGGAGAATGTGCCCGATCTTCTGGTGCTCGACTGGATGATACCAGCGGTTTCCGGCATCGAGCTCTGCCGCCGGTTGCGGGTGCGCCCCGAAACCGAACGGCTGCCGATCATCATGCTGACCGCGCGCGGCGAGGAGAGCGACCGGGTACGCGGTCTTTCGACCGGCGCCGACGACTATCTGGTCAAACCGTTTTCGACACCGGAATTCATGGCCAGGGTCAAGGCGCTGCTGCGCCGCGCCAAGCCGGAAGTGCTGTCCAGCGTGCTGAAGGTCGGCGACATCGTGCTCGATCGCGAATCGCACAGGGTGTATCGCAAGAAGACCGAGATCCGGCTCGGGCCGACCGAATTCCGGCTGCTCGAATTCATGATGCGGCATCCGGGCCGCGTCTTCTCGCGCAGCCAGTTACTCGATAATGTCTGGGGCGAGACGATCTATATCGACGAACGCACCGTCGACGTGCATGTCGGGCGGCTGCGCAAAGCCGTCAACAACGGCCGCATGCCTGATGTCATCCGCACCATCCGCGGTGCCGGCTACGCGATCAGGGAAGATTGACCCGCCCAGTCAGGCTACGTTCTTTCTGACGCCGGGCCTCATTTGCGCGCCCGGCGCGAAAATCTGCTGGTCGACGAAGCTTAACGCCCGCATTGCACAGCCTTCGCGGATCAGCGGCAATTCGTTCGGCTCGGTATCGAAGGAGATCGAGCCCGAATGCTGGCCGCCGGCGGTCTGGGCGATGGCCTTCCGCAAGGCCGGCTCGATCAGATCAAAGGCGGCGGCACTGGCGCCGACCATTGCGACCGGTGCCGGATCGATCAGCGCGAACAGCGAGCCGAGACCGAAACCCAGCGCTTCGCCGGCCTTGCGGTAGGCTTCGCGTTCCGGCCCGTCCTTCTCGCGCGCCCGAACCGCCAGCGCGCGCATGTCGGCGTCGCTGACGTCGGCGACCGGTTGGCTGTCTTCGCTCATCTGCGTGGCGTTGCGCCAGATGGCGTAATTGCCGGCATAGGCCTCGATGCAGCCGCGCCGCCCGCAACGGCAGAGCGCGCCGCCCGGACGATGGATCATGTGGCCAAACTCGCCGCCCGAGGAATGCGTGCCGGTGAACAGCTCGCCCTTCAACACCAGCCCCATGCCGATGCCGTGCGAAAGCAGGATGGCGATGAAGTCGTCGCGATAGCGATCCGGATCGCGCCAGCGCAAAGCCACCGCCATCATATTGCAGTCGTTCTCCACCGTGGCCGGGATGCCGAATTCATCTTCCAGCATGTCGGCAAAGGCGATGTCCGTCTGCGGCGTGATCGGCGACCACAGCATGGCGCGTGCAGGGGAGTCGGTAATTCCCTGAATCGCCAGGGCGATGCGGGCGACACTGCGGACGTCAAGATCTGGATCGTCCAGCCGGCGCCGGACGATGGCCATGCATTCGCGGATCAGTTCGTCGCGCGGCATGGTCAGCGTGTCCAGCCGGCGCTGTTCCTCGGCGACCACCTGCCCCGCATAGTCGATGATGGCGGCCGACAGGAAATTCAGCGACAACACCACGGTCAGCACCGCCGCCGCTTCCGGATTGAGGGCGAGGCCGACCTGCGGACGACCGCGTTTCAACGAAACGGGTTCGCTTGCCTTGCTCTCGGCGAGGATGCCTTCCCGTATCAGGTCGGAGGAGATCGCCGATATGGTCGAATGGCTGAGGCCGGTGGTTGCGGCGATCTCCGTACGCGATGGCTGGCCGGCCCGGCGCACGGCCGAGATCACCATCGCCCGGTTGCGCCGGCGCAAATCGTCATGGCGGATTCCGACCGACATCGTTTTGCTTTCCTCCCGGTTTGCCGCGGCCGCTCATGAACCGGAAGCCGTCGGTAATGCCGACAAATAGTGTCAGATGAGGCAAATAGTGTCAGATGCAGGTGGCGCTGTCATCGTTTATTCCGAAGCTCGAAAAAACTCGCAGCAACATCAAAATCCATCAGAATCGATGTTGACAGCAGCGGGAGATCGGGCCACTATTTTTTCGAGGCTCGAAAAAATTAGCGCCTCTAAGCTGGCCTTTGGGGCCAATTGGTCACGCCGTACGCGGCGCAGGGAGGATATGATGAAGAAATTCACGACCGCCATTCTGGCGGGTGTCGCCATGACGCTGGCGCTTGCGTCGGTGGCGCAGGCTAAGGACAAGGTCATCGGCGTTTCCTGGTCGAACTTCCAGGAAGAGCGCTGGAAGACCGACGAAGCCGCAATGAAGGCGGCCATCGAGGCCGCAGGCGACAAGTATATTTCCGCCGACGCACAGTCCAATCCGGGCAAGCAGCTCACCGACGTCGAGAGCCTGATCTCGCAGGGCGCCAACGCACTGATCATCCTGGCGCAGGACGCCTCGGCGATAGGGCCGGCCGTGCAGAAGGCGCTGGACGAAGGTATTCCGGTTGTCGGCTACGACCGGCTGATCGAGAACAAGGACGTCTTTTACCTGACCTTCGACAACAAGGAAGTCGGCCGCATGCAGGCCCGCGACGTGTTCAAGGTGAAGCCGGAAGGCAACTATGTCTTCATCAAGGGCTCGGGCGCCGATCCGAATGCCGATTTCCTTTTTGCCGGTTCGATGGAAGTGCTGAAGGACGCCATCGACAGCGGCAAGATCAGGAATGTCGGCGAGGCCTATACCGACGGCTGGCTGCCGGCCAACGCCCAGAAGAACATGGAACAGTTCCTGACCGCGAACGACAACAAGGTCGATGCGGTGGTCGCCGCTAACGACGGCACTGCCGGCGGCGTCGTCGCCGCACTGACGGCGCAAGGGTTGGCTGGATCGGTTCCGGTCTCGGGCCAGGACGGCGACCACGCCGCGCTGAATCGCATCGCGCTCGGCACACAGACGGTCTCGGTGTGGAAGGACGCGCGCGAGCTCGGCAAGAACGCCGCCGAGATCGCCTCACAATTGGCCGACGGCAAGCAGATGACCGACATTGCCGGCGTGAAGGATTTCACCACGCCCGGCGGCAACACCGTAAAGTCCCTGTTCCTGACCCCGGTCGCCATCACCAAGGACAACCTCAACGTCGTCATCGACGCCGGCTGGATCAAGAAAGAAGAGGTCTGCGCGGGCGTGGCGGCGGGCGCTGTTCCGGTCTGCAACTGATCCGAGTTTCCGAGAAGTCCGAACGCCGCGGCCGCTTGCCGCGGCGTTTTTTCAAGAAAGAATTGTTTTTCCGCTTCCGGCGGATAACTTCTAGGCTGCTTCCGGCATCCGCGGCAGACGGCAACCCGGCGGGAGAAACATCATGACCGACACGACTTCCAACACGCCGGTCGACAGCTCGACGGCAGACCGGGCGCGGGAATCGGAGCTCGGCGTCGTTGCCCGATTTCTCAAGGCAACCGAACTCGACACGCGCATGCTCGGCATGGTCGGCGCGCTGCTGGTCATCTGGGTCGGGATCCACATACTGTCGGGCGGGCTCTTCCTGACGCCGCGCAATCTCTGGAACCTTTCGGTGCAGACCTCGTCGGTGGCGATCATGGTGACCGGCATGGTGCTGGTCATCGTGATGCGCAACATCGATCTTTCCGTCGGCTCCGTGGAAGGCGTGATCGGCATGGTGATGGGCGTGGCGCAGGCCGAATTCCTCGTCCGCATCATGGGATTTCAGCTTGGCAGCCCCTGGCTGTGGGTCATCGCACTGGCCGCCGGCCTGGTGCTCGGCCTGGCTATCGGAGCGTTTCAGGGTTTCATCATCGCCTATCTCCAGGTTCCTGCCTTTATCGTGACGCTCGGCGGATTGCTGGTCTGGCGCGGCATGGCGTGGCTGATCACCAGCGGGCGCACCGTTGCGCCGCTGGACAGGACCTTCCAGCTGATGGGCGGCGGACCACGGGGCTCGATCGGCGCCACCTGGAGCTGGATCGTCGGTGTCCTCGCCTGCGCGGCCGTTGCCTTCATGCTCTTCAACGGCCGCTCGCAGCGCAAGCGCTTCAACTTTCCGCTGCGCCCTGTCTGGGCGGAAAGCTTGCTCGGCGTGATAGCCTGCGCCGCCATCCTCGGCGCCGTGTGGATCGCCAATTCCTATCCTTGGCCGGTCGGCATCGTACGCCAATATGCCCAGCAGAACGGCATCACCGTTCCCGAGGGCGGGTTGTTCATCGCCCACGGCATCGCCATACCTGTGCTGATGGCCGTGGCCGCGGGCATCGTCATGACCTTCATCACCAGACGCACCCGTTTCGGCCGCTATGTCTTTGCCATAGGCGGCAATCCGGAAGCGGCCGAACTCGCCGGCATCAACACACGCTGGGTCACCATGAAGGTGTTCATGATCATGGGCGTGCTGGCCGCGATCAGTGCGGCGATCGCATCGGCGCGCCTCAACGCGTCGACTAATGCGCTGGGGACCCTGGACGAGCTGCTGGTCATCGCGGCGGCCGTGATCGGCGGCACGTCGCTCGCCGGCGGCTCCGGCACGGTGCTCGGCGCCATGCTCGGCGCGCTTTTGATGCAGTCGCTGCAATCCGGCATGGTGCTGCTCGGCATCGATTCGCCGCTGCAGAGCATCGTTGTCGGCGCCGTGCTGGTGGTCGCGGTGTGGCTCGATACCGTCTATCGCAAACGGGTCTAGTGAGGAGAACGAGCATGGCAGACAGGACCGCTCCCACGGGCACGCCGCTGATCGACATGCGCAACATCTCGATCGCCTTCGGCGGCATTCGCGCCGTCGACGATGCCTCGGTCGATCTTTTTCCGGGCGAGGTGATGGCTTTGCTCGGCCATAACGGTGCCGGCAAATCGACGTTGATAAAAATCCTGTCCGGCGCCTACAAGCGCGATGCGGGCCAGATTTTCGTCAACGGCGAGGAGGCTTCGATCTCCAATCCCCGCGACGCCAAGAAGTACGGTATCGAGACGATCTACCAGACGCTGGCGCTGGCCGACAATGTCGACGCGGCTGCCAACCTGTTTCTCGGCCGTGAGCTGATGACCGGCTGGGGTACGCTCGACGACGTCGCCATGGAGGCTGAGGCGCGCAAGGTGATGGGCAGGCTCAATCCGCGCTTCCAACGCTTCAAGGAGCCGGTGGTAAAGCTTTCGGGCGGCCAGCGGCAGTCGGTTGCGATCGCCCGCGCCATCCTGTTCAACGCCCGCATCCTGATCATGGACGAGCCGACAGCGGCACTCGGGCCGCAGGAGACGGCACAGGTCGGCGAACTGGTCAGGCAGCTCAAGGCCGACGGCATCGGCATCTTCCTGATCAGCCATGACATCCATGACGTGTTCGAGCTTGCCGACCGCGTCTGCGTCATGAAGAACGGTCGGGTTGTCGGCACGGCGCGCACGACCGATGTCACCCAGGACGAGGTGCTCGGTATGATCATCCTCGGCAAGTGCCCGCCCGGCGCCATCCCAGGGCCGGGCGCCCTGAAGATCGCGGCCTGAACGAGAATTAGCCGGCTAATCACAAGTCGCCAAAATGTGCCAGCAGTCACCATGCTTTGGCCTCGCCATTGTGTTGGCGTCGGGAGTTGCCCATAAAGATGCCGAACCGTCCACGGGACGTATCGGCAATTGAAGAAACTCTTTCCGACCGTAGCTTTCATCGCCGTCGCGCTGATCAGCCTGACGATGGCGGGTTTTGCCTATTTTGCCACCCAGGAAGCCGCCCGTATAAAATTCGAGGCGACGGCGGACGACGCGCTTAACCGGATCGAAAGCCGCATCGACCTGGACCTGTCGCTGCTGCGCTCAACCCGGGCATTGTTCGATGCGCGCAATGGCGGTATCTCGCAAGGCGAGTTCAAGGCTTTCTTCAACGCGCTCGACATCGACAATAATTTCGCCGGCCTGCGCGGCATCGGCTTCCTCCGCCTGGCGAAAACTGAAAACGAGGCGGCGGTCGAGCGCGATATCCTGCACGATCACGGCGCAAGCCATCCGATCTATCCCGACACGAACTTGCCGTGGCGTACGCCCATCGTGCTGTTCGAGCCGCTGGACCCGTCCAATAAATCCAGCATCGGTTATGATATGTTCACCGGGCCGGTGCGGCGCGAGGCGATCGAAAAGGCGATGGTCGACGACCAGCTGCACGCCAGCGGGCTCGTGCAGCTCGGCAAGGATACGGGTGCCGCGCAGACCTTCACCGGGTTCCTCGTCTTCGTCCGGCTCAATGTCGAAACCGCGCCGGACGCCGTCAACGCATCGAGATCTTCGACTGCCGGCTTCCTCTATGCGGCCTTCCGCTCCCGGGACCTGTTCCAGGCTGCGCTCAGCCGGGCACCTCTGTTGCCGGTCAACACCGAAATCTATGACGGCGCTGTGAACAGTGACAACCTGCTGTTCCAGTCGGAAACGCCGCCTGTTTCAGCCCTTGGCGACAGGCTGCTGATCACCCGCAAGATCACCGTTGCCGGTCGGCCGTGGGTCGTCCTGTTCAGGCCGACAAGTGCTTTCTCGCAACCTTCCTCGCGTGCCATTCCGGTGATGCTCGGATTGTTCGGGCTACTGCTTGCGGGCGCCATCGCGCTGGTGGCCCGCTATCAGGAGCGGGCCTATGAGGCGGTCTCGCTGCTTCACGAAACGACCGAAAAGAGCCTGCTGGAAAAAGACCTGATGCTGCAGGAGATGAAGCATCGCATCAAGAACTCGATCACGCGGGTGCTGGCAATCGCGCGCCAGACAGCATCGCACACCGCCGACGTCCAAGAGTTCTCGGCATCATTTTCGGCTCGGCTGCAGGCGATGGCGGCTTCCCAGGACATGCTGACGCGCTCACGCTGGCAGAAAGCCGATCTCGGCGACCTGCTGCGCATCGAGCTTGGCCAGGTGTTCGGAAGCGAGCTTCCTGAAGGGCTGTTGTCGGGACCGGAGGTTCTTCTCGACGAAAAGACGACGCAGGCACTCGGCCTCGTCTTTCACGAACTGGCGACGAATGCGCTGAAGCATGGCGAAACCGGCAATTCAGTCGGTGCGCTCAAGGTCGACTGGTCGCTCGAAGGCCGCGGCGGAGCCCGGACATTGGCTCTCAACTGGCGCGAGGCCGGGCAGAGGAAGCTCGAGACACCGGCGAAGAGCGGTTTCGGCACCAGACTGATCGATCTCAACGTCACACGCGAGTTGCGTGGCACAATCAGGCGCGATTTTCACGAAAACGGCTTGAACGTGGAAATCAAGGTTCCGCTGCCGGCTTGAAACGCCGTCTCGTGAGCCGCATCGCGACAGCGCTTTGGAAGTGCAAACGCGGAGACAGGTGGTCTGCCTCCGCGTTTGCTGTTCGCCTGGAACTCGAAACTAGTTGCAGCGAGCTGTGTAGATCCGGCCGTGACGATCTCTGTATTGGCAGTAGCCATTTTGCAGGCGGCGAACCAGCAGACCGCCAATCGCACCAGCGCCAGCGCCGATCAAAGCGCCCTTGCCGCCGCCGACAGCGCCACCAATAAGCGCGCCGCCCACAGTGCCGATACCCACGTTCTCTTCCGTGGTGGTGCAGCCGCTGACCGCAACCACGGCAACCATGGCAATAATCATCTTCCGCATGGAGTCATCCTCACTTTGTCCTCACTTTAACAAGCTCCAGCCGCCATCTAGCATGAAAGTGCGGCCTCTGCGCGCACGATTTCATTGTTGATTAAGATAGTCTTTTCGGACGTGCGCCGTTCGATGCTACCACGAACTCGGAAATCTCCAAGGACGCATCGAGCGTGGCGTCGGGATGCACATTCCAGACAATCCTGTCATAGCCGTCCTCGAGCGCAGGATCGACGGCAAGACATTTGGCGCCGACATGTTGGGCTTGGCCCTGCCGGTCGATGACCGCGAACGGGGGCGCGCCGCCGTGCACTCGGCCGCGGTTTCAAAGGAATCAAGCAGAGGCGAGCTCGATCAGATCAACTGGGACGCGGCGGTCAGGACGATCGCGGCCATAAGCGCAAAGGCGGCGAAGCGAAGGGGCAAAGCACGAGGCGCGGGCGCTGCGGACACGTCGGGATCCTGAAAACCGCCCATCGAGACGCGAGCGGCCTGTTCCAGTCTGTTCAAGTCGGCAGCCGTCAAGGCCCATTCCTTTCATATTGTGCCAAACTCAATCAATGTCCGCTGAATCGGCACGTTCGGACAGGATCGGACTTTATGGTGAACAGTCGGTTAAGGCGGGGTGATGCAGCCAGCCTTCTTCCTGCGGCCGCCGTTCGTTCAATCCGTCTCGAAATTGCCGTGAGGAACGACAAGACGGTATTCGAGGCGGTTCCCGGTGATCTCAAGTGTCGCCGTTCCATTCAACGAAGTGGGCACGACGCGTTCAAGTGCGACGCTGCCAAAACGCTTCTCGCTGCGTTGATTGTCGTTGGCTCCGATCACTTCGGCCCATGTCAGCGACAGCGCAGGCTCGCCAGCGGAAGCGGCCGTCAGATCGGCCGTCACCTCGACGAAACCATCGCTGCGCGACAGCGCGCCATAGCTGACCGAATTGACGGCGAGCTCATGCATGGCCAAGCCGATGTGCAAGGCAGCATTGGGATTGAGATATGGATTTGCGCCGCGGAAACGCAGGCTGTGCATGGGGTCCGCGCCGTACCTTCCGACCTGACCGGAAACCAGCTCGCGCAGCGCCGCTCCCCGCCAGTTGGATGACGTAACTAGGTCCTGCGAGGAGGCCAGCGACTGCAATCGGCCCCGGAAACGCGTCAGGAAATCGTCAATGCTGCCGGAATAACGCCCCGTCTGGGTGGCGATGCTCTGGATGATGGCCAAAAGGTTCTTGGAGCGGTGACTGACCTCGCGCAGCAGCGCCTTCAGCGTCTGCTCCCGGCGTTTCTGCTCGGTTGTTTCGACCATGGTGGTCACGACGCCCTGCACCGCGCCGGTCTCGCTGCGGTCGGCGTCGATCCATACCTGAAACCAGCGGGCGCCATCATCGGCCGGCACGCTGAGTTCGAGATGTTGAGGATTGCCGGAGACGATGACGTCGTGCTTGGCGGCGCCGATACGCTCTGCCTGCGCCGGCGGCAAGATGCCGTTGTTGTCGGAGGCATCAGAGGTCCATGGTGCGCGCATGTTGCGCGCCCACACCGTCTTCATCTCGCGATCCTGGTATAGAACGGAAATCCCGGCATTGTGCAAGGCGTGGAGAAGGGCTCGGCCAAGCTGCATTCCGCTTTCGGCGGGATGCAGAGCGATGATCTCATCCCTCTGGCCGCGGTCTTTCATTTTTCCGACTCTGGAACGCATCGGTAATTTGCTCAACCCACGTCGGGCTGAACGGCTCACGGAAAAATGGGTTCCAAAAGGAGGAGCTTCGGATCGAGCCCTAAAAAGCGGTCCGCCGAGCGGCATCCCGTTGGAGGACACTGCCCGGCGGTGGCTGGAAACCGTTTGAGGGGTGCGGCTTCCAGTGTTCGCTTGAATGGCCGCTTGGCATTCACGCCCGTCTGATCAGGCCGGCAATAAGCGATATGATCAGGAAGGCGAGAAAGATGAAGAACAATATCTGCGCTATGCCGGCCGAAGTGCCAGCGATGCCGCCGAAACCAAGCGCACCGGCGATGATCGCCACGACGAGAAATACGAGCGCCCAGTAAAGCATGATCCATCTCCTTCCAATGCTGCGGTGAAAACGTGATTCGCCTCCGTTTGTTCCACCATTTCCCGAAAAAGACGATGCTGAAAATCGTTACGGCCCGAATTGCTGCGGTGTGTGCGAAAAGGTTCTCGTCAGGTTCGGCAGCAGTTGGCTGTCGTGTGTTAAGTCGGCGTCACGCCCCCATCCGGTCCAAGGGGAGTGGCTATCCCACACCCTGGCGGCCGCAACTCGGTCGCCAGCTGTTTTATGCCGCGGCCTTCGCGTGCCGGTCAAAGAACAGGGCCTGGCTGATAAGAGCCTTGACCATATCCGGGTTGAATGGCTTGGTGACGAGGAAAGCCGGTTCCGGCCGCTCGCCGGTGAGCAACCGCTCGGGAAAGGCGGTGATGAAGATCACCGGCACCGAGGTGGACGACAGGATTTCATTGACGGCCGCGATGCCCGAACTGCCGTCGGCGAGCTGAATATCGGCAAGCACCATCTTTGGCCGCGCCTTGCCGAACATCGCCACCGCCTCCGCGTGGGTGCGCGCTGTTCCGACGACGCGGTGGCCGAGGCTTTCGACCATTTCCTCGATATCCATGGCGATCAGCGGCTCATCCTCGATGATCAGCACGTCGGTTGCCACCTGACGGGAGATCTCGTTGCTCGCCTGAGCGAGAAGTTCTGAGAATTCCTGTTCGTCGACGTCGAGAATCTCCGCCGCCTCGTCTTCGCTGAAGCCTTCGACGGCGACCAGCAGAAAGGCCTGGCGGGGACGAGGCGCGATTGCATTCAGATTGGCCGCGGCGCGCTGCTCCCATGCCGATTGGGCATGCTCCTGCGGAACGCGAATGGCCACCGAGGTGAAGAGCTTGGCAAAGACCTTGTAGAGTGCGATGCGGTCGTTCGATGCGTCCGGAAAGATATCGACATCGGCAATGATGGCCTCGAGCATTGCGGCGACCAACGCGTCGCCGCTCTCCTGCGATCCGGATACCGCGCGCGAGAAGCGGCGCAGGAACGGCAGGTGCGGAGCGATGGTTGCTGATAGGCTCATATCGGACGTCTCCCTCATATGACGTGATTACATGTTACAGCTAAAAACGGTTCGCAAGCCCAAAGTTAAAAACGCGGGTTGTGCGAAAAAGTTCCGGTCATGCGGAACTAAGTATGCGGGCTGGCGTTTAGGGCGGGGTTGGGCAACCAGACGAGGCTGCCGCTTGCCTTGCGTTATGTGTTGAAGGGCGGCTTAAGGCTGGGACAAAGGGCGAAATGAAGAACATGACGAAAGCTACCACGGCTGGCGTTGGCAACGGGCGCCGGGCTGCTTCCCGCGACCCGCTTGGGCCGAACTCGGAAATCGGCCGCAAACTCAAACAATATTACGACGAGCTGGTCTCCGACAATGTGCCGGATCGCTTCGCACAACTGCTCAGCCAGTTGGAAAAGGCCGAACCTGTACAGAAGAAGGACTGAGGCATGGCGGCCGTCTCCCAGGGCTTCAAGACCGACTTGCTCGGCTCGATCCCGAGCCTGCGGGCTTTTGCCGTGTCGCTGACGCAAAATGCCGACAAGGCCGACGACCTGGTGCAGGAAACATTAGTCAAGGCCTGGGACAAGCATGAAAGCTTCCAGCCCGGCACCAATCTGAAGGCATGGCTGTTCACGATCTTGCGCAACGAATTCTATTCGCAGATGCGCAAGCGCGGCCGCGAGGTGCAGGACAGCGATGGCGTCATGACGGCCAGACTTGCCGTTCATCCGGCCCAGCACGGCCAGCTTGACCTCGAAGACTTTCGCGGCGCGCTCGAGTTGCTGCCCGAAGACCAGCGCGAAGCCATTATCCTCATCGGCGCATCGGGCTTTTCCTACGAGGAAGCGGCCGAGATCTGCGGCTGCGCCGTCGGAACGATCAAGAGCCGCGTCAGCCGCGCCCGCACGCGGCTGCAGGAAATCTTGAAGATCTCCGGTGAAGACGAGTATGGCCCGGACGCAATTTCGGCTCAGGTAACGGGGTCGACGGCAGCGTGAAGCGTGGGCGTGTTCGAGCCGCTCCGCGCCTCAGCGCCTGCAGGCCGCTGCCACTGCCTCGACGAGATCGTCTCCCGAATAGGGCTTGGTGACCAGTCTGACGCCGGGAAAGGATTTCTTGATCTCGTCCATATCCGACTGGCCCGAGGCGAAGACGAACGGGATGCCAGCTTCACGCAGCCGTGAAGCAAATTGAAGCGTCGAAACGCCGCTCAGCATGAGGTCGACGATGGCCACGTCGAACTGCGCGGCAACGTCTTGCTGTTCGATCTCAGTCAGATCACGGGCGATGACCACATCGAGCGCGCCGTAGTCGCGACAAAGCTGCTCGATATCCATGGCAATCAGGAACTCATCTTCCAGGATAAGAATCCGCAAACCGTCAAGCGATGGGCCCACGCAGCAATATCTCCTTAAATGCGTCTCTATCTTGAAACCGGGGAAGTCATGATCGCTATTTGGCATGCTGTCATTTAAAAAAGACATGCCGGCGGATGCGTCGGCCTCGGCCCTTGCAAGGCATTTGCAACGAGCGCTGCCGGAGATAGGGTTAGAAGAGGTTCGTGCCGGAACCTTGGGGTCTGTTGGGCGTTTTCGACCGAGCAAAAGCAAGGAGAGTGAAGCAATGGCGACTGCCGCAGGAAAGGCCGCGAACGAAGCCCGCACGAATTCCGATATTGAGGCCGACATCGCACAACTGAAGGCCGACATCGACCAACTTACCAAGCTGTTGGCCAAAACTGGCGAACATGGCCACGGGGCTGCGCGCCGCGCCGCCGCCGAGGGCGTCGAGCAGTTGCGAACCCAGGGCGAAGCAGCCTTCGACAGCCTGCGCAGCAACGCCAAGGACATCGAGGCGCAGCTGATAGCCCATATGCGCGAAAAGCCTGTGACTTCGCTGGCGATCGCCGCAGGCGTCGGGTTCCTCTTCGCGCTCCTCGCGCGCCGCTAGTTCTGCACGCATGGGAATGCTTGCATCGCTGATCTCGGGCCTCGCCTCGGGCGAAACCATTGCGGCGATACAACGCGCGCGCGTCGCTGCGATGGTCTATTCGGTCGCAGCACTCGCGGCGCTGTGCGGCCTCGGCTTCCTGGTCGGGGCGGCCTATATCTGGACGGCGGCCCGCTATGGGCCGGTGGCAGCGTCGCTGAGCTTCGGGATCGGCTTTCTGGCAATCGCCGGTCTCATCCTGCTCGTCTACCGGATGTCGGCCGGCTCGCGCGCCAGACGCCGGGCGAAGCGACGCAACGCTGACATGAAGGCGGTCGGCATCGCCGCTGCACTCGCCGTGCTGCCGGCGCTGCTCAAGGGCAAAGGTGGCGTGGCGAAGGGCGGATTGGGCGCCATTCTCGGCCCGGCGATAGCACTCGCAGCCTACGCCATCTACCGCGAGAACGTGAAGCCCGACTCCGACGATCCGGATACCGGCAAAGGGAAGTAGTTCGGAAGCGGATAGTTCGGCGCAAACGATTCTGGCGCCCGGTCGTAAAATCCTCGCGTCAAAAATCGTCGAGCGGCATCGATATTTCGGCGATTACGCCGTCGGGCCGGAATTCATGGGTCACCTCGCTGGAAATGACCTTGGCCAGGCTGCGGCGAATCAGGATCGAGCCGAAGCCATGGCGTTCGGGCGGCGCAACCCGCGGGCCGCCGCTTTCACGCCAAGCCAGCAACAGACGTCGTGCACCCTTCCTGCCTTGCACCTTCCAATCGAGATCGACCTTTCCGGAAGAAACCGAGAGCGCCCCATGTTGTAGTGCGTTACTTGCCAGTTCATGCAGGATCAGGCCGAGTCCGACTGCCTGGTCGGGTGAGAGCAGGACATCGGTGCCGGAGATCGCCATGCGCGATTGTCCAGCGGTTTGAAACGGCTTTACTTCGATCTCCACCAGCTCCCGGATGCCGATGCCGCGCCACTCGCGGTCCGACAGCAGGCTGTGCGCAACGCCCAGCGCCTGCAGCCTGGCGCTGAAAGCTTCAAGGAATTCGCTTGGCTGACGGGCATGGCGAACGGTCTGCGTCGCCAGCGCCTGTACGGTTGCCAAAGTGTTCTTGACGCGGTGATTGAGCTCGCGCAGCAACAGCCGTTGACGTTCGTCGCCAAGCTTGCGTTCGGTGATGTCGTAGTTGACGCCGAAGATCAGCGTCGGCTTGCCCTCGCCGTCGCGCTCTATGACGCGGCCGCGCGTTGCGATCCATCGCGGCGGATCGAGGCCTTTGACCCGGTATTCGCCAAAATAATCGTCGCTGCCGGTCAGCGCGTCGCGAAAGCGTGTTTCGGTCTGATGAACGTCGCGCGGGTCGATGGCGGTCAGGATGTCGCGCGCCCTCAGCCTGTTCGACTTGGGCAAGTTGAACAATTCGGACAGCAGGACATCGCAGTCGATCATGTCGCTGCGGATATCCCATGCCCAACTGGCGAGCGAAGCTGCATCGAGCGCAATAGCGCGCCGCTTTTCCTCTCGAGCCAGTGCGGCCTCGGCAATCGCTGCGCTGCGGGTTGCATCCTTCAGCGTGAACAGGCTCGCGGCGAGGCCAGCTAGCGCCGACAGTTGGTCGAGCTGGACAGAAGAGGGACGTGCGTGCGGCTTCCGGTCGAGCACGCAGAGCGTGCCGATCAGTGCGCCGTCGACTACGATCGGCACGCCGGCGTAAAAGCGGATATGATGTTCGCCGGTGACTAGCGGATTGGCTTTGAACCGCGGATCCGTCGCCGCGTCGGCCACCACCATCGGCACGTCGCCGGCTGCGATGGTATAGGCGCAGAACGATGTCTCGGTTGCGGTTTCGGTCTCGTTGAGGCCGATACAGGACTTGAACCACTGCCGCTCGGCATCGATCAGCGTGATCAGTGCGACAGGCATTTGCATCGCCGAAGCGGCAAGACCGCTGATACGGTCGAAATCAGGGTCGGCAGCCGTATCCAGCGCGTCGAGGCCGTGCAGCACGGCAAGGCGGTCCGCGGCGCCCACCACACGGCGAATATCGACCGGCAGGCCCGGCTTTGTCTGGCTATTGTCGTCCACTACGCCCCCAGTGGCCGGCCCCGCTGATTGATCAGGCCAACCGGCCCGTTTGCCGCCTTGTCGAGCCGGAACTTTCGCAGCGGGGAGCCGTTACCAGCCAATGCCCTGCTAGCTACGCCTGCCGGCGCCAAATATGGAGCCAGACCATGCCAAAAATCGTTCCTGAAAACAAAGCCCGTCAAGGGCGGCGGGGTCAGCATGTCCTTCGTATCCTGATCGCCGCGCTGTTGCTGGCTTTTATCGCCTGGGGCGTCGCCGAAATCTACGGCTGGATGATCGAGACGCCTAAGACCGAGCAGGGCAACACACCCAGCGGCTAGACTCTCTCCATCTCTCGTGCCAACCCGCATCACGCAACCCCACATCACGCTACCTCACGTCAGGCAACCTTTGCCTCGGCGGCGCGCGCCGGGACGAGAACATTCAACGCGCGCGGATGGATTTCGACGGTCGTCTCGCGATCGAGCTTTACCAGTTCGCCGTCCATGACGGCCTGAACTTTCCTGTTCGTCGAATGGATTTTCAAAACGGCGCGGTTTGCCTGATGGATTTCGACATGCTCGTTGCCGCGCCATTTCCCACGGGCGACGTCAAAGAGGAACCTGATCAATTCGCCGCGCCGCCGTGCCACGGTGACATAGATGCCCAGCACGCCGCCTGCCGGATCGTCGGCATAGGGCAGGTGGCCCTCGCCGAACAGATTGTTGGTGATGCCGATACCGGTGATCCGGGTTCTAATCTCGGCCTCACCGACCGTCAGCGTTACGTTCATCGCCGGTGGATTGTTGATCGTTGCCCAAGCGGCTCGCACCGAGGCACGCATCTTCCCCAGCCGCGAGCCGAATTCCATCTTCTGGCGCAGTTGCACCATCCTGGCGTGCATGCCGATCGAGAATTGATGCACGAAAGGCCGGCCGTTGGCTGTTGCAATGTCAATCGCCATCACCTCGCCGTCCGCAAACGATTTCAGTGCCGCATCGAGGGTCTGCGGAATACCGAGGCCGCGCGCAAAAAGGTTCATTGTGCCAGCCGGCAGAATTGCCAGCGCCTTCTCCCCGTTCATCAAACGGGCTGCCGCGGCCGAAATGGTGCCGTCGCCGCCGCCCGCCAGCACGACGTCGATGCCGCGCCTGGAAGCTACGCCGTCCAGCGTGGCGACGATATCCTTGCCGGCGACGATTTCGATATCGATCGAGTGGCCGGCAGTCTCAAGCGTGCCGCGCATCCGGCTGGCGAAGGCCTCAAGATCGATGGTGCGCAGGGTGCCCCCGTCCTTGTTCAGCACCGCTGCAAACCGCATGGCCGTTCCATTTTCCAGCACCTATCGGGCCGGGGCGGGGCCCCAGCCGGGAGTGGAACGGGGCGGCCGAGAAAATGTTCCGTTCGACCAGCGCGGCGAATCCGAGAACCATTGACATCGCACAGGGTGCACCGCGGCTTTTTTCGGAACAACAGTGTGGTCACAACGTTGTGAACATGCAGAAGACGCTGCGCCCGCAGTGACGCCAGGCGGGCAGGGCGTGCACGAAATCACCGACGAGGAGACACTAAGATGATCCGCACCCTTTTAACCACGACAGCAGTCGCAACATTGATTGCGACGGGTGCATTTGCGCAATCGGCGACGACCCCGGCGCCGGCGCAACCACCCGCCGCCCAGGATACCGCTCCGGCGATACGTGCCGAGGGCAGCCTTGCCACCAACATCATCGGCGAATCCGTCTATAATGGCACCGGCGACGATGCCCAGAATATCGGCAACATCAGCGACGTCGTCTTCGACGAGCGCGGCGAGGTAAAATCCGTCGTCATCGGCGTCGGCGGTTTTCTTGGCATAGGAACCAAGAACGTCGCTTTCGACTACAAAAAGATGCAATGGGCCGAAAGAAATGGCGACCGTTGGCTGATAGCGCAAACGACGAAGGATGAGTTGACGGCTCAGCCGGATTTCGACCGGAGGCCTTACGATCCGCCTCCGCCACCAGCTTCGGCGGATAATGCGGCGCCTGCCGCCCCTTCCACCAGCGCGCAAAATACAACCCCGGCGCCTGCCGCGCCGGCTGAGCCAGTGAAGCGCGCCGAGGGCAATCTCGCCACCAATATCATCGGCGAGACCGTCTATAACGGCACCGGCGACGACGCCCAAAACATCGGTGACGTGAACGACATCGTCATCAACAAGGAAGCCAAGGCGCAATCGCTGATCATCGGTGTCGGCGGCTTCCTCGGCATCGGCGAAAAGAACGTCGCCTATGATTTCGACAAGGCGCAGTGGGCCGAGAGGAACGGCGATCGCTGGCTGGTCGCGCAAACGACCAAGGAAGAGCTGCAGGCACAGCCGGACTTCAACCGCAAGGCCTATGATCCGGCCCCGGCAACCACTGCGTCGAACGATGCCGCGGCTACTGCGCCTGCCACCGTCACGCCTACCGTGACGGCCAGCAACACCGCGACGACCAGCAACACTGACCAAGCCAGTAAAACGGCTCAAAATGCCCCGGCGCCGGCGCCCACGGCTAATTCCGCGGCCGACCAGACCAAGACCGGCTCGATCGACAAGTCGACGCTGACTGAAATGCCGATAGGCGAAATCCGGGCCGAGGATCTGGTTGGAACAACCGTTTACGGCGCCAATGATGCCAATGTCGGCGAGATCGGCGACGTCGTGCTGAGCGGCGACAAGAAGGTCGACGCAGTCATCATCGACGTCGGCGGCTTCCTCGGCGTCGGCGAGAAGGAGGTGGCAGTCGGTACGGACAACCTGAAATTCATGACCGACAAGAACGGCAAGCGCTATCTCTACACGAACTTCACCAAGGAGCAGCTCGAGGCGCAGGCCGCCTATGACAAGGGCAGCTATGCGCAAAACCGCGACAAACAGCGCATGATCATGCGGTAAGCTGCATCTCAGTCGACAGGTAAGCCCGCGCCGGCAACGGCGCGGGCTTTCTCATGTCGACGCAAAAGGCAGGCCCGCGACATGGCCGGTAACGCCGTCATGCGTCAATTCGGCGAGCGCCAGCGACTGGTCGAGATGCTCGGCCCGCCAGGCAAGGAGCTTTTCGGCAAGTTCCAGCCGCGCCGGCCGATAGGCTGGGTCGTCCGCGACGCTGGTCACCTCGCCGGCGTCTTTCTCGAGGTCGAAGAGCAAGGGCGGCAGGCCACCGCCGAAATGCACATATTTGTACTTTTCCGTACGGATGACGGCGAGATTGCACTGGCGTTGACCGATGCCAAAATACCGTTCGGCATCACCATCCGCGATCGAGCGGAAATCGAACTCCCAATGGGCCGCGTCGCGCCAGGCGTCCGGCTCCGTCGCGTCCAGGAAAGGCGCCAGCGAGCGGCCGTCGAGATGCGGCAGCACTTCGCCGCCAGTGAGCTCGAGCAAGGTCGGCGCCAAATCCACCGCCTCGGTGAAGCGGTCGACGCTGCTGCCGACAGCCTTTCGGCGGCGCGGATCGCGAATGATCAGCGGAATATGGAAGCTGCCGTCGAAGAAGCCGCCCTTGCCCAGCATGAAATGGTCGCCCATCATCTCGGCGTGGTCGGAGGTCAGCACGATGACGGTGTCGTCCCATGCATCGGCCGCCTTGACTGCTTGCCAGACCCGGCCAAGCTGCGCATCGCTCTCCGAGATCATGCCGTAATAAAGCGCCCGAATGCGGCGAAAATTATCGTCGCCCCAGTCGCGCACCTTGCCCTCCGAGCCGGGCCGGAATTTCGACCGTTCCTGCCGGTCAAGTTCATAGGCGAGATAAGGGTGGCTTGCTGCTTCGGCCTGCCAGCTTTCGGCGCGGTCAAAAGCTGGACCGATGGCCAGATCGTACATGGCGTTGTAAGGCGCCGGCACGATGAAGGGTGGGTGAGGACTGATGAAGGAAAGGTGCGCGAACCACGGCGCATCGCGCTCCTGTTCGCCGAGCCAGCGGATAAATTCGCCGGCCAGGAAGGCCGACGGCGTTTCGTCCTTCGAATAGACGGGCGGGGCGTTGCTAACCCCGCCGTCGTTTTCCGGGATTTCACCCACCGGGAGATGGATGTCGGGGGAGCCGGCGCCGGCATCGACGCCGCGCGCCTTGAGCCATGACAGCCAAGGCTTCTGGTGCTCGGGCAGAAGCTGACGTACGGTGAAGCCGGGCAGCACGCCTTCATAGCTCTTCAGCTGCGGGTCGCCAGGCGCCAGCGTACGCGGATCGCGTGCCATATCAGTATAGCCGAACAGCGTCGGTTCATAGCCGAGGGCACGCGCCCGGAGCGCTATGTTGCCGTGGCGGGCGTCGAGCGGTGTGCCATTGCGGCAGACACGATTGTTCATCTGGTAGAGGCCGGTGTAGAGGCAGGCGCGAGCCGGCGAGCAAGGCGCGGCGCCGCCATAGTGCTTCTTGAAAAGAATGCCCTCTGCAGCCAACGCGTCGGCATTCGGCGTTCTTACCACCTTGTGGCCAGCAGCCGATAGGCAGTCGCCGCGCCACTGGTCGCAGGTGATCAGGAGAATGTTGGGGCGTTTTCCAATCAACCGCTATATCCTCATGCCGGCTACGTCGCTCATGGAGCGCAATTTCGGCGAATATGCAAGCCGGTCCAGTTTGCCGAATGGTGAACAAAACCTGTTTGATCGTTCACTTTAACAGCACAGTCCATTCTGTGTTTGCCATCTTTGCAGCCAGGAGCCGGATCCTCATATTTGCGTGGACAGCGGCAAGGGCCGCACCAGTACAAGGGAAGGAGCAGAAACATGCTCGACCAGGTCAAGGGCCTGCATCACGTCACCTCGATGGCCACCGACGCGCGCCAGAACAATGAATTCTTCACCGGGACGCTCGGCCTGCGGCGGGTCAAGAAAACCGTCAATTTCGACGCGCCCGACGTCTACCACCTCTATTACGGCGACGAGGTCGGCATGCCCGGCTCGGTGATGACCTATTTCCCCTTCCCCAACATCGGCAAGGGCCGCCATGGAGTCGGCGAAGTCGGCACAACCACTTACTCGGTGCCCGAGGGCACGCTCGGCTATTGGGAGAAACGGTTTGCCGAGCAAGGTGTCACAGGGCTTTCTCGCGAGGAGACGTTCGGCGAGAAGCGTCTTGCCTTCGCCGGTCCCGACGGCGACGGTTTTGCGCTGGTCGAGGACAGAGCGGACAGCCGAGCGCCCTGGGCCAAGGGTGGCATTCCCACTGACGAGGCGATCCGCGGCTTTCACTCAGTGTCGCTCAGGCTGAAAGATAGTGGCGCCACCGAAGAGCTGCTGAAATTCATGGGTTATGAGGAGGTCGACAAGTCCGGCAATGTCAGGCGGCTAACGGTGAAGAACGGCAACGGCGCCGATGTCGTCGATATCGAATCGCTGCCAGGGGCCGGCTTCGCCAATCTCGGCGCCGGCTCGGTCCACCATGTCGCCTTCGCCGTCGAGAACCGCGCCAAGCAGCTCGAAGTGCGCAAGGCGCTGCTCGATACCGGTTATCAGGTGACGCCGGTAATCGACCGCGACTATTTCTGGGCGATCTACTTCCGCACACCGGGCGGCGTGCTGTTCGAAGTCGCTACCAACGAGCCCGGCTTCGACCGCGACGAGGACACCGCCCATCTTGGTGAGGCGCTGAAGCTGCCGTCACAACACCAGCATTTGCGGCCCTATCTCGAGCAGCATCTGCAGAAACTGGAAGACTGAGGGCAACGTCGTGAGTAAGGATTCGTATATTCACAAGGTGCTGCCCGGTTCGCCTGATGGACCGCTGCTCTTCGTCTTCCATGGCACCGGCGGCGACGAGGCCCAGCTTCTGTCGCTTGGACGCGATCTTGTGCCGCAAGCGACGATCGTCGCTCCGCGCGGCGATGTTTCGGAACAAGACGCTGCACGCTTCTTTCGCCGCGCCGGCGAGGGCGTCTACGACATGGGCGACCTCACGCGAGCGACAGAGAAGATGGCCGGCTTCGTCAAGGCACATGTCGAGGCGGCAAAGCCATCTTCGGTGCTCGGCCTCGGTTACTCCAACGGCGCCAACATCCTGGCCTCGGTGCTGTTTGCCGAGCCGTCGCTGTTCGACGCAACGGTGCTGATGCATCCGCTGATCCCGTTCGAGCCGGAGGTCAAGGGCAGCCTTGGCGGCAGTCACATCCTGGTCACCGCCGGCAGGCGGGACCCGGTCTGTCCGCCTAATTTGACGGTGCGGCTCGAAGCCTATTTGCGCGCCGATGGCGCCGATGTCACAGTCGAGTGGCATGACGGCGGCCATGAGGTGCGGCCGAGCGAGATCGAGGCGGCGCGGCGGTTGTTCGCCGTGGCGCCGGACGAAAGGACCGCAAGCCATGTCTGACCTATTGCCGGAGATCGAACTGGAGGACCGCGGCTCGAAGGGCCGCTATCTCCTGCGTGGGCCGGGCGGCGCCGAGGCGGAGATGACTTTCACCAAGATCGGCGAGCACCAGATCATCATCGACCATACCGAAGTGCCGGATGCATTTCGCGGCCAGGGCGCGGGGCTTCGCCTGGTCACCCGTGCCGTCGAGGATGCGCGTGCGGCGGGCAAAACGATCATCCCGCTTTGCCCGTTCGCCAATGCCCAGTTCCGTCGCCATCCGGAATGGGCGGACGTGCTGAAGCGGTAAGAGACAGCCATCGATGAATGACAGGAGAAAGGGTGCGCGGCTTTACCGCGGGCCTCTTCGGCCATTGGAGGCGTACAAACACAGCGGCAACATGCGGGATTTGCGAAGAGCGCCCGTCTTGCCTAAGTATTGCCAACAAACCGGCTCGCCGTCTGCGGCCCGACCACTTCAACCGAATGGCCCTCCATGACCGAATCCGATCTCGTTCCCGTCTTCGACGGCCACAACGATACGCTGCTCAGGCTCTACCAGTCGAAGGATGCGGACGTCGAAAAGCTGTTCGTCGAGGGGACGCCGGGTGGCCATATCGACCTGCCGCGCGCGAAGAAAGGCGGATTTGCCGGCGGCATGTTCGCGATCTTCCCGCCGCCTGTCGAGAAATCCAAACGCGGCTCGGTGCCGCTGGCGCCGAGTGACAGCGAGCCCTTGCCGCCCGAGGTTCCGCGCGCCGATGCGCTCAACTCCACCATGGCGATGGCCTCGATCCTGTTCAGGCTGGAGCGGGCTTCGGCGCTCACCGTTTGCCGCAGCGCCGGCGACGTGAGGAAGGCGATGACGCAAGGCTCGATCGCGGCGGTGTTCCATATCGAAGGGGTCGAGGCGATCGATCCTGAGCTCACCCTGCTTGACGTCCTCCACGCAGCCGGCCTGCGTTCGCTCGGTATCGTCTGGAGCCGTCCCAATGCCTTCGGCCACGGCGTGCCGTTCCGTTTTCCGTCGTCGCCCGATACAGGGCCAGGGCTGACCGATGCCGGCAAGGCGCTGGTGAAAGCCTGCAACCAGCTGAAGATCATGATCGATCTTTCGCATCTCAACGAAAAAGGTTTTCGCGACGTCGTCGAAATCAGCGATGCACCGCTGGTCGCGACCCACTCCAACGTGCACGCGATTTGCGGCCATTCGCGCAACCTCACCGAATGGCAGCTCGGCGCAATCCGCGACTCGGGCGGCATGGTCGGGCTGAACTTCGCCACCGGGTTCCTGCGTGAGGACGGCAGGATGAACGCCGACACCAGCCTCGACATCATGGTGCGCCATGTCGATTCGCTGCTGCAGGCGCTGGGCGAAGACGGCGTTGGCCTCGGCTCGGATTTCGACGGCGCCATGATTCCTGCCGTGATCGGCGACGTTGCCGGCCTGCCGAAGCTGCTCGACGCGTTCGCAGCACGCGGCTTCGGGCGCGCGTTGATCGAGAAGATCGCCTATCGCAATTGGCTCAGTATGCTGGAAAAGACCATCGGCTAGGGCACCCAAAAGTACGCTCCGCTCCGGTTCTCGGAACCCACAATTTTCGACTCGGCCTGACCTGAATCTCAACACGCCCCAGGGCGAGTTATTCAAAACCTATGCGTTTAAGCCAGTCCTGGCCAATGCCGCGATCGCGGATGATCGGCAGCGGATCGGTCGAGTCCAGCCTCGCACAAATGCGGTAGACCTCCAGCGTTTCAGCGCTCATCTCGCCACGTTTGTAGAAGAACATGGCCGCTGCATAGCGGGTGCGGCCCGACCATTTTTCGCCGAGCGGCGTGTTGACCAGCTGCCACTGTTCGGCGGCTTCGGCGTCATCCTCATGACGTTCGGCTTCGTCGGACATGCTCAGAAATCCGCGGGCGGATTGGCGGTGCGGCGGTCGAGCCTGACGAACGGCCGCGCCACGATTTTGGCCCGCTTCATCAGCTTCTGGTACTGCAGTTCGCGCATGGCGTAGATCTCGACCCAGAGGTCGTCGACGATGGTCTCGCCGAACGGCCGCGTCAGCGAGGCGATGGCGATGTTGCGCTTGGCCATTGGCGACCACATGGCGGCGCTGACCAGCCCGACCTCCTGGCTTTTCCTGTGGTAGACGATCGCATGCTCGGCCGGGATATTGCCCTCGATCTGCAACCCGACCAGGACATGGCGAAGACGCTTCTTCGCCCGTGCGTGGAGTATTGCGCGGCGGCCGTTGAAATGACCCTTTTCCAAGTCGACCATGAAGCCGAGGCCGATCTCGTCCGGCATGCGCAGGCGATCGGCGCGGATGGCATGCTCGGCGGTGACGAAATCTGCATTGGCGACGATCAGCCCGGCTTCGAGCCGGGCGCGGTTCAATGCGGCGTAGCCGATGGCGCGGATGCCGCGCAGCTCGCCCGCCGTCATCAGCCGATCCCAGAGGCTGAGCGCCTTATCCGTTTGCACGAACAACTCGTAGCCGAGATCGCCGGTGAAGCCGGTGCGCGAGATGGTGATGGTGACGCCGTCATGCGGAAACTCGGCCAGGTCGAATATTTTCAGTTTTTCTATACCTGCAAAACCTGCATCGCGCAGCACGGCAAAGGAGGTCGGGCCTTGCAAGGCGAGGCCGGCGACGGTTTCGGTCTCTTCTTCAACCGCCACGTCGAAGCCAATGGCGCTGTCCAGAAGCCACGGCAGATGCCGCTCCTGCGAGCACAGCCGGAACCGTGTCGGCGATAGCCGAAACAACGTGCCGTCGTCGAGGACAAAGCCCTGATCGTCGCACCAGGCGGTGTAGTTGACGCGGCCGGGCTTCAGCCTAGTCACGTCGCGCAATGTCAGGCGGTCGAGGAAGGTCTCGGCATCCGGTCCCTCGATGCGGTACTTCGTCATCGGCGAGATGTCGAACAGAGCGGCCTGGCTGCGGATGGCGAAATATTCGAGATCCTCGTCCCATAGGGAATGTGGGGCGCGATAGCCGGCCCAATTGTACCAGTCGTTCGTCTTCGCCAGCGCATCAATGCGCGCCTGGAACGGCGTGTCGAGGCGCAAACTGCGGAAATGGGATTGTGCCGCGATGCGGGCATCGGATGGGCCAATGGGCTGATGGTTCATCACGGCGTTCTTTCGCCGTGGAGCACGGTCTTGGCTCGTTGCACCATGACAGCTACCCCCTCACCGTAATGATGCGCCTTGCGGCATTCAGGCCCGGCACGCCGGAGACCCCGCCGCCCGGATGCGAGCCGGCGCCTGCAAGGAACAGCCCGTCCACCGGCGTGTCGTAGCCGGACCAGCCGGAGATCGGCCGTGACATCAGCATCTGGTCGGCCTGCAGTTCGCCGTGGTGCCAGTGCCCACCCGGCATCCGGTAGCGCGCCTCGATGTCGGCCGGCGTCAGCAGGTCGGCATGGAGCACGCTGCCGCCGATTCCCGGCGCATAAGCCTCGAGTTCAGCCATCAAGACTTTGAGGAATTTCGGCTTGCCGACGCTCCAGCCCTCTTTCAAGGCATAGGGGGCGTATTGCACTACCGCGGACAGCACGCAGGCCCCCTCGGGCGCGAGCGAGGCGTCCGACAGCGAGGGCAGCGTGATCTCCATCACCGGTTCGGGTGAGAACTCGCCATATTTCGACGGGTTGAAGGCGCGCTCGACATGATCGGTCGAGGGCGCGATGACGAGACGGCCACGGTGGCCGGCGGCATCGACGCCGACGAATTGCGGTGGCTGGTCGAGCGCCAGATTGAGCTTCGCAGCATCGCCCTTCATGCGGATATTGCCGACCTTGCGGACGAAGCCGGTGTCGACTTCACGCGGGCCGACAAGGTCGACCATGGTCGTCGCCGGGTTGATGGCGGACACGACCGTTGTCGCGCGGATTTCCTCGCCGCTGTCGAGCAGCACGCCGACGGCGCGGCCCTTCTCGACGATAATCTTTGCCACCGGCGTCGCGGTGCGGATGGTCACGCCGGCCTGTTGCGCCGATGCGCGAATGGCGGCTATGACGGCGCCCATGCCGCCCTTCGGCAGCATCTGCGCGCCGGCGGAACCGCCGGTCTCGCCGGCCAGGCGGTAATAGAGACCGAGCAGCGAGGTCGGCGAGCGCGGGCCAAGATGGCTGCCGAGCGTAGCGTCGAAGGCAAGCAGGCCCTTCAGCCGGTCGTCGGCAAGCTGCTCGTCGAGCAGGTCGGCAACGTTCATCAACAGCACGCGCAGGAAATCGCGCATGTCCTCCTTGCCAAGCTTCTTCAGCGCCAGTCCGGTTTGGCCGAGCGCTGCCGTGTTGGCGAGCGACATGGCGCCGAGATCGGGCGGCCGGCGTGACAAGAACAGCTTCAGGATGCCGGCGTAGCGCAGCAGCTGTGCCCGCAACTCCTTCCAGGCGGACTGCTCGGCAGGACTGGTGCCGGTCAGCACCTCGCCATAGGCGCCATGCAGGAAAAGCGGCGGACCGCTTTTCGCCAGCACCACCGACGGCGCGAAGTCGCCGCGTGCGACCTGCAGCCCGTGCTTCTCCAGCTCCAATACCTTCACCACATCGGGGTGCAGCCGGTTCAGCAGATGGGCGATCGACGAAACACGAAATCCGGGCGCGAATTCCTCCGTGCGCGCGGCGCCGCCGACCTCGCCGGCGGCTTCCAGCACCAGCACCTTGCGGCCGCTCTTCGCCAGAACGGCGGCGGCGACGAGGCCATTATGGCCGCCGCCGATGACGACAACATCCCATTTGTCAGATGACGTCATGGGCCGGGCTCATATGCTGATTTGGCTTGGCGAGATCACGCAGGATCTCGGCGGCGGCATTGCGGCCCGGCGCGCCCATGACGCCGCCACCGGGATGGGTCGAGGAGCCGCAAATGTAGAGTCCATCGACCGGCGAGCGGTATTGTGCGTAGCCCGGCACGGGGCGGTTGAACAACAACTGGTCGAAGGTCAATTCACCCTGGAAGATATTGCCTTCGGTGAGGCCGACCTCGGCCTCGATCTCGCGCGGCGTGCGCACTTCCATGTGGACGATGCGGTCGCGGAAGCCCGGCGAATAGTCCGATATCTGCGCGATCACGCTTTCGGCAAAGCCGTCGCGGTCGGCGTCGGTCCAGCCGCGGCCGTCCACCTTCGGTGGCGCATATTGCACGAAGCAGCTCATGAAATGCTTGCCGGGTGGAGCCATGGTCGGGTCGAGCGTCGTCGGGATCACCATGTCGAGGAAAGGATCGGCCGACCAGCGCCCGGCCTTCCAGTCGTCATAGGCACGCTCCATGCGCTCGATCGAATCGGTGAAATGCATGTCGCCACAATAGACGGGCGAATCCTTCGGCAGCGCCGGGAATTCCGGCAGTGAATCGAGCGCGATGTTGACCTTGCCTGACGAGCCGCGGATCTTGAAATTCCTGACCCGGCGCAGGAAAATCTCGGGCAATTCCTTTTCCTCGACCAGCTTGAGGAAGGTGCGCTTCACGTCGGCGTTGGAAACCACGAGCTTGCCGTATATTTCCTCGCCGCCGGCCAGCACCACGCCATTGGCCTTGCCGCGCCGGATCAGCACATGGTCGACCTCGGCGCCGGTACGGATGGTGCCGCCCGAAGCCTGGAAGGATGCGGCGAGCGCCTCGGTGACCGCGCCCATGCCGCCGCGCGCATAGCCCCAGGCGCCGACCGAGCCGTCGACCTCGCCCATATAATGATGCAGCAGGACATAGGCGGTGCCGGGCGACATCGGCCCGAGCGCGGTGCCGATGATGCCGGACAAAGCGAAATTCGCCTTGATCACGTCGGTCTCGAAATATTCGTCGAGAAAGTCGGAGATCGACATGGTCCAGAAGCGCAGCGTCAGCGCCATTTCCTCCGCAGTGAGCCCCGTGAACTTCTTGCCGAGATAGAGCAGTTCGCCAAGGTCGCGCGGCCGCAGGCTGGTCGGGTCGGGCGCCGTGCGCATCAGCAGCGGCTGGATGAAGCGGCACTGCCGCGTCACGTCGCGGGCATAACGATCATAGGCCTCGGCATCGCGTTTGGAGAACCGCGCGAATTCGCGCCGGTGGGCATCGTGGTCGCGGTAGTTGGCGAGATAGTCGCCATCGCGGGTGAACACCGCGCCGCCCTCATAGGAGATCACCTGCAGGCCGAAGCGCGGCAGCTCGAGGTCGCGCATGATCTCCGGGCGGAACAGCGAGCAGACATAGGAGCAGTTGGAATAGAGGAAGCCGGGCGTCAGCTCGCGGCTGGTGGCGGCACCACCGACCCAGTCGTTCTTCTCGACGACCAGCACGTCGAGCCCGGCACGCTGCAGGTAGCAGGCATTGACCAGCCCGTTATGCCCGCCGCCGATGACGATCGCGTCCCAGCTCTTCACTTTGGCCCAGCCTTCATCGTGCCCGACCTTCTTTTCGTGTGATGCGCCCCCAATAAGCCGAATTTCGCACGAAGACGGTCATCCTGTCCAGCCATATTGAATGAATGTTCAACAAATGATGTTGCGTTTTCGTGTTTATGCGCTAGGCTTTGGCTCATTCGAGGATAGCCTTGGGACCAGGGTTTGATGATCGAAACGGCAGAGGCCGAACCGGAGTATGACGACACCGCCATCCGCTTCCTCGAGGCGCTGTGGGGCGACGGCTATTTGTCGCCGGGTGGGCCAGAAGAGGTCGACCGGGTCGTCGAAGGGCTGTCGCTTGCGGGCAAGACAGTCCTGGACATGGGCTGCGGTTCCGGCGGCATCACGCTGCATCTCATCGAGCGTCACCGCGCGGCCCACCTCACAGGCTTCGACGTCGAACGGCCCGTGATCGAGACGGCCAGGAAGCGGGCCGCTGCGCGCGGGCTCGCGCGTCGCGCCGATTTCATCCAGGCGGCGCCAGGACCGCTGCCTTTTGCCGACGGTGCCTTCGACGTCGTATTTTCCAAGGACGCGCTGCTGCACGTGGCGAACAAGGATGCATTGTTCGCCGAGATATTCCGCGTCCTGAAGCCTGGCGGCGTCTTTGCCGCGTCGAACTGGATGATCTCGCATGATGGCGAGCCGTCGCCCGAGATGAAGGCCTATGTCGCCGCTGAAGGCCTGTCCTTCGCCATGGCATCGCCGGCCCGCTATGTGCAGGCGATGCGCCAGGCCGGCTTTGCCGACATCACCGTGCGCGACCGCAATCCCTGGTATCGCGAGATCGCGGGGGAGGAGCTGAACCGCTTGAAGGGGCCGCTCTACCCGGTGGTCGCGGCTGCCGTCGGCGCGGCCTATGTCGACAAGAATATACGAACCTGGGAAGCCATGCAGAAGGTGCTTGACACAGGCGAGCACCGTCCCACTCATCTTCGCGGCCGAAAGCCGGTTGGCTAGCCGGCGATGCTGGAGACCATCAATCCCATGAAGACAACAGAGGCGCGCGAAGCCCTCCTCGAGGCGACGCGAAAGAGCGACACCGAAAAGCGTGGCCGCAAGGCGTCGAAAGAGACCAGGCAGCTTCAACTGATCGAAGCGACGATCGATTCACTGGCCAAGCGCGGCTATTCGGATACGACGATGGCCGACGTTGCCGACGGTGCCGGCCTGTCGCGCGGCATCGTCAATTTCCATTTCGAAAGCAAGGAGAAGCTGCTCGTCGCGACTTTGCAATACATGTATGACGAGTATTCGGCGCATTGGCGCAGCGCCTTGCAGAAGGCCGGCGATGATCCCGCCCGCCAGTTGCAGGCATTGGTCGCGGCCGATTTCGACCGCTCGATCTGCAACAAGCGCAAGCTGGCGGCCTGGTGTGCGTTCTGGGGCGAAGCCAAATCGCGGCCGACCTATCAGGCGCTGAGCAGCGCACGCGACGCCGTCTATCAGAACATCTTTATCGACCTTTGCGCGACGCTCAAGCAGAGCGGCGGCTATTCTTATGAGCCGCAGGTGATAGCGCTGGCGCTCAGCGCCATGCTGGAGGGACTGTGGCTGCGGCTGATGATGGGCACCGAAGACACCACGCGCGAGACTGCGCTGCAGGCCGCGAACGCGTTCCTGTCCGCGGCATTTCCCAAGCATTATCCGTGGCCGACAGCCGGCGGTGCCAAGCCGGCGTGAAACAATCAAAAGAGGATGGAACAGCAATGAAGACAATGACGCGACGCCCGACGCTGACATTGACGCTGACATTGGCATTGGCCGGAGCGCTCGCCGCTTCGGCGGCGGCGCTGGCTGCGGACAGGGATCTCGTCGTGTTCGACTGGTCTGGCTACGAGGAGCCCGGCTTCCATCCGAAATATGTCGAAAAGAACGGCGATTCGCCGACTTTCACTTTCTTCGGCGACGAGGACGAGGCGTTCGAAAAGGTCCGCTCCGGTTTCAAGGCCGATCTTGGCCATCCCTGCTCGCAAAGCGTGGTGAAATGGCGCGAGGCCGGCCTGCTGCAGCCGCTCGACACCTCGAAGATATCAGGCTGGAAAGACCTCAATCCCGGCATAATGGCGATGAAGGATCTCGCCACCACCGCCGACGGCAAGGCCTGGTTCATGCCTTGGGACTGGGGCAACACGCAGCTGACCTACAATTCCGACAAGATCGATGCGAAGGACGTGCAGTCGTTGAAGGCCTTCGCCGATCCGAAGTTCAAGGGCCGGGTTTCCGTCGGTGACAATGTCGACGACGCCTACGCGCTGGCCAGTCTCGCCATCGGCCTGAAGGACTGGACCAAGATGACGGATGACCAGTTCAAACAGGCATCAGGCTTCCTGCGCCAGGTGCACAAAAACGTCCGCTCCTACTGGACCGACTCAACCGATATCGTGCAGCTGTTGAGCGGCGGCGAGGTCGATCTCGCATGGGCCTGGAACGACGCGACGGTGCAGTCTGTCGCCGCCGGCGTGCCGATCAAGGCCAAGAAGGACACCGACGAGGGCATTTCGACCTGGGTCTGCGGCTATGTGCTGTTCAAGGATGCGCCCGGCAATGCCGACAAGGCCTATGATTATCTCAACGCCGTCAACGATCCGGAAGTCGCCAAGGTCCTGGTCAAGGACTGGGGCTACGGCCAGGCCAATGCCAATGGCATGGCCGGCGTCGACCAGGTGGTGCTAAAGGAGAAAGGCTATGACGACGTGCAGAAGTTCGTCGACAAGACGCTGTTCCAGTCGCCGGTTCCATCCGATCTCAAGCTCAAGATGATCGCCGAGTTCGAGAAGATCAAAGCCGGCTATTGAGCTCTCCTCGCTTGGCCCGTCTGCCCACGGACATAGCGGGCGGACGGGCTCGCCAAAGCTCCCGAATTCTCCTAACGTCGCCGCGGTGTTTCCCGCGATGAGGAGCTTTGCGCCATGAATTCCGTGCTTCGCCGCCTGGCCATCGCCGCGGCCTGCGCAATCGGCGCAGGCACAGTCGCGGCACTTGCGGCAGGCGGCGGCGACCTCGTCGTGTTCGACTGGTCGGGCTATGAGGACCCGCTGCTGCATCCGGCCTACACCGCCGAACAAGGCGCCGAGCCGACCTTCGCCTTCTTCGGCGACGAGGAAGAGGCCTTTCAGAAAATGCGGGCCGGCTTCAAGGCGGACATTGCGCATCCCTGCTCGCAAAGCGTGGTGAAATGGCGCGAGGCCGGCATGCTGCAGCCGCTCGACACCAGCCGTATCGCCGGCTGGAAGGATCTCAATCCCGGCATCATGGCGATGAAGGATCTCGCCACCACCGCTGACGGCAAGGCCTGGTTCATGCCTTTCGACTGGGGCAATACGGCCCTGCTTTACCGCACCGACAATGTGACGCCGGATCAGGCGCAGTCGCTCAGGATCTTTGCCGATCCGAAGTTCAAGGGGCGCGTTACCATTGGCGACAATGTCGACGACGCCTACGCGCTGGCCAGCCTGGTCATCGGCCTCAAGGACTGGAACAAGATGACCGACGCGCAGTTCAAGGACGCCTCGGCATTTCTGCGTGACGTGCACAAGAACATCCGCTTCTACTGGACCGACGACACCGATATCAATCAGGCCTTCTCCGGCAACGAGGTCGATCTCGCCTGGGGCTGGAACGAGACTTTCGTCACCCTCAAGGGCCAAGGCGTGCCGATCGCCATGAACCGCGATACCAAGGAAGGCCTGTCGACATGGGTGTGCGGCTATGTGCTGATGAAGGACGCACCGGGTGATCTCGACCAGGCCTATGATTTCCTGAACGCTGTCAATGCGCCTGCTGTATCCGACTATCTGGTCAAGACGTTCGGCTATGGCCATGGCAACGCCGCTGCCATGGCGGCGATCGATCCCAAGATCCTGGCCGAGCGCGGCTTCGACGATCTCGACAAGTTCCTCGACAAGACGCTGTTCCAGCAGCCGGTGGCGCCGGAGCTCAAGCAGCGGATGATCGCCGAATTCGAGAAGATCAAGGCCGGCTATTGACGTCCGAGATCGAACGAGCCGAGGTGGTCGTCGTCGGCGCCGGCTTCACCGGCCTGTCGGCGGCGCATGAGCTGAACAACGCTGGCGTCGATTTCGTGCTGCTCGAAGCCCGCGACCGCGTCGGCGGACGCGTCGAAGCCATGCCGAACGGGCTCGGCGAGCGCATCGACAGCGGCGGCCAGTTCCTGTGCGAGGACATGCCCGAACTGATGGCGCTGGTGCGGGCACGCGGCAAGACGCTGGTCGGGACGCATTTCGCCGGCGAATTCATCACCCAACCGCGGATGAGCGAGGCGCAAGCCGAGCGCACTTATGGCACCGCCATGCGAATACGCGAGCGGATGAACGCGATTGCACCGGACGATCCGGCCATTGCCGGTTTGACCGTCGCGGCATGGCTCGATCGCCAGAATGATCCCGATGAAGCCAAGGCGGTCTTTCATTCGCTGATCGAGGGCCTTTGGTGCCTGGCAATGGAAAGGCTGCCGCTGTGGTACCTGATCGACAACGACCGCCGCATCACCAACGAGGTGTCGGAACTGCAGTATTTCGTGCGCGAAACCATGCATTCGCTGGCAGACGACCTGGCCCGCGACCTCGGTGGTCGCCTGCGGCTGAACACGCCGGTCAAGACCATCGAGCGTCGAGCGGAAGGGGTTCGCGTCGTCTCGGCCGCAGGCTCAATCGAGGCGCGAGCGGTGCTGGTCGCAGTCCCGCCGATGATGGCGTCGAGACTGGATTTCGTACCGCTGCTGCCGGCTGCGCTGGAAGCAGCGCTCGGCGTCTGGCAAAGCGGCGCGGTAATCAAGATGCTGGCGCGTTATCCCACGGCCTTCTGGCGCGACAGGGGCTTGAGCGGCATGGTGATGTGGCGCGATCCGCACGGGCTTTTTGCCTGCGACGCCGGCAATGACGACGGTCATCCAGCACTTGTCGTCTTCATCGGCGGGCCGCTGGCCCGGCGCTGGCGCGAACTGGGCGAGGCGGAACTGCGCGCTAAGGTGACGTCAAAACTGGAGCAAGCGCTCGGCGCCGAGGCGGCCGGCTTCTCCGATCTCAGCTACCGTGACTGGACGGACGATCGCTGGAGCGGTGGCGGCTACAGCGACCTTATCGTCGATGCGACGGCAACCAATGCCGAACGCATCATCCGCGCCGGCGCGCCGCCGGTCCATTTCGCCTCGTCGGAGCTGTCGCCGTCATTCCCAGGCTATGTCGAGGGTGCAATCGTCGCCGGGCGAAAAATGGCGCGGCGGTTGATCGAGGAGATCTGAGCGGTATGAAAACGGTCTCGAAGATCGTACTCACCGGTGCGGTCATGGCAGTTACAGGATTTGCGGCTGGCTATATTCGGCGCCCCACCCAATCGAGATTGGTGAACTCGACAATACCTTAAAGAAGGTCTGCGAATACTCGGCAAGCTCACTTAAAGCTGACCTTCAGGGCGGCTGGCCGATCAACTCATTTGCTGTTTGGAAGTCCGGCGACCGTGCGCATTATCACGTGCTTAGCCAATTGGGTAATCTCAAGTGCGGGTTCGACCCGGAGCTTACAGTCGTCTATTTGCAGAACCATGGATTGGTCGACATTGATGATCTTAAAATGCTGCTGGAGGATTCAAAGAAGGCAGGCGACAATCGATTAAGTGACTATCTGTCCGCCGAATTGGAGGTGAGATAGCGTCAATCTGCCATCGCCACCAAGGCCTCTGGGTCGTAGGCGAGGCGGATCGTGGTGCCGACCGGAATGTCGTCGGCGCCGAAGTCGTTGGTCTCGGTCACCGACAACGGCTTTTCCAGCCCTGGTATCTCGACGATCAAATGGGTGATCTCGCCAAAATAATGGCGCTCGACCACCTTGCCGGCGACCTCGAATTTTGCCGTCGCATCGTCCCACAGAACGCGCAGGCGCTCGGGCCGGATGCCAAGCGTCGCGGCGGTGCCATTGCGCACAAAAGCTTTCGGCTTGTCGGTCTTGACGCGGCCGAAGCCCAGCGTGTCGAGCACCAGCGAGGCGCCGTTCTCCTCGACGATCTCCGCTTTGACGAAATTCATGCCGCCGAGGAAGTCGGCCACCTGGCGATTGACCGGCCGCTGGTAGATCTCCTTCGGCGATGCGACCTGCGCAATCATGCCGCCGAACATCACTGCGATGCGATCCGACATCGCCAGTGCCTCATATTGGTCGTGGGTTACCAGGACAAAGGTGATGCCGACCGCCTGCTGCAGGCGGCGCAGTTCGACCTGCATCTGCTCGCGCAGCTTCTTGTCCAGCGCCGACAGCGGCTCGTCGAGCAAAAGCACTTTTGGGCGCATCACCAGCGCGCGAGCCAGCGCCACGCGCTGGCGCTGGCCGCCGGAAAGCTCGGTGGCGAGCCGCTTGCCGAGGCCGGTCAGCGACACCTGGGCGAGGGCTTCCTCGACGCGGCGCCTTTCCTCCGTGCCGGCCAGCTTCAGCCGCTTCAAGCCATAGGCGACGTTCTGCTCGACATTGAGGTGCGGGAAGATGGCGTAGTTCTGGAACACCATGTTGGTCGGCCGGCCGTTGGCGGGGATGCCTTCCATCGGTTGGCCATCGACGGAGATCGAGCCGCTGGTCGGGTTGTCGAAACCGGCAATCATACGCAACAGCGTGGTCTTGCCGCAGCCGGACGGGCCAAGCAGCGAAAAGAATTCGCCCTCCCTGATGGTCAGCGAGGCGTCGTCCAGCGCCTTGAACGAACCATAGCTGCGCGTGACGTTGCGGATCTCGATCATAGAGCGCTCGATTTGGGGCCGCTCAGGCATGGAGGCCTCCCTCGTTCTGGGTGCGTCTGGCCGCGCGGCGGCGCAGGATTTCGGCGATGGTCATCAAAAGAAACGAGGCAACCAGCAACAGCGTGCCCAGCGCCAGCACGCCGGGCAGTTTCGCGGCGAAACGCAACTGGCCCCAGATATAGATCGGCAGTGTAGCCTCGGTGCCGGTCAGGAAGAAGGCGATGAGGAACTCATCGAGCGAAATGGTGAAGCAGACGAGCAGGCTTGAAATGATCGCCGGCGCCACCATCGGCAGCGTCACCCGCCGAAACGTGCCGAAGGCGCTCTCGCCGAGATCGGCGGAGGCTTCCTCCAGGCTGCGGTCGAAGCCCTCGAAGCCGGCGGTCAGCACCGTCATCGAATAGGGAACGCAGACCAGGACGTGGCCAAGCACGACGGTGAACAGCGACAGGCTCAAACCGAGTTGCAGGATCACCAGTAGCAAGGAGATGGCAACGATGATTTCGGGCAGTACCAGCGGCGCCATGATCAGGCCGTTGATGGCGCGGCGGCCGGGATAGCGGTAGCGGGTGATCGAGCGCGCGGCGAGGATGCCAAGAACGGTCGACAGGATGGAGGCCGATACCCCGACGACCAGGCTGTTCCAGGTGGCGTCGAGCAGCGCCGGCGTGCGCGGCAGGTCGTGGTACCATTTCAAGGTGAAGCCGGAGAGCGGGAATTTCGGCGTCGCGGCGGTGTTGATGGAGAAGATCGGCAGGAAGATAACCGGCAGATAGAGAAACACGACGTAGAGGAACGCATAGGCCGGCAGCAATCGGCCCGGCAGCAAGCGGCGCATCGCCGTCATCGCGCCGGCCTCATCGCGCCAGCCTCATCGTGCCAGCCGCTGGGCGGCACGGATGATCAGAACCGTGGCGCCTGCGATCAGCGTCACAACCAGCATCGTGGTGACGGAGAGTGCAGCACCCAGCGGCCAATTGGAGGCCTTGCCGAATTGCGCCTGGATGGCATTGGCGATCATGACGCCGTCCTTGCCGCCGACAAGCTTCGGCGTGACGTAATCGCCGACCGTCGGGATCATGACGATCAGCGCTGCCGAAATGATACCGGGCGCCGAAAGCGGCAGCGTCACGCGCAGGAAGGAACGGACAGGGCCATCGCCGAGGTCCGTGGCCGCCTCGACCAGCGTGCGGTCGATTTTTTCCAGCGAGACGAAGATCGGCAGGATGGCGAAGGCTGCCCAGGCGTGGGTCAGCGTGATGATGACGGCAGTCGAATTGTAAAGCAGCGCGGTCGACGGCTCGTCGATGATGCCAAGGCCCATCAGGCCGGAATTGAGCACGCCATTATAGCCGAGGATGACCTTCCACGACATTACCCGCAGCAGATAGCTGGTCCAGAACGGGATGGTGATCAGGAACAGCCACAGGCCCTTGTGGCGGCCGCCGTGGAACGAGATGAAATAGGCGATCGGATAGGCGAGCACGACCGTGAAGAAGCTCACCGTCAGCGAGATGTAGAGCGAGCGCCACAGCAGGTCGCGATAGATCGGCTCGGTCAGCGCAAGGCGGTAGTTTTCAAGCGTGAAGGTATGGTCGACAGTGAGGTAATTCTGCGTCCAGAAGGAGTGCGCGATGACCGCCAGGATCGGCAGCACCAGAAGTATCAGCGCATAGACGAAGGTCGGGCTGATCAGGGCAAGACCCTGAACGGGTTCTGATTGCAGAAGGGCGTTTCGCCTCGCCCGCGTCATGCCGAAAGCGGGCGACCCTTCCGCGGCCACCATCATTGCAGGCCCTCGGGCAGGGTCTCCGGCGTGATTTCGGTTGCTGGCGCGGACTGTCCTGCCATGCGGCATCCCATTGCTGAAACCGGCTATCTGTTCCCACTTTATGCCCAGGGCGCAATCGTGCTCCGAGCTTGCCGGCTTTCTTTCATCATGCGCGCATCGGCGGATTGAAATCAAGCGCTATTTCTGCAATATTGATTGAACGGCCATTCAAAATGAACGAAGAAAGCCGAGCTTTCCTGGAGCGTGAACCAGCTTCGTGTCCGGTGAAATTGCGGCATACAATGCGAGGCGAAGATGGCGGCGGCAAGAGACATCACTTCGACCGAAATGGCTGGAGCCGGCGCTCAGGATGCCGTCGAACTGGCCAAGCGCCATCTTGTCCAGCCCTGGCCGTTCGCCGGCTCGGTCGGCGCGGAGGCACGCGCCCTGATCGGCGCGGGCGAGGGCATCTACATCACCGATGCCACCGGCAAGCGGCTGATCGACGGACCGGCGGGCATGTGGTGCATCAATGTCGGCCACCGTCGCGAAGAGCTCGCCAAGGTAATGTACGACCAGGCGATGGCGCTGTCCTACAACACGCCGTGGTACACGATGAATGCGCCGTCGGCGGAACTGGCCATGCGAATCGCCGGCCACGCGCCGGGCGATCTCAGCCATGTTTTCTTCACCACGGGCGGCTCCTCGGCGGTCGAGACGGCGCTGCGCTTTATGCAATTTTACAACAATGTGCGCGGCCGCCCGGAAAAGAAGCTGATCCTGAGCCGGGGCGGCGCGTATCACGGCTCGACCTATCTGTCGGCCTCGCTTAACGGGCGTCCGCGCGACCGTGACTGGATGGATGGCGCAGACGAGCTGGTCGTCAAATTGTCCTCACCCGATCCGTTCCGCCGTCCGAAGGGCATGAGCGTTGCCGCTTTCACCGATGCGCTGGTCGCTGAATTCCGCGATATGGTCGCCCGTGTCGGCGCCGACAGGATCGGTGCTTTCGTCGGCGAGCCGGTGCAGGCGTCGGGCGGCGTCATCGTGCCGCCGGAGGGCTATCTCCAGCGCATCCGGACGATCTGCCGCGACAACGACATCCTCTATATTTCCGACGAGGTGGTGACCGCCTTCGGCCGGCTTGGCCATGTCTTTGCCTCCGGCGAGGTGTTCGGCATCGAGCCCGACATGATCACCTTTGCGAAAGGGGTGACCTCAGGCTATTTCCCGCTCGGCGGCGTCATCCTTTCGGAACGGCTGCTGGAGGAGCTGCGCCGCTCGAACCATCCGGACGCCATGTTCGGCCATGGCCTGACCTACACCAGCCATCCGGTCGGCTGCGCGGTGGCGCTGAAGAACCTCGATATTCTGGACGAAAGCGTGCTGGCCCATACGCGCGAGGTCGCGCCCTACTTCCAGGCGCAACTGAAGACGCTGGAGGAATTGCCGGTGGTCGGTGAGGTGCGCGGCATGGGGCTGATGGGCTGCGTCGAATGCGTCGCCGACCGCGACAGCAAGGATCCACTGCAGCTCGACAAGGATGTCGGCAAACGCATCGACGCGCATTGCCACGAGCTCGGCCTGTTGGTCCGGCCGCTGATTAACATGTGCGTGATGTCGCCGCCATTGATCATCACGCGCGAGCAGATCGACGACATGGTGTCGATCCTGCGCGAAGGCATTTCGCGCACGATGGACGATCTGCGCCGGGAAGGCGTCTGGCGGGGATAAGCGTTTATCGCCGGCAATCTCGCCATTGCTGACAGCGGTCGTTCGCGCTTACGATGTACGGCAGGGCCTCGATCGCCTGCATCTGGCCGCATCTCTGGGAAACAAACATTGACCGACCTATCGGACCTGTTCGGCCTCGCCGGCAAAACCGCTTTCATCTCCGGATCGAGCCGCGGAATCGGCTTTGCCATGGCGAAGGCGCTGGCGAGCGCCGGCGCGACGGTGATCATCAATGGGCGGGACGAAGACCACGTTCAAAAGGCACTCGGATCGTTGGCCGAATCCGGTATCCAGGCGATCGGCTCCACCTTCGACGTGACCGTGGCTGAAGACGTCGAGCGTGAAATCGGCAGGCTGGAAGCAGAGCGCGGCCCGATCGATATTCTCGTCAACAATGCCGGCATGCAGCACCGCGCGCCATTCGCCGATTTCCCGCTCGACATGTTCGACAGATTGATGCGGACAAACCTTTACAGTGCATTCTATGTCACCCGGCCGGTGGTCCGCTCGATGATGGCCCGCAAGACCGGGTCCATAATCAACATATGTTCGGTGCAAAGCGAACTGGGGCGTTCCTCGATCGTGCCATACACGGCATCGAAGGGTGCGATGAAAATGCTGACCAAGGGGCTTGCCACCGAGCTTGGCCCACACGGCATCAGAGTCAATGGTATCGGCCCAGGCTACTTCCGGACAGAACTGAACGAGGCGCTGGTGCAAGACGCCGAATTCTCGCGCTGGCTGGTCGGGCGCACACCGCTGGCCAGATGGGGCGAAGTCGACGAACTGGGCGGCGCCGCGATCTTCCTGGCATCCAATGCATCGAGCTTCATGACGGGCCAGATCATCTATGTCGACGGCGGCATGACCGGCTCGGTATGACCGCGGTTATCGCTGTCAGTGCGTGGGAGATCGGTCGACCTCGAGCCGCCCTGCAAAAGGCAGAGCCGTCATTTGCACACTCTTACCTTGACCGCTAAGCTTCTCCGGCTGGGGTATTTTCCTCAGATCACATTCGCCATCCCAAGGACCCCATGACACCCGACACAGCAGCGCGCGAACAGTTCGCCATCGATCTCGCGCGGCGCGCTGGCGCGCTCGGCCTGAAATATTTTCGCGATCTCGACAGCCTCGCCATCGAGAGCAAAGGTCATCAGGATATGGTTTCGCAGGCCGACCGCGAGGTCGAGCTGTTCATCCGCGCGGCAATGAAAGCCGCCTACCCGACCGATGGAATTGTCGGCGAGGAGCATGCCTCGGTCACCGGATCGAGCGGGCATGTCTGGGTGATAGATCCGATCGACGGCACCGCGAACTTCGTGCGGGGCATTCCGGCCTGGTGTGTGGTCATCGCTTGCGCCAAGGACGGCGACACTGTCGTGGGCGTCATCCACGAACCCTCCACGGGCGAGACTTTTCATTGCCGTAAGGGCGGCGGCGCCTTTCTCGACGGCAAGCCGATCAGGGCAAGCGCGGCCACCAGCCTGACCGACGGTTCGTTGGGCACCGGGTTTTCCAACCGCGCCGATATGCAAAACGTCGCCACGCTCATCGGCTTGCTGTTTTCCAAAGGCGGCGTGTTTTTCCGTAACGCATCCGGTGCGCTGATGCTCGCCTATGTGGCCGCTGGCAGGCTGCTCGGCTATGTCGAAGAGCATATGAACGCGTGGGACTGCCTGGCAGGCATGCTCCTGGTGGAAGAAGCCGGCGGCACGATCGTCAAGCCCGACCCAAAGACGGTGCTGGAAGGAGGCGCGCTGGTGATTTGCGGCGGCAGCGGCGTGTTCGCCCAGATCCGCCAACTCTGCGTGCAATCCTTCAAGCTTTGATCAGAACCGGTCCGCGCTCCGGAAAGCCGATCCCGACGCTGTCGCCTGCCTGAAATGGCGCATCGATATTGGGCGATATTGCAAACACCTGGCCGTGCGGTGTGCCGATGATCAGTTCGAGATGGCTACCGACATAGGTGACCTTTTCGAGACTGCCGGCGATCGTCCGCGGCGTGCCGGCAGCCCCGATCCCGATCCGGCTCGGCCGGACCGCCAGCTTCGCCGGGCCGGCCCGGTGGCCACGCGCCGGCAGTTTCAAGGCCAGCGAACCCAGCCGGACGGTGGCTTCATCGCCTTCTACCGAAACCACCTCGCAATCCAGGATATTGGCTTCGCCGATGAAATCGGCGACGAAAGCGTTGGCCGGCGCGTCATAGAGTTCGCGCGGCGTACCGTCCTGTGCGATCACGGCTTTGTTCATGACGATGATACGGTCCGAAACCGCCAGCGCCTCTTCCTGGTCATGCGTGACATAGACCACCGTCAGCCCGAGCTTGGTCTGGATTTCCCTGATTTCCTCGCGCACGTGTCGACGTAGCTTGGCGTCGAGATTTGAGAGCGGCTCGTCGAACAGCAGCACTTGCGGTTCGAGCACCAGCGCCCGCGCCACCGCCACGCGCTGCTGCTGGCCGCCAGACAATTCGCTGGGCAGGCGCGCCTCGAAACCGGTCAGGCCGACCATTTCCAGCCCGGCACGGGCACGCGACGCAGCCTCCTTCTTGTCATGGCCGGAGAAGCGCAAGCCATAGGAGACGTTCTCCATCACCGTCATATGCGGGAACAGCGCATAGGATTGGAAAACCATGGACACGTCGCGGTCGGTAGCGGGCAGGCGCGTGACGTCTTTGCCGCCGATCAGAATGCGGCCGCTGGAAGGCATTTCGAGTCCGGCGATCATGCGCAACGTCGTCGTCTTGCCGCAGCCGGAGGGCCCGAGAAGCGTCACCAGCTTGCCGGCTTCGATCGCAAGCGAGATGTCGTCGACCGCCGCCGTGCTGGCGCCCGGATATGTCTTGGTGACATGGTCGAAGGTCACCGAGGCGGCGTTGCCGCGAATTTCGGCCATCACCCAGCTCCTGCTATCGTCGTCGGGCCGCCTGCCGTTCCGGGCAGGCTGACATTGGTGCGCACGCTCCAGCCGTCGCCCGGCTGGATGCCGCGCCGGCCGATATTGCGGCTGCCGACAACCAGCTGCATCAGGCCGATCACCATCAACGTGACGACGATAAGCACCGTCGAATAGGCGATGGCGATGCCGTATTCATTGTTCTCGACGCGTCCCACGATGTAGCTGGTCGAAAGATCGTAGCGCGCGCTGACCAGGAAAATGACGGCGCTGATCGCGGTCATGGCGCGCACGAAGGAATAGACGAGCGCCGCCAGCATTGCCGATCTCAGCAAAGGCAGGATGACGCGTCTGAAGGTCTGCCACGAGTTGGCGCCAAGCGTCAGCGAGGATTCATCCAGGCTGCGGTCGATCTGCGACATCGAGGCGACGCCGGCGCGCACGCCCACCGGCATGTTGCGGAAGATGAACGACAATACGAGGATGATGCCGGTCCCGGTCAGTTCGATCGGCGGCACGTTGAAGGCAATGATGTAGCTGACGCCGATTACGGTTCCCGGAATCGCGAACGAGAGCATGGTCGCGAATTCGAAGGCATTCTTGCCGCGGAAATTCTGGCGGACCAGAAGGTAGGCGGTCAGAAGCCCTATTCCGGCCGTCAGCGGCGCCGATATCAGCGCGATCTCCATGGTCGTCCAGAAGGAGCTCCATGCCGAGCCCGACCAGTGGATGCCGAACTCATTCCAGCCGACGGAAAACGCCTTCCTGTAGTGCTCCAATGTGAGGCTCTGGTCGACCCCCCAGAGCTTGACGAAGCTGCCGTAGAAGATCACCGCGTAGACCAGCACCGTGAAGGCCGTCCACAGTCCGGCGATGACATAGAGCGCGTATGTCAGCCCGCCCGGCAGGCGCGGATGGACGCCGGCGTCGCCCTTGCCGGTGACGGTGGTGTAAGGGCGCCTGCCGATCCAGAAGCGCTGGGCATAAAACGCGCCGAGCGTGAAGGCCAGCAGCACCAGCGCCAGGATCGCGGCAAGTGCCGCATCGTTCTGCGCGCCGACGATGGCGAAGAAGATTTCCGTCGACAGCACGTCGTAATTGCCGCTCAGCACCAGCGGATTGCCGAAATCGGCCATGCTCTCGATGAAGCCGAGCAGAAAGGCGTTGGCCAGGCCCGGCCGGATCAGCGGCAGGGATACGGTCCAAAAGGTCTGCCAGCGGCTGGCTCGGAGCGTCTGCGAGGCCTCTTCCATGGACGGGCTGACGCCTTCGACGACGCCGATCAGCACCAGGAAAGCAATCGGCGTGAAGGCGAGGACCTGGGCGATGAGCAGGCCGGGAAGTCCATATACCCACCGTGTCGGCTGAATGCCGAAGACGCCGGCGACGCTCTGCGTCACCGCGCCCGACAGTCCGAACAACAGGATGATGGCGAGACCGATGACAAAAGCCGGCGTGATGATCGGCAACACGGTCAGCGCGCGCAGCAGCTTGCTAAAGCGGAAACCGGTACGGGTCACGACCAGCGCGAACACCAGCCCCAGAAACATGGTCAGCAGGCCGACGAGCACGGCCAGCAGCAGCGAATTCCAGGCCACGCCGCAGCGGCTGCCGTCGGCAAGACAAGCCAGGCTCCACAGCCGCGAACTGAACAGTTTGGCCAGGAACGCGACAGGCGAGTAGCCGCCATCGTCGGTCTGCATGGCATTGGCCAGCATCATCAGGATCGGCATGAAGATGAAAATGGCAACCATGGCGACGACAAAGCCGATCGAGCCGACGACGAAGACGTCACCAGAGATGGCGCCGCGCGCGGCAACACCCAGGGTGAAAAGGAACAGAAAGGCACCGCTGACCAGCAAGGCGCCGTAGCCCAGGCCGAATTGGCGGTCGCCAAGTTCGCCGAACAGGCTGGTGAGCCAGCCGAACTGCCAGCCGCGCAGCCCGATGGCGAAGCCCTGGAACAACAGCCAGCCAAATCCGGCGGCGCCGACAATGATCAGCAGTCGGCTGAAGAACGGATCGGATTTGGTGCGCCCCCACAGAAGCAGCGGCACCGCCAGCAGCAAGCCGAGCGGCGCCAGCCACAGTTTCTCGCCCTTGAGGGCCAGAATCAGGGCCGGCGCGAACTCGCTTTCGGACGGGTAACCGTCGAACAGCCAGGAAAAGCCGAAGAACCCGTCCTCGATGCCGTACCAAGGCAGCACGGCAAACCCCAGCCATCCGACCGCCATCCAAAGGAGGGCGACCGGTTCAATGGGCCAGCGGGTTTCGCGGAAGCGCATCTGCTATTGCGGCAGCGATGCGACCTCCTCGTCCCATTTTTTCAGCAGCCGCTTGCGCTCTTCGCTCGAGCCATACTTCTTGAAGTCATAGTCGATCAGCTTGATGGTGGAGAGGTCGGGCGCCTTGTCGGAGGTTTTTGCCGCCTTGTTCGACGGAACCTGGAACGACCCCGCCTTTTGCGCCATGGACTGGACGTCGGCCTCGAGCGCCCAGTCATAGAATTTTTTCGCAGCCTCCAGGTTCCGCGCCCCCTTGATGATCGATTCCGAGCCGATCTCGTAGCCGGTTCCCTCGCAGGGAGTGACCGGAACGATCGGGAAACCTGCGACGACCTGCGACACGGCGTCGTGGATGAAGACGATGCCGATGGTGGTCTCGCCGAGACCGGCGGCCTTGATCGGCGCCGAGCCCGACTTGGTGTACTGGTTAACGTTCTTGTGCAGGGCTTTCATGTATTCGAAACCCTTGTCCTCGCCAAACAGCTGAACGATGGTCGCCAGCATATTGTATGCGGTCCCCGAGGAATTGGGGTTGGCGACCTGGATGTGCCCCTTGTATTCGGGCTTGATCAGATCGGCCCAGCATTTCGGTTCGGGAAGATTGCTCTTGGCCAGCAGATCCTTGTTGTAGCCGAAGCCCAGCGCACCCGAATAGATGCCGACAGTGCGGTGGCCGGATGTTTCCGCCTGCTTGATCGCCCATGGCTGCAACTGGTCGAGCAGCGGCGATTCATATTCCTCGGTCAGGCCCTCCTCGGCTGCCTGCAGATGCGGGTCGCCGGTGCCGCCCCACCAGATGTCTCCCTTTGGGTTGGCGGCCTCAGCGCGCAATTGCGCATAGATTTCGCCAGCGCTCTTGCGGGTCATATTGACGGTGATGCCGGTCTTCTCCTCGAACGCCCGTGCCGTCTGCTGGCACCAGACCTCATCGACGCCGCAATACATGGTCAGGCTTTCGGCGGACCCCGATGCCGACGCGGCGGCGAGGATGCCGGCGCCAAGAATTGCCCTTTTTATCATGTTGACATTCCTCCCTAAGTTATTTGCCGACTTATGAAACCCAGATACGCGGAAAATTCAAGTTGGAAGGGTGCTGCGGCCTTTGCGTCTTTCGCCGACTTCCCGCTCAACATGTTCGACAGACTGATGCGGATCAATCTTTGCAGTCACCTGGCGGATCGTCCAGCGCTGCTGAACATCCCTTAGACGATGGCTCGGTCCCAGCCGCCATAATGCGCGGCGCTGCGCGTGCCGCGCGGCAGGCTGAGCCCGACCAGCAGCGCTCCGATCGCCAGATTGGCTAGGCTCGCCGCCGCACCGCCGGCGAGGATAAAGGGAGAGAGGGCGATCCAGGCTCCAAGCGCGATGTTCAGAAAGCGGACGGCGCGCGCCACTTCGGCCATCGCAGTAACGGCGACCATTATGACCAGGCAGCCGGTGACATGGTCGCTGAAGTAGAGCGGCGGGCTTGTGCCGAAGGCGAGCGGCGTGATCATCAGCAGGGCGCCGGCGAGGGTGCTGGCGACTAGGGTCCATGGGAAGTTCACACCGCCGGTGACGAAGTCCCGCGCCACTTCCGACAGCGGCCGGTCGAGATCCGGCGCCGGCGTCTGGTCCTCCGAAAGTGCCGGGCCTCCGCACCAGAATGTGCGCCAGAACGGCTCTCCCGCCTGTTTCGCACGCCAAAGATACTGGCAGCTCGCCAGCACCTCGTCGACCGAATAGGGGATGAGCACGACGGTGACGGCAGCCTGGACGATGCAGAGCGTGCACAGCGCTCCGATGAGCGGCGGCTGGATGATGATGAAGCTGACGCTGACCACGCCGAGCGGGACGACCAGCAAGCCGAACAAAAGCACCATCCACGGTATCGTGCGCCAGCGGCGGCGGTCGCCGATCGCGCCGGCGAGGATGTCCAGCGCATAGGCAAAGGCGCCCAGCCCGGCATCGGCGATCGGAAAGCCCTTGGAGACCCAGGAGGTGACTACCGCCTCGCTGCCATTGCCGGCCGGCGTTTCGCCCGGGCCAAAGAACGGTTCCCAAAGGCCATCGATATGGCCAAGCTGATAGGCAGCGAGATAACGCGAGACGAACAGGCCGACAAAGGCGAGGCCGATTATGGGAATGCGCTGGGTGAAGAGCGAGGGCGAATAGCTCCAGCCGAGCGGCCGGTCGTCATCGGCGGCAAGGGCACGCCGGCTGATACCCGGCGTTGGCGGGACCATCACCGCGAACGCGACGATCAGCATGCCGGCCAGCGTGTCGGTCGCGTAGGCTCCGGCGCTGGTGGTCCAGAACAGGAGCGGCGCGAACATCACCCAAACCCCGATCGAGGCGGTGATCCATTGCAGTCCGCGCCAGCGCCGGCGCATGCCTACAAGCGCCAGCGACAGGATGGCGAGGCCGGATACGATCTCACTGATGCCGAGCCTTCCGTCGCGCGTCTCCGGCGAGGCGATCTCATGTCCGAGCGCCGGCGGAATCGGTGCTGAAGCGGGATCGAACAGGCCGAGCGTGAAGGGCGCCGCCACGAGCCACAGTCCGATGGCAACATTGGTCAGTGGCGCCCAGAGCGTTGCGGCCCGGTGGCGTTCGGTTTCCACCTCGACCTCGTCGTCCGAGCGCTCGAGCGGACGCCGCAGCCTTGCGGCGGCCTGGTCGAGCTCGGGCGCGGAAGCGGCGACCGCCGACGGTTCAAGCTTGTTCTTCTTGTACCAGTCGGTGGGATCCGCCTTCAGCCGCCGGATCATTTCCGGCAAGGTAGCGGTCAGGCTGTGCCGCGGCTTCCAGCCAAGCAGCCGCCTGGCGCGGGAGATGTCGATCTCGTAGTGATCGTCGGCGTTCTCGATCATCCATGGCTTGATGTCGGTCTCCTGGTCGAAAACCTTCTCCTGCATCCAGGCGCCGAGCTTCGTCACCTCCTTGGGCAGGGACAGGTCCGCCAGATCTCGCCATGCAGGAGCCGCCCAATCTGCTTCTGCATCTCGTCGTAGGACGGCGTCTGCTCTTCGCCGATCAGCAGTACGGTCTCGTCGGGAAGCTCGCTGCGCCGGTCGACGGTGCGCACTACGGCGTCGACGAGGTCGTCCAGGTGCAGGTAAGGCTGTCCGGTGGTGATGTCGCCGGTGAAAAGATAGGCGGTCGGCATGCGCTCGAAAATGCGGGCGATCTGCTGGGCGATGAAGGCGGCGTGGCAATCCTCGTCATAGACACCCGCCAGTCGCAGGATCGCAACCTTGATGTCGCCGTGCTCCTTCAGGATCAGTGTCTCGGTCTCGGCCTTCGATCTCGGATAGGCCCAGGCCGGATCGATCGGCGATCGCTCGTTGATCTTGGCGCCCTTCACCGGGCTCGGCGCATGCACCAGCAACGTGCTCGAAAACACGAACTGCTCCGTTTCGAGCCCCCTCAGCGCGTTCAGCAGCCGACGCGTTCCCTCGACGGTCACCGCGCCGTATTTCGGATTATCCTCGCCGGTCGTGTCGTAATAGGCCGCGAGATGGATCACCGAGGCAATGCGGCCGCCACTCCGTTCGCGCACCTCGGCCAGCGCCTTCGCCGCGCTCGTATCCGAGGTAAGGTCGATCTCGATCGTCTCGACGCCGGGCAAGGACCGCCTGGCAACATCAAGGCCGATGATGTCGTGGCGCTCCGTCAGGCCGCGAGCGATGGCCTGGCCCAGAAACCCGCTGCTGCCTGTGATCAGGACGGTGGGACGGGTTTTGCCGGTCATGGCGAATCTCCTTGGCGGTAGCGAGATGAAAGGGGCCAAATGCTTTCAGTCGCACACTCGGAACCATGTTCGTTGAGAACGGTTCCCGATGAGGTGGCATCACGGAATGGATGCGCGCGGCGATCCGTCAGACCGACTGCCATTCGCTCCGGCGGATTGCATTCGTGCACAAGTGCAGGACGACTGCCATTGGCCTACCGGTCGCGAAGTGCAGCAGTCAGAATGTCGATCAGCAGCTTGCCGCAGCGACGATCTGGATCGCGGTCGGGATCATAGATCGTCACCTCCATCCCAATCACGCGTGAATCATTGCACCATGTGCGAAGAGCTTCGACGGCTTCGTCGGGCAAGACACCGCCGGCTTCCGGCGTATCGACAGCCGACATGATCTCGCTGTCCAGCACGTCGACATCGAAGTGAACGAATACACCCTCGACGTCCTGCCCTGCGACCGCGTCAAGCGCTACGCGTGCAGCATCGGCGACGCCGCGCCGCCGCACTTCAGCCAAATCCATCCGGTGAACATCGGTGTCGAAGACGGCCTTGGACGTGTAAGTCGCGGGGTCCTGCACATCGCGATAGCCAAACGCGACTACATCGGCCTCACGGACCAAAGGAGTGTGCTCGCCGAAATCGGTCAGGAGCTTCGGTCCATGGCCGGTCACGAAGGCCAAATCCATGCCCGCGGCTCCCTTTGAGGGCGAGGTATCCGGCAATTTGAAATCCGTGTGCCCATCGAAGAAGATAAGGCCGTAGCGGCCACGACGCCGTAGCGCTAGCGCGGGGCCAAGCAACACGCTGCAATCGCCGCCGAGTATGAGCAGGAACCCTCCCGAGTTCAGCTCCTCGCCGACGGCTTCGGCAAGCGTCTCGGAATACTGGCGCAGCGCCTGGGCATTGCGCACGCCCGTCGCAGGGTCCACCTCAGGCCGATAGGGCGGAGCCCGAACCGTGCGCAACGGACCGGCGCCCAAACGGTTGGCGAGACCAAGCGATTGAAGTACCTCCGGCGCCTTCCATGCGCCGGGCTCCGGCTCACCCTCCTGCGGCATCAGCCCAAGATTAGAGGGCGCGCCGAGCAAAGCGATATGTCTCGCCTGAGGGGTGGTTCGTGGCATTGTCGTGCTGGCTACTGAGGACATGATCAGAGTTCTCCGCGTTGTGGGCAATAGGCATCTGCTCAAGAAACAGGCTGCGCTTTCCTCCCGGTCTCCCGTCGGCTTTGCCGCCGAGTACCTCCGGGGCCTTGCCGCCGAGTACCTCTGGGTCGGTGTTACGCGTAAGGGAACATTTCGAGCGAAGACGTCGATGTTGTCCCGCAGATGCAGTCACTGATTCGCCTTGGGCAGCGGCACCGTCCCACGCTGCAGGAGCGGAGCTCGATACCGGTCGTTTGGGCCATATCGGGTTTCCTAGAGCCGAACTGCCATCTTTGAACTATGCGTGGTGTGCCCGCGTTCTGGCGGCCTTTTGCGCCGCCGCCTTCCTTCCGCTGGCGCCTTTCGTCTCGGCGGCTTTCTTTGCGGCTGCGGAACGCTCCTCAGCCGTCCGGCGCGAGGCCGCACGCTTTGCCTGCTGCGCCAGCGCCTCGTGCGACGCTGTGCTCTTCGGCTCGTGCTCGAGCACCTTGGAGACGGCTTTCGAGACCCGCGGGCGGCGTTTCGGCGTGCGTTCGCCCTGGCCGGCCTCATAGGCGTATTCGGCGCTTTTGCGCGTGCTCTCCTTCACCTTGCCCTTTTTGGGCGGGGGCAGGTCTACGCCTGCGCGTCTCGCCTCGGAAAGCCCGATGGCGATAGCCTGCTGGGTCGAGCGCGCGCCGTGCTCGCCGCGGCGGATTTTATCGATCTCCTCGTGCACGAACTCGCCGGCCTGCGTGCTCGGCGATTTGCCCTCGCGCTTGTCCTTTCGGGCCTTCTCGATGGTTTTCTTGTCCGGCATTGTCTTTCTCCCAACTAGGGGTTGCGACAGCCATTTGGGTTGCAGCTGCGCGCGGTTTTACGAGGACCTTAACGCGTTGAGGACGCAAATGATCCCGGGACTGGTGATCCAACCTCCAGCTGTCAGGACGTGGACGCCGATCTGTCCGAAATCAGATGGCGCAAGAACCATCGGCTCGCGAGATCCGCGACTTCGTCCAGCGCTGCCATGGGCGAAGAGCACAAGGCCGCGGGCATCCGGGGTAACGAAAGATTGCCCTCGTGCGTGATAGGCCCCGCGGGAACATGCACGACGTGCTCGCTATCCCGGTCCATATCCACCTCCGCTATGTCGATCTGGTGCCAGGCGCCGGACCCGCACTCGCGTGCCCAGCCAATTCCTCTTCGGAAGCGGCAGGTTTGTCGGAAGCGGAAGGCTTGGGCACGGACCTGGCGAGGAGCGCGCGGACCTCTTCATCGCTCGTCTGTGAGAAATCCACGTACCACCGCCCGACACCGAGCAGCGGCTCTGGTGTCGTCGCGCAAACGACCTCGTCTGCGTCCGCCCGCATCGCGTCGCAAGTGTCGGGGCTACCGACGGGAACGGCCGCGACGATATGGGCGGCGTGGTTTTTTCGCAGCGCCTTGATCCCGGCCCGCATGGTCGATCCGGTCGCAAGCCCGTCATCCACGAGGATAATGGTTCGTCCGTTCAACTGCGGTGGGGGCCGCCCGTCCCTATAGAGGTGCTCGCGGCGCAGAAGCTCTTTTTCCTCCGTTGCGGCGACTGCGTCGATGACATGTGGCGGGATCGCGAGACTGCTGACGATTTCGTCGTTGAGGACGCGTACGCCGAAGGGCGCGATCGCTCCCATGGCCAGCTCCTCGTGACCGGGGACGCCGAGCTTGCGCACGACGAAGACGTCGAGCGGTGCCTTGAGCGCCTGCGCGACCTCGTAGCCGACCGGCACGCCGCCTCTGGGCAGCGCCAACACGGTTACGTCGTCGCGCCCGGCAAAGCGAACGAGCTCTCCGGCGAGTCGCCGCCCGGCCTCGCGGCGATCTGAAAAGATGATAGCCATGATCTTCAATCCGCGTGCATCTGTTTTTCCGGTGGATGTTTTTCACCAGCCTGCGGCGACATCCCGTGGGATGGCGGCGACGCCGGTTACCGTTTTGGAACTCGCTCGCTGCCTGGACGTTCCAAGAATAGTTTCGATCGCGAGGTGCCGGTACGTGCATTGGCGCGGGATCGAGAGGATAGCGATCGCAGCCTCGTCCGGCCAGCTGGCAATCTCGCGATGCGCGGCAACAGCGCCTTTGGCAACTTGTTGCCTCAGCAATCAGAGAGAGGAAATATCCCATGCAAGTTCAGGAGATCATGAGCCGTCGGACCGAACTGGTCGGCCCGAACACGACAATCAGGGATGCCGCCCGGAAAATGCGGGCCGACAATCTCGGTGCCCTTCCGGTCGGCGAGAATGACAGGCTGGTCGGCATGGTGACCGACCGCGACATCGTGATGCGCGGCGTCGCCGAGGAGCGCTCAGCCGGCAACACGACCGTTCGCGAGGTCATGTCCGAGCATGTCTATTGGTGCTTCGACGATGCCGATATCACCGATGCGGCGAAGATCATGGCCAAGCATCAGGTGCGTCGTCTTCCGGTGATCAACCACGACAAGCGCCTCGTCGGCGTCATTGCCTTGGCCGACCTCGGGCGGACCGATGAGGAAGCCGCCAAGATCGCTCTCGAAGGCGTTTCCGAGGCGACGGACGATCCCCGGCGCTAGACGCTCGCCCTGAGCGGTTGCCGCCGTGCTCGCCGCTCTCCTTCCACAGGGGCTGAACGCCGCCTGATCAGGCAACCTTCAGTTTGGCAACTATCGCGCTTTCACTTCTATGCAGCGTGTTTTGTCCTTTGCAGCGGGATTGTTCGGAAGCTCGACAGCCAAAACGCCGTTCCTGAAAGTGGCCTGCACCTTATCGGCATCGATCTCCGTTTCTCGGGGGATGGTCCGCTGAAATCGGCCATAACTGCGTTCGCTGTAAGTGCGGCCACCGTCGCCTTCCTTGTGCTCCGAACGCTTCTCGCCCGTAATGGAGAGGGTGTTGTCGCGCAGCTCGAGCTCAACATCCTTCTGCTCGAGCCCCGGCAATTCGGCGGTGACCTTATAGGCTTGGTCTGTTTCGTATACGTCGACGCTCGGCCAAAGACCGCCGGCCGTAGTCGCTTCGGCCATTGGCGCAAAGAAGTCGTCGAACAGGCGATCAATCTGCCGGTGAAATGACGTGAGCGGGTCTCGCGCGGATGGGTAGAGGCTGCGCGATGGCGTCCTGGGCGCCAAATCGTGATGTGCCATGGTTCTTCTCCTGTTTTTCGTGTCTGCATCACTCGTCGCCATGTGATCGGCGACGGCAAATAAAACTCGTCCGCCCAGGAGGATGTTCCGAGCGCGCCGGCCAAGAAAGGCGGTCGAAAAAACAGCGGCAAAAAGCCGGCCCAAATTCCTTCATGACGGGACCTCCGACAATGAATGCGCGTCAGATGCCCATCGGGGAACAACGGGCAGGTACGGCTGTTTGGTCACATCGGGCGTAGTCGGATTTGAACGGAAGGAGGATTTCGATGAACGCCACCGGACTCGACGTATTCGACAAGACGCTGCAGACCACCAACACCTGGCTCGACGAGATCATGGACGAGATTGGACCGGATCGGCAGGTCGACTGGCACGTTCTCGGCGCGGTGCTGCACGCGCTGCGCGACCGTATGCACCCGGACCTTGCAGCCCACCTCGGCTCGCAGCTGCCGATTCTGGTGCGCGGCGCCTTCTATGACCAATATCAGCCTTCCAAAGCTCCCGAGAAGGTGCGGGCGCTCGACGAGTTTCTGGCCAAGATCAAGGCGGAGCTGGAATTCACCCGTCCGGTCGATTCCAAGGATGCCTTCAGGGTCGTGTCCAAGGTGCTCGCCCATCACGTCGGAGAAGGACAGATGCACAAGGTCTGGGAATCCCTGCCAGGAGAGATCAGACGCGTCGCCGAAGCTCAACAAGCGGCGTGAACGGCGCCGGCGCGGGTTTCTCGGTCGCAACCTCCTTGGGGAAATAGCAATGCCACTTACCCTTATCAGCCCGGCGTTCCCGGCAGGCGGAACAATTCCCGAAAAATATGCGCGTGACGGCCAGAACGTCTCGCCGCCGCTGAAGTGGTCCGGTGTTCCGGATGGTACCAAGAGCCTTGTTCTTGTCGTGCAGGATCCCGATGCACCAAGCGGGGTTTTCGCGCACTGGGCGGTCTTCAATATCCCGCCGGATGCCGGCGGACTCGCCGAGGCCGAAGACGGCAAGCCCGGCCCGTCGGCACTCAGGCAAGGCACCAACGATTTCGGCAATGCCTATTACGATGGTCCGCAGCCGCCTGCAGGGCACGGCGTCCACCATTACCACTTCCTACTGGCCGCGCTCGATGTGCCGAGCCTCAGCGTACCAGGACAGGCGGGCGTGCATCAGGTCTGGAAGCAAGCCCAGAAACACGCATTGGAGGAGACGGAGTTGGTCGGAACCTACGAACGGCCGGCGTGACGCGGGCCGCGCCGATCGCCGCCTTCACAGTGGCCGCCTTCACAATGTAATCTGGGCAAGCGGTTTTCGGGCAGGGCCGTGGATGACCGAACCGTCGGCGGCGAAGATCGAGCCGTGGCAGGGACAATCCCAGGTGTGGTCCGCATTGTTCCAGGTTACGGTGCAGCCTTTGTGGGTGCAGGTCGCCGAAACCGCCTGGAGTGCGCCTTCGGTGTCTCTCCAGGCCGCAATCTTTTCGTCTCCCCTGACGATCACGCCACCCATGCCGGGCGCAATGTCGTGGGTGCTCGAGACGATCGATTGACTGCGGCCATTCTTGTGGAAGTCCTCGGGATAGGGCCGCGCCGGATCGTAGAGTTTTTGCCATGGGCTCGGGCGGGCGCAGATCAGGTCGGCTATCATCGTGCCCACGGCCGTTCCGTTGGTGATGCCCCAGGCGTTAAAGCCCGTGGCAATGTGGAAGCCGGCGGCCTTGGGATCGGGTTCGCCGGCGTATGGGATCCTGTCGGCCGTATCATAATCCTCATTGCACCAGCGCCACGCGACGTCGCCGACCGGAAGGTTCTTTCTTGTCCATTTTTCCAGTTCGACAAACCGCTTCGCCACGTCGCCATCCCAGCCGGTGTTGAATTTGGGGCCAAGCGTGACCAGTAGTGGACCTTCGGCATCACGGCCTGTGCGAATGGAATGCGTCGGCTCGTCGATGCCGATGAACATGCCGTCGACAGGGAGGGGATCATCGGTCCGAAAGGCCATCACGGTGTGGCAGCGCGGTTGCGTCCGGTTCGCCATGCCGACGGGGCTCTTCACCGTCATGTTGGTGGAGACGACGACGTGCCCGGCATCAACGGCGCCGCCATCGGTGACGACGCGCCAGCGGCTTGCTTCGTCGATCGAGGTGGCGCGGCTGTTTTCAAAGATCCGACCGCCACGGGCCGTCACCGCTTCCGCCAGACCAACCAGATACATCGCCGGATTGAACTGCGCCTGGTCGGGGAACCGTAATGCCGCGGCCGTTTCGAAAGGCAGCGGTGCGCGTTCGAGAACCTCGGCCTCTAGCCCGACCTGGCGCGCGGCCTCCGCCTCGGCCGCGACCTCCGCGCGCCGGCGATCGTCGCAGGTGTAGGTATAGGCTTCCTTGCTCTCGAGATCGCAGGCGATGGCGTAGTTGTTAACCCAATCGCGGATTTGTCGGGCGCCGGCGGAATTCGCATCGGCGTAGACCTGGGCCAACTCCCGGCCGACAGTGTCGATGAGATGACGATAGATCAGCGTATGCTGCGTGGTGATCTTGGCCGTCGAGCGGCCGGTCACCTGGCCGCCCGTGCGCAGGCCTTCGAGGACGACCACCGATCGGCCCGCCTCGCAAAGCCGAAGCGCCGTCGTCAGCCCGACAATTCCAGCCCCCACGACAACGGCGTCCGCATGGATCGAACCTTCGAGCTGGGGATAGTTCGTGGATCTGGCTGCCGCCACCCAACAGCTTCCCGGTTTTCCCAAGAGAATGGCCATTTCAACCGCGTTCCTTGCGTCTCGGTGCACTTCCATCGACAACCGCGCCGGCAGAGGAACGTTCCCGAGCTTGGTCGCTTTCAATCATTGTCTCGCCGCCCCGGGTCAGAAAAGCACCAGGAAGATGTGAGGTGCAGGCCATCACCCACGTGATCGCCTCGCGGTCGTATTCGTCGCCGGAGCGCCAGTCCTCGAAGAAGGCGTTCAGCCTATCGACACGCCCCGGCCAGATACCGGCGGCCTGCAGGCCGAGCGAAACGCCGTAATTGGTGAAGGCGAACTTGGTGTCGCCCAGCCATGGCGCACGGCTGAAATAGCCGGGCGGGTCGACCCATATCGTTTCCAGGGTTCGCAGGGAACGCCTCGTCTGGGCCTCGGCCCACGGCTCGTCGGGAAAGAAATGGGCGAGCCACAGCATCATGCCGAGGCCGAGGTCCTGCTCGATGTCGAGGGTGCGCCAATCGCGCTGCATCAGATCACGCATTTGCGCGATCTCGGGCGCCAGTGCGTCCTCATCGAGCGTCCGGTAAGAGACGTAGCCGTCATAGGCATCCATGCTGCCGAGACCGTAGCCAGGATATGGGCTGCTTAGATCCTCCTGCATCTTCCAGATCACACCGCGGCCGGGGACCACAAATGCCGGGTGAATGTCACGCGCCAGCGCAATGCCGCGCTTGCGGTATTCCGGCTTCAGATCGCCGAGGCGCGCCAAGGCGAACAGCCACATCGCGAGATAGTGGAAGTACTGGCCGTCGCGATCGGCCGCTTCGCCGATCCTCAGTCCGCGCCGGCGGCCGAGCACACGCTCGACATCGGCGACCAGCCGCTCGGCCGCGTCCAGCCAGCGCTGTTCGCCAGTTTCTGTGTAAAGCGAGACGTAGAGCACGACCCCGAATGCATCGGTCCACAGATATCGCAAGCCGTTGGGCCAGATGCCTTCGGCGCGCAACCAGTCGAGTTTTCGCAGGACGTAGTCGACGTCACGCAGCATCGTGCCAAAGCCCGAACTGGCCGAGCCGGCCGATGTTCGGTGTCGCGCGATTGTGAGCATGCAGAATTTCGAGCATGTCTCTCCTCCGTTGCTGTCGATCTGGCCAGATACCGCGAAACGATCTGATCGGCGGCAGGTTCCTTGGCGCTTTCAACGGCGCGACCGGGAACCCTCCGCCTGGTCATAAGTTTGCGAATTGGCCTTGGACGGTGCGGGGACCACGTGGCCCGAACTCATGCCCGGACTGGCCGAGCGGAGCAGTACAGAAAGCGACAATCGCGCGAACAAGACAAAGTGCACTGTCACCGTATTTGTGTTTTGGAAGTCAGTTGCCGCGTCTATTTTTCCACGGAACCTTCCAGCGAGAGCATCGTAAACAACGGGATGCGGGAGGTTGCAGCCTTTCGATCGAGGAGGCAAAATTGCGACACCGCCAAGTCAAAGTTAACGGAGACGCTATTTTCTTTCGCGAGGACGGCCCGGCCGACGCTCCGGTGCTTCTGTTGCCGCACGGCTATCCCTGCTCGTCCTATCAGTTTCGAAGGCTGATGCCTGGACTGGCAGATCGCTGGCACACGTTCGCGCCGGATTTTCCTGGCTTCGGTTACAGCGCCACGCCCGACATGGCTGCATTCGGCTACGATTTCGATGCCTATGCCGGGTTTCTGGCGGCTTTCGCTGACGCGCTCGGCCTATCCCGCTATGCGCTGTGGCTGCACGACTATGGCTCGCAGATCGGATTGCGCCACGCCATCGCCTATCCGGAGCGCGTTGCCGCGCTTATCATCCAGAACGGCGACATCTACGAAGACGTGCTCGGCCCGAAATACGCAGCCATCAAGATGTATTGGAACGATAAGACGTCCGAGAAGCATCGCCCGCTGGAAGATGCGGTCAGCGAGGAGGGCTTCCGGCACGAGTTCATCGGTGAAGTTGGCGAGGCCGTGGCCGAGCGCGTGCCACCGGATCTGTGGAAACTCCATTGGCCTCTGATGGACACGCCAGCCCGTCGGCGGCTTGCGGTCGGCCTGATGGAGAAGCTGGAGGGGAACCTCAACTGGTTCCCGAAATACCAAGCTTATCTGCGCAAACGGCAACCGCCGACACTGATCGTCTGGGGTCCCGAGGACGGCTATATGCCGGCCGCATCGGCCCGCGCCTACAAACGCGACTTGCCGCAAGCTGAGTTCCACCTCCTCGATGGCGCCGGCCACTGGCTTCTGGAAACCCATTTCGATGAGGCGCTTGCGTTGGTGCGCGACTTCCTTGCACGCGTCCACGGCTGATGACCGATGCATCCCTCGGGTAACCTATTGAAAGCATGGTGAACCGACCGGTCTGTGGCGAACCAGTCTCCGTTTGATATTTCCTGCTAACAGGCAAAAAGCAGGGTATTTGTGCGAATGCGCGCTTTGGGCGGGCAGAACATCAATATCTTGTCGCGATGTCAGCTACTTAGTGGGAGATTTCCTGCGCGAGGCGTCAGGGAATATCGACCAGATTTGCGTGAATATTCGCGGCCGCCGGTGAATTAACAGGGAAATCCGTTGTCGTTATGTGGGATGCGATTGCCGTTAGCTGGGATCGAATGTTCGTTATCCGGGAACGCGCTGCCGTCTTGCGGAAAATGAACGCGCAATAACGGTTCGAATCGCGCTTGCGAGGGAATGCAATGCTCTCACCCGGAAAGACCTTGTCATAGCGCGGGAGGCGATTGTCGACTCGCAAGAGGCTATCTCAAGGCGATGAGCAGTAACCGACGGCGGGGGTGAATAGGGGTATTTTGCTGACTTGGCCGTTCATGAGACGCAGAGTGTAGTTTACGATATCTCGGTTCTGGATCGAGGCCCGGCTTTGATCTGATGGACCTAGGCCGCTCGCCGTCGATCCGGCCAGTTGTTAGGTCCGCCGCTTCAACGAACTAGCTGAGCTGAGCTTAACGATTCGGTATTGATTTGAGCGTTTCGAACTCGATCAGGTCGAGGGTAGCTGTGGTGACCTCCTCTACTCGCACGCGATGCACACAGTAGACGCCACCGGGATTGTTCGGCTTGCACAAGTTGGGAGCAGCGCATTGGCAGGGCAGCCGAGGCGCCACGATCCGATGCGGAACTCCGAGCGGCCCCCAAATGTCCGGCGGTGTCAAGCCGTAAAGGCCGACGACAGGAGTCCCTACTGATGCCGCCAGATGCATGGAACCACTCTCATTTCCTAGAAAGATAACGGCGTCGTCAAGCAATGCCGTCAGTGCGACTAGCACCCCGTGCCGGGTCAACCTCGCCGTCGGGAAGTACCGACCGGTGCGGAACCAAGCGGATTCACGCTTGTCGGCAGCGGACGCCGGCGGTTGGCGGTCTGCACTCGAGCAGGCTCCCAATTAGCGAGACAAGCGTCCAGAGCGGAGGCCAATCTTGGCACGCGACTTCGCCAGCCTGAACGACCGCTCTCCTCGGCTTAGTCAAGCATACCTACGGAATGATGCGCCTGGCCGGTGACAAATGAATCTCTGCTGGACCGCCGATATGGGGAGGCGCTCGCAAATCGCGCCCTACGCGCGGGTTGATCTGTTGATCAACATCAAAGCTTGAATATGAGAAATGCGCCAACTGTGACGGCAGTGGTCACCGTGGCTCGAGTGTCAGCAGATGTGGTAAGGGTGAGTGTCGGCGAGTAGCAGAGGTCCAGCAACAATGACTTTGAGGCGAACCAGAGCTTACGGCACATCCGGCTTGGTTCTAGCGGTTTGCACTGTGTTTGCTTGGCAGAACGCCGCTGCCGCTCAAAATTGCGACGCAGCCGCGACGCCTGGCGTCAATTGGCAAGAGTGTGACAAGAAGCTTCTCATCCTAGATGGACAGGACCTGAGCGGGGCGAACCTGTTCGGTGTTGATTTCACTTCGACCGACCTCAGGAACACCAATCTCCGTGCGGCAAATCTTGAGAAGGCAACTCTTGTGCGTGCTTCCTTGGCCGACTCGACCGCCAAAGGCGCCCGGTTCGACAGAATCGAGGGCTACAGGACCGACTTCAGCCGTATGGACGCGCAGGGCGCTGTGTTTGCGAGCGCGGAAATGCAGCGCTCGAATTTCCAGGACGCCAATCTGACCAATGTTGATTTCACAAAGGCAGAACTGGGGCGTGCGCAGTTCCATGACGCCGATATCAGCGGCAGCCGCTTCTCGTTTGCCAATCTCGCACGGGCGGACTTCCGAGGAGCGAGGTTCACCGCGCCGATAGACTTTGACCGCGCCTTTTTCTTTCTGACCCGTATCGAGGGTGTCGATCTTTCCAATTCGGCGGGTCTGTCCCAGTGGCAGCTCAACATGGCTTGCGGAGACGCCCGGACCGAGTTGCCTTCTGGCTTGACGAGGCCTGAAGATTGGCCCTGTCAATTCCAGCAGGAATAGTTGTCGGCAAGCGAACTGCGGCAATGCTGCACCCGACAGGATTCGAACCTGTAACTTCTGCCTTCGGAGCGCGCAGATCGTCCGCCAAAGTGGCACGTTTCTGCGGTATTGCTATTGGCGAAATCGCGGCCGAAGGGTGTTTGTATCGTCGAGAATGACTACCATCGTCGTGATTATCATTCAGAAGCCTGGCACCAACGCGTCGATCATACTCGCCTCGCAGCACTTGACATAGGCCGCGGCATCTTGGGGGCTTAAGCTTTCGTCGGTCAAACGCCTGTCGAATGCATCTAGAGTATCCGCCTTGGTCAAGGAAGGGATGGCGACCATTTCCGGTCGTCCCTGATGAGGGCGTTAGCGAGAAAGACGAGCTTTCTCATGATGGCGGTTAAGGCGAGTTTTGCAGGTTTTCCGCCGTCTCGGAGGTCTTGGTATTTTGTCTTGAGTGACTGATTGAAACGGACCGCGACGAGGGCTGGCATGTAGAGCGCCTGCCTGACCGACGATCTTCCTCCCCGGATGAAGCACTTGCCCTTCCACTGCCCCGACTGGCGATCGACCGGTGCGAGGCCGGCGAGGCTTGCGACCTGCTTGTTGGCAAGGGTTCCCAACTTCGGCATGTCGGCGATGATGGCGAAGGCTGTGACTTCGCCAAGGCCTGGGATACTAGTGAGGATGTCGAAGCGACGGACAAGATCTGGCTCGCGGGCGACCAGCGTACGACATTCGGCGTCGATCGCATTGATCTGGGTGGTGATTTGCCTGAGCCGCTGCTCGGCCTGGCGCTTCAAAAGCGGGATGGTCAGGTTCTTCTGCCTGTTCTGCGCGGCGGTACGGTCCTTGACCAATGCGCGGGGGACTGTCGGGAATTCTGTGCGCGAGGCCATGATGATGGAAAGGAGAGAATCATCGCATGGCTATTGAGAAGGAACTTCTGGAC